>JAAYDL010000025.1 GCA_012729265.1 Lentisphaerota bacterium | reverse complement strand
TTTCCACATTATCGATATACCGGACTTCTGATCCTTTGTTTTGTGGTACATAGGCCTCTTCGGAACAGACGTAGGTGACGGTGACATCCTCCATCTTCAGAAATGCATCCGCAATCAGACTTCCCAAACGACCGGTGGCTATATTGCTTATTTTTCGTACATCGTCAATTTTTTCCGCTGTTCCGCCAGCTGTGATCAGTACGTTCATATATGTCCTTTCTATCGGCTGAAAATATTCGAAAAGATCATACGCTTGCAAAAATCCAGTTGCCTTTCGGCCAATTCCGGAGATATTCCGCTTGAAATAGCCTTTGATCGCAGCCCCTCGAATAAAAACATGATTGAATCAGCCAGGTCGTCAATGTTCTGTGCTGTAATCGCATTGCTTGCCTGCCCAAACTTTAAAAGTTCAAGTATAACGCTTTTGGTATTGGAATACTGTTCCGTATAGAAATCCCTTTCGGAGTGGTATTGCGTGGCACTGCATTTGCTACACCTCCATTTTAAAGATAGCGTCATGCTCGTATACTTTCGTCGGTCGCCCCCATGTAAAAGTAGTTAGTCCGACTTCTCGAAAGCCATATTTTTCGTAATAACCGATTTCTCCAGTTGTCAGATAAACAACTTTGAAACCAAGCCGTCCAGCTTCCTTTCGTGCGTATTCCAAAAGCATTTTGCCGTAACGGTTGCCCCTTTCGTCAGGATGTACCAATAACGGTGTAATCCACGGCGAAAGCTCGTCGCTCAGAATTTCTGGTTTCTCAATCGACCCTTCCCATCCATATACTCTACCAGTAACAGCTTCTTTCTCATGAAGACCCGTCCAACCGATGACCTTTTTTTCTTTTAGCATGAAATATCCCTGTGGGAAGGTGCCATTGCTTGCCAACACTTCCGCAGGATGCTTCGATGTGAACTCGTTGAAGTGTTCTAAAAGGAGCCTCCGGCATTCATCCGCTCGTTCAGGGTGGTCACGCAAGGATAATATTTGAATTTTATACTCCACCGTATAGCTCCTCTGAAACTCATCTTCTGTTTCGGAATAAACGGAAAATCCAAGTCTTTCATACAACTGACCAGCCGTGTGATTTTCCTTACGGTGATTGAGCTGGCCCCGGAGGGAACCGGCTATCGCGCCAAAACCCGCTTCGCCAAGTTTTATAACCTCCCCGAATTGATGTCCATGTTTCGGATGGTGGCCGATATTCAGACCGCCGATATGCTCCATCTTCCCGTTCCCAAAGCCATTTTCCATACGGAGGTCATCAAGCCGAGCCAGTGGCAGCAGGATATGATTGCGGAGCTGGCGGAGCGTGCGGAGCGGATACGAAACCGTGAGGTAGACCCGGCCACCGACAATATGTTGAAGGTGACAAACGATGGGCGCAAGCTGGCGCTCGACCAGCGGCTTATCAACCCCCTGCTACCCGACGACCCGGACGGCAAGGTTGCCGCCTGCGCCGCCAACGTGTTCCGCATTTGGGAGCAGCACCGCGAGAAACGGCTGGCCCAGCTTGTGTTCTGCGATCTCTCGACACCCAAGGCAGATGGTACATTCAATGTTTATGACGACCTGAAAGCCAAGCTAATGGCCAAGGGCGTCCCGGAGCATGAAATCTCCTTTATCCATAATGCCGATACTGAGGCCAGGAAAAAAGAGCTGTTCGCCAAAGTCCGCAAAGGTCAAATCCGCGTCCTGATGGGCAGCACACAGAAGATGGGCGCGGGAACCAATGTGCAGGACAAATTGATTGCCCTCCATGACCTCGACTGTCCGTGGCGTCCCTCTGATTTGGCGCAGCGGCTCGGCAGAATCGTCCGGCAGGGCAACAGGAATCCCGAAGTGGAGATCTTCCGCTATGTCACGGAGGGAACCTTTGACAGCTACCTCTATCAGCTTGTGGAAAACAAGCAGAAGTTTATCAGCCAGATTATGACCAGCAAGCTACCCGTCCGCTCCGCTGAGGATGTAGACGAAACCGCCCTGTCCTACGCTGAAATCAAGGCGCTGGCTACCGGCAACCCGCTCATCATCGAAAAATGCCAGCTTGAGATGGATGTGAACAAGCTGAAAATCCTCCACGCCAGCCATCTCAGTCAGAAGTACGCGCTGGAGGACAAAATCTTAAAGGATTACCCACAGAAAATAAAGCGGCAAACCGAGCGAATTGTAGGGTACAAAACCGACGCCGAAACCGCAGCGAAGCACCCCGCCGACAAAGACCACTTCCCGCCCATGAAAATTGGCGGGATTTTTTATGCCGAAAAAGCTGAGGCAGGCAAGGCGATCATAGAAGCCTGCAAAGCCATGACCTCTCCCGATCCCGTTGCGCTCGGTGAGTATCGCGGTTTTCAGATGATTTTATCCTTTGATAGTTTTGCAAAGGAGTACCGCGTCACGCTGTCCGGGGCGCTGTCCCATACGGTTGCGCTGGGCTCGGACATTCACGGCAACATCACCCGCCTTGACAATGCCCTGGAGCGGTTTGCGGAATCCCTTCAAAGCTGCGAAACAAAGCTGGAGGAATCCAAAAATCATCTTGCAGTGGCCAAAAGCGAGGTTGACCGTCCATTCCCGCAGGAGCAGGAATACACGGAAAAGGCCGCACGACTGAAAGAACTGAATATCCTGCTGAACATGGACGAAAAAGACCATGAAATCCTCGATACCGAACCGGACGAGGGCGACATGGAGCCGCAGCATCGAACGCCGGGGCGGGAGCGGTAAAGCGTGAAACAAAACTTCGCTTACCTCAAGCGGATCGGCGTACTTTAACAGAATCGCAAAGGCGGCATCGGTCAAAACCGACGCCGCCTTTGCATATCCGCTCTCATTCCTTTGGGGTATGGAACGGACACGTTTATCTTACACGCCCTGAGAGAATGCAGCAAAAAAAAGCAAAATACGGTGAAATAAACGCAGATTTTCTCACCAATCGTTACTTTATAATTAATATTGACGAAATAAATTACCGTTACACGCTCGTTACATTTCATGAACTCTTGTTTTTCGGAAATAATAATGCTATAATCAATGCAGTTATTTCACCGAAGGGAGTGAGAATTACGGATAAGAGAGCAGGCTTTTATAAGAGCAACCTGTCCGGAGAATCGGCGTATCAATCCTTCGTGCCCGCGCCCCTACCGCCAAAGCCTCCTGTTGAGCTTGACAGTGAAATGGTCGAGCTGCTGATAAAGGCCAACAATCAGGTTACCTTGCTGACCGGGCTGGCGTCACGGATACCCAACGTGGATTTGTTCGTAACCATGTATGTGCGAAAGGAAGCACTTCTGTCCTCTCAGATAGAGGGAACACAGACCACGCTGGAGGATGTTCTGAATCCTCTGATAGACGAGAATGCCAACCGCGATGTGGCGGATGTTGTGAATTACATTAAGGCAACCGACTATGCGCTAAGCAGACGTAAGGAGCTGCCGCTTTGCAATCGGCTTTTGAAGGAAACCCATGCCGTTTTAATGCAGGGTGTCAGAGGACAGGAAAAAAGCCCAGGTGAGTTTCGCACCTCGCAGAACTGGATCGGCGGCGCGGGGAGCACCATTAAAAACGCCCGCTATATCCCACCCGCCCCGGACGACATGATCGAGGCAATTTCGGATCTGGAAAAATATCTGAACACGGACGACGATCTCGACCTGCTCATTCGAGCCGGTCTGATACACTATCAGTTTGAAACCATCCATCCATTTCTTGACGGGAACGGAAGAATCGGTCGGCTGCTTATCACCCTGTTTCTCATGGAGAAAGGCGTCTTGAAAACACCTGCGCTCTATATTTCCTATTTTCTTAAAAAGAACCGCATCGAGTATTACGACCGCATGAGCGAGGTTCGCCGCAGCGGAAGCTATGAGCAATGGATTAAATTCTTTCTCCGGGCGATTTATGAGTCGGCGCAGGATGCCGTCGAGACGATTGATGAGCTTACAGCACTCCATAGCAGGAGCGTTGCCTTAATCGGTGAGCCGAGTCGGTCAACGCAGACTATCCTTGCCGTATTCCGTTATCTCGAAACCAATCCTATCATTGAAATCAAAAAGACCGCAGAGGCGCTTGAGCTGTCCTACAACGCGGTTTCCAGAGCGGTGGAGCTGCTTGTAGAGAAAGGCCTCCTGAATCAGCCGGACAAGCAAGGCCGTACGCGCATCTTCTCATATGGCGCTTATCTGGAGATTCTCCGCAAGGACACCTAAATCAAAAAAGCCGCCGCGCCTAACCCGAGTGGTCGTAAAGACAACTTGTGAACCGAGTGTCAAGGTAAACTGAATACGGAAAAGAATGATATAAAAGACGAACAGACAGTAGGGAAACAGCTGCCTGTTCGTCTAACCATTATACTACATTTTTAGAATCCCTCTGTATTATTCAAAGATGTCTCATAGTCTATTTCCGCACTTTCCGCAAAAGCGGGCGCCGGAAACAACACCGAAGCCGCATTTGGGGCAGAAATTTATTTGCGGGGCGACCTGATTGGTGGCGGGTAAATCCTCATCTT
>JAAYDL010000004.1 GCA_012729265.1 Lentisphaerota bacterium | reverse complement strand
ATCCCGGCGGCGTGGACACCGATTTTCGTCTGGAGGAGCGGCCCGACTATTTGTCGGCCGAATCCGCTGCCCGGATGATTGTGCATTGTATTACCGCCCCGGACGATGTGGTGGTGCACGACCTGACGTATCGTCCAATGGTTGAAGATAATTTTTAATGCAGAAACGGGCGTAGATGGAGCTTCCAGCTCCATTGTGCGCCATAACGAAGCTGGCGCGAGCCATTCTGGAGTTTGCAAAAGAGAACCATCGTCTCTACGGTGAGGGTTACTCCACCTTCGTGCGGATAAACTGCACGGAGGCCTTACAGTCGAGGAGGAAAGAGGTTGGAACGCTCTTCGGCGGGGAGGTCCATATAGTAGTAGAGCTGCTGCTGCCGGAAAATTTCCAATTGCTTTCTGAGCTCTAACATTCTTTCAGGGTCCTGGCTGGAATAGTCAATGATCTCAGCAGGGTCTTCCTCAATATGGGTTAAATGCTGTCGGCGCGTATCCGGAAGTATAAACTTCAAGGGATAGTCGAGTATGCCGATGCCTCGGTTGATACTGTGGCAGATAAAATAGATGGGGTTCGTCCGTGGATTGTTCAGGATGGGTTCGCCTTGGAAGCTCGGATAATTCTCCATGCCGAGGATTTCGAGGATGGTCGGGTTGATGTCGATCTGCGAAATCGGATCGTTACGCACGGCGGCGGTTTTCTGGCCCGGTTGTTTGATCAGGGTGCAGACGCGGATCTGATCATCGTAGAGCGATGAACTGTGGGTGGGAAATCCGTGTTCGTAGAACGATTCGCCATGGTCGGTGGTGATAATGATCAGACTATCTTCATAAAGGTCGTTTTCCTTCAGGTAATTGATGAAAGTGCCGACCTGTTCATCGACGTAGTGCAGCGCGTTGTCGTATTTGTTGATCACGGTTTGGATTTCATCGCGGGGATAGCCTAAATAGGAAAATTGGAAGTCGTCGGTGCTGCAGGGCTGATAAGGCCGGTCGGCTTCCTCCGGGATATCGTATGGGAAATGGGTGCGTTGGAGGTTTATGTAGAGGAAGGTCGGCGTTTCGGGATCGCGCTGTTCAAGATATTCCAGCGCCCATTCACAGGTGAGTTTGTCATCAATTTTACTCTCTGCGCCAATGTCATCGCCGAGTTCATCTTTGGAGTGGCGGAAATACTGCAGCTCGGTGTCGGCGAAAAGAAAGGTTTTCATGCCGCACCAATCCTCATTTTGGGAAGAGATAAACGCGGTTTGATAACCGCTGTTTGCCAAAATATCGAAAAGCAGTGTTTTTGGATAATCAACGGTCGTGTAGGTGTTCAGGTTTTTGGTGCGGAGCGGGTATTGAGAGGAATGAATACTGGGCTGGGCATAGTTGGAGTGGTTGGCCGCTGCGTAGGTAAACGGGAAGAGGGTGCTCTGTTCCGAAAATGCCTGAAGATTAGGCGTAATATCTTCCCGTTCGTAACCCGTGAAAGAAAAATGATTCCACGTGATGGATTCGAGCACGATCAAAAATATATTAGGGGTTGTTTGGGGCGTGTTGTATTCCAGATATTCTTCGAGCGAAGTGCGCGGGTCGAGCTGGATGGTTTCAATCGCTTCCGCTGCATAATCGTCGGTCAGCAGCAGATTTTCCGCCCATGTGGAGGTCAGGAAGGTCGTAGGGAGCATGTCGTATTGAACCTGCCATGCCGACGGTTTGGAGGAGCCCATAACCATCGCAAACGATGTCCCGCTCAGCCCGAGTACGACCGCCATGATGATTGCAAATTTTCTGCCGACAGGGCGCGAGGTGTGGTGGTAGTAGCGGACAAATCCGAACCCGACGGCCGATGTGAGAAGCGCCAGCACCAGCAGGTGAACCCCAATACGCCGTCCAATGTCCGGCAGGAGCTGTTTCGTGTCGCTGATGGCGACGCCCAGCATATCCCACGAAAGAAAGGAACCGATTTCGATCCGCATGATCTGTGATGACAGGTAGACCCCCGTACAGAAAAAAAGGAGGAGCGTACATGTGAGCCACTGACCCTTCCTTGCAAACCGTTCGGGCAGTAAATCAAAAAGAATGTTGAGTCCAAAATGAGCCAGAGCAATCGCCAGAATTAAAGGAAACTGCATGACGCCGGCGATGGGATACAGCAGAAAAAAGCCCTTCGGAAGTACGTTCGAAAAAAGTCCCGCCGACAACGACAACAGGTTGCAGATGAGTGCTATTCCAATCCAGAAATATAAGGTTTTTATAAGCCGATTCATAATGGGTCCAACCCCATCCCCCGTTTTTCTGAGGACCTTTTACAGGAAATCAGCCGACGAGGGCAACACACTTTCATCGTCTTGTCTACGCGCGCGCTCCACAGTAATCGACCACCTTTTGATAGGAAAGGGGGCCCCCGAAAAGATCGAGCGCAGAGCCGATGGTGACATCGATCTTTCCATGGCCCGCCTGATTGAGCTTTTCCAGATCATCAAAGGAGCGAACGCCGCCGGCATACACGCACGGAATCGGCGAGTATTTCGCCATTAAAGCAATCAGTTCTTCGTCCATACCTTGTTGTTTACCTTCAACATCCACACCGTGGATTAAAAACTCGCAGCAGTAGGACGCAAGGTCGTTCAGGGTTTGTTCATCGAGGACGGTTTGCGTGAAGGTTTGCCAGCGGTCGATGACGACATAATATTTCCCCTCCTTTTTGCGACAGCTCAAGTCAAGTACGAGGCGTTCGGAGCCGACTGCGGTGTGGATTTTTTTGAGTTTAGCGGGGTCGAGTTGCTGATGCTGAAAAAGGGATGAGGTCACAATCACCTGTCCTGCGCCAGCATCAAGCCACTCCCTAGCGTTTTCTGCGGTAATTCCGCCGCCAATCTGCAGTCCGCCGGGCCAGGCGGCGAGCGCCTCGCGAGCGGCTGTTTCGTTTCCGGGGCCGAGTTTAATAACGTGTCCGCCGGTCAGCTTGTCCGCGCGGTAAAGCTCGGCATACCACGCCGGAGTTTTTTCCGACACAAAGTTGGTTTCCGGCTCTTTGCCGTCGGTGAGCGATCCGCCGACGATTTGTTTTACTTGTCCGTTGTGCAGGTCGATGCAGGGTCTGAATTTCATATTTTGGTTCACTTTGTATATGTGCTGAATAGGGCTGATCTCAATAGTTGAGAAGCTAGCAGTCTGAATGGTGTAATTCAACGCCGTGAGGAGAAGAATGTTGGCCGATTTGTAATCATCTGTTGAGGGTGATGGAAGGGGAAATTTGTATCGTCGCAGACGCAACGTCCTCGTCTCGTGAAAAAGAGAGCGATCAAGTCGATAATCGCTATAGCCCGTATGACAATAATGGAAACCGGACCAACAAGACCGTCACTGTAGGGGGTTTAAGTACGTCAACCACCTACGTCTACGATTATGATAACCGACTCACGTCCACTTCGGGCTCCATCGTGAGTGCATTTAAGTATGACTACCGCTCCCGTCGCTATTACCGATCCACGCCCACCGAAACGAACACCTGCGTGTTTGATGGCGGACTCTGCGTTCAGGAATATACACAGACTCCCGCAATAGCAAATCTGCAGGTCGAATACCTGCGCGGGCCGGATCTCGGCGGCGGCGTTGGAGGTATGGTCTACTCCATTCGTAAGGATGGAAACCAACAAGGGCAGATTATCTGCTCGCATTCCGATCATCGTGGTGATGTAATCGCACGGTCTGATGACAATGGTTCTTTGACATGGTTTGCAATCTATGAGGCGTACGGCACCCGTCCCTTTGAGTGGGGAACCAACCTCGACCGCCAGAAAGCGAACACAAAAGATGAAGAAGCCGAACTCGGCCTCCTCAACGAAGGCATGCGCTACCGCGACCTCGAAACGGGAACCT
>JAAYDL010000024.1 GCA_012729265.1 Lentisphaerota bacterium | reverse complement strand
GAAGAGCGAAGAGGTGGCGGCGCAACGTTGCTATCCGAAAGAAGCGCGGCGCGTATTTGCAGGCCTTCCGCAACTCCCGCCGCTTCGGCGCACCACAGAGCAGGTCGACCCCGAAAAAAGGTGTCAGAAAAAAGGTGTCAGTGTACACATATGTACATATTTCACCTTTTCCCGTCCCGCCCAACCACCACAACATGTACCGATGTGTACACTGACACCTTTACCCCCTGACACCTTTACCCCATTCGGAGCATCCACCTGAATCGTTCGAGGCGTGAGTCCAAAATGATCGGTCAACTCCAGATATCGCTCGTTAAACGCCCGCTTCCCGGGTTGATCTTTCCCGATCTCATGAGTTGCAGCCGTACTGTTATCCGACCACACCTCGCGCGGCAAATGGCCTAACTGAAGAAAAGTCGACTGCAACCCGCCCTTCACCGCCAGCAGACTTTCTGAATGACAAATGCGAACCCATTGCCAATTCGAATAGGTCAGCACCGCGTGAAACAACAGATGAGAAAACGGCTCGCCCGCAATCGTAATAGAAAGCTTATCCATATGCGTAAAATCAAACGCCAACCGTTCTCCGGGATGATGGTCCTGCGGGAAGTAAACCTCTTTCGGCGGGCCATTCGTCGCCCGCCACAGCCTGATCCTCCGCTGAAACGTACGCAACTGTCCCTCCTGAAAGTGTCCAGGAAATTGCTCACAGATCCATTCAAAAAGCGCTTTGCCCTCAAGCTCCGGAGCCTCCATCAAACGCGCCTCAGCCAACGGCCAGACCTCATTAAACGGATCCTCCCGCGTTCGCCAGTCCCGCTCCTTCACCTGTTCTGACGGCAGTTTACCCGAATGAATATATCCAGCTGCTGTCTTCTCCGTCATACCGGCCTTCATTGCGGCTTGCGCGATCGTTCTACCTTTACTTCGTTCCATCCATAATCTCCTGACCTGTTGATCCGTTGTTACACTCACTCATTCCCTCCTCAGAAAATGAGCTGATCATCGGTTAAATCACCGGTAAGTGTAATTGTCGTTGGTCAGTAAATGTAGTTGTCGCGCGCCACGGGGGACTTGCGCCGATCTCTATTCACAACCTTGACATCGATCCACTCTGCTACACCGTGAAGGTCGCCGGACAACCCGTTGCGTTGACGCATACCGACTTTCTTATCCTCCAACTGCTCGCCGGCGAACCCGGACGCGTCTTCACCCGCCGGCAGATTATCGATGCCGCCCACAACACAGACGTCGCCATTTCCGAACGCTCTGTCGATGTGCAGATCGTCGGACTCCGCCGTAAAATCGGCCCTGCCGGCCGCTACATCGAAACCGTTCGCGGCGTCGGCTATCGTCTCAAAGAAATCTGATTTTCCCTCGCGAACACCGCTGTCTCGAAATTTTGAACCACGGATTCACACGGATGGACACGGATTTTTGATGGAGCGGTAGCAACGAATGTAGAAAAAGAAACGAATCAAAATGACTGTTCTGTATTATATTCAGCATGATTTTTTAAAATTAAGTGTTTTTCCTGCTATTCGTTGTGGGTGAATCTCCGTAGACGGAGCATCCCTGCTCCGTTGTGCACGTTCAGCAGGATGATCGGAATGGAAATAAACGCGCTCCCATATTGCTCTTAGCTTCTTCTCTCCTTGCGGTCATGCGCTCCGTTCTCCAAACGGTAGACTTACGATCAGCTCATAAAGCCCTAACGTCACGAATGTTCAGTACCGGAGTTGAAGGAAAATATCTGGTTCTCGGTGGAATCAGAAAATGGGCTAAGGCCCGCTCCCTTAACGAACGGTAAAGTACTGAATATGATGGATCTGTTTATCATCGACGGCATAGGGCCGTTTTTTCGAGATTGCGATCAGGATGTGATTAATTGGTCGAAGGCTCCGTTTACTCATTTGGAAAAAGGGGAGGGTCTCGACCCGGAGCGCTGTCAGTAGATTAAAGATTATTTTAAGACTTTCTGTTATGAGGAGTCGGAGATGGGGTAATGCTTCTTCCTTTTCTGATCTCTTCTTCCTCTTTGAGCAGTTGCTTTCCGTATTCTCCCCATTGTTGATTGCAGTTTTCTTTGATCCATTTCCATACAGTTCCAGGATACAAGTCGGCTATGACTTCAGCTGAGTTCTGATATTTTCGGCTGATCAGCCAATTAACAATTCTAAAGCGTATAATGTCAGATTGCGGTTACCCCCGATTTTCGGACCACTAGCTTAAGTGGAATTTGCGTTCTTGAAATGATACGAAAGGACGCATGAAAATGGGAAGAAAAGAGAGAAGAAAACTGAGTGATAATTTCAAGGCAGAAGTGGCTCTTGAGGCGATTAAGGGCGTGAAGACTCTGGCTGAATTAGCTGCGCAATATCAGGTTCATCCGAACCAGATCTCGGATTGGAAAAAGAAACTTGTATCGAGTGCCGCAGAGATTTTTGGATCGGGGAAAAAGAGCTCAAACAAGACAGAAGAGGAGCTCACGGCTCCCCTTTATGAAGAGATTGGTCGGCTCAAAATGGATATTAAGTGGCTGGAAAAAAAGCTATGAGCCTGCCGCTTTCAATACGTCAGAATTGGGTGAATGTTAACGATGATTTATCCCTACGAAGACAGTGTAAGTTGGCAGGCGTTTCACGATCAAATTATTATTACGAACCGGCTCCTGAAAGTGATGAGAATCTTCATCTAATGAGGCTTATGGACGAGCAATATTTGAAGCACCCCGAGTATGGATCTCCTCGAATGACTGACTGGCTTCGCGATCAGGGTTACGACGTAAATCAGAAACGTGTAGTTCGCTTGATGCAAGTGATGGGGATTCAGGCGATCACGCCTGGGCCGCATACCAGTAAGCCATCGCCGGAACATAAAATATACCCGTATTTATTGCGTGGAGTGCGCATTGAATACGTCAACCAAGTGTGGAGTATTGACAT
>JAAYDL010000003.1 GCA_012729265.1 Lentisphaerota bacterium | reverse complement strand
CAGTGCTGGCAACATCAGCAAAAAAGTCGCAAGGACAATCGTCAGAGCCGCTAGAATTTGGTGCCATTGTTTAATCTGCATCTCCCGTTCCTCATATCGGTTCCGTTAAGCGTACCTAGCGTACAAACTTCTACGGCGAATGGTCCAGCGCGATTGTTTTGGCTGCGGTCAAAAAAATGTACGCTTGACCATAGCAGCCAGAATAAATACCATTCCAGTAAATGAGCATAGGGCCTGCCTGTCAGGGCAGGTCTAAAAATGTTGCAGCTCGAAAAAACAAGAGTGAAAAAACCCCATCATGTGTGACAATGCAAATCGATGAGAAGTACTCTCGCATATCAGCCTGAATTATTTGCCGAAAACCCGGATGTCTCCCTAACTCACGCTCGGTTTAACGGGAGGTCTGGTGCGTTCGGGGATAACATGTCGTTGCCCGTCCATCGCTGGTACCGATATTCGGCAGGTTTTTCCGCCGACTGGGTTAGAACGGTTATTCAAGAGCGACATTCGGGCACAGGCCAGTTTTCCGTTCTGGACCCGTTTGCTGGAGTAGGCACGACACTTTTGGCCAGCGAAGCCGCGCGAGTTCAGAGTTGGGGATTTGAAACCCACCCATTTATTCACCGAGTCGCTACGGCAAAATTGCGGGGAATACATTCTGAACTTTCGGCCATCCGCCGCACTTTCGACACGTTTTTGAGCTGCCTGCCTGATGCGGAATCCCCGCAACCAGAAAACGTAGCGCCGTTGTTATCCAAGTGTTATACGCCCGATTCTCTTGCGTCATTGTTTTCTATGCGCGATCTTTTTCTCGCAGAGTTCGATAATAAGACACCCGAGAGTGAATTAATTTGGCTTACTTTGACATCTATTTTGCGGATGTGCAGCGGGGCTGGAACGGCGCAATGGCAATACGTGCTCCCTAACAAGAGAAAGTCAAAGTCTGGAGTACAACTCCCTGTTGCGGCATTTCACGCTAAAGCGTCTGAAATACTGAAGGATGTCGAGTATGCCCAGCGTAATGCTTGGTCTTCGCAAGGCACAATTATCCTCACTGACGCTCGTGCTCCTGTGACCGACTTGCAGATTCAAGCCGATGCTGTCATCACATCTCCTCCCTACCCGAATAACTACGACTACGCGGACGCCACGCGATTAGAGATGACATTCTGGGGCGAAATCAATGGGTGGGGCGATCTCCAAAACTCCGTTCGCCGACACCTTATCCGCTCATGCTCACAGCATGCTGCAGCAGAAAGATTAGTGCTTGATGATCTGCTTGCCGAGCCTGTGCTTGAACCGATTAGGAATGACCTCTCTATAGCGTGTAGAACACTTGCCGAAGTACGCGAAACCAGAGGAGGCAGGAAGTCCTATCACACTATGGCAGCAGCGTATTTTCGTGATCTTGGACTGGTCTTCAAATCATTGCGCCCCCTCTGCCGCCCTGACGGTGTTTTATGCTTTGTAATTGGTGACTCAGCACCCTATGGGGTCTATCTAGATGTTGATGCCTGGCTGGGTAAATTAGCTCTTAATGCAGGCTTCAAGTCGTATTCTTTCGAGAAGATTCGTGATCGTAATGTGAAGTGGAAAAACAGAAAACATCGTGTGCCCCTCAAAGAGGGCAGGCTCTGGATCGAGGGATAACGCATGGCAGAATCTCCGTCTCATAAATTCGGGCAACTGATCGGTAACCTTCTCGAAGAACTTATAGAGCCGTTTCTGACTGAATTTGCAAGTCGAAATGGTTTGTATTTGGACCACCAGAAGAATTCACGTGCGGCACGCAAAGGTAAAAAGGTGACTTGGGAGGATACGTACGGCAATCTCCATGACCTGGACTATGTGCTTGAACGTGGGGGGACTGATGCTGTTTTAGGAACTCCGGTAGCATTTATAGAAGTGGCATGGCGCAGGTACACGAAGCATTCCCGCAACAAGGCGCAGGAGATTCAAGGGGCCGTTTTGCCACTCGCAGAGAAATACCAATGGTCCAATCCATTCCTTGGCGCGGTTCTTGCTGGTGTTTTTTCGGAAGGATCTCTTGAGCAACTGCGGTCCCTTGGATTCCATGTTTTGTATTTTTCATACGACAGCATCGTCGCGGCTTTTGCATCAGGCAAAATCGATGTCGTATTCGACGAGAGTACTCCTGACGCAACATTTCGAAGGTGTGTTAAGCAAATCGAAAAGTTGTCGGCATCGGCAATGCAGGGTATTAAGGACCACCTCGGCAATGTGAACAAGGCGAATATAGATAAGTTTGTGGCAACACTCAAAGAGCGAATAGACAGGATGGTTGAGCAAGTGGTTGTAATTCCGCTATACGGACACTCTAACAAATTCGCCACGATTGACGATGCGTTGCGATTTCTTGATACATATTCTGTTTACGAAGGTTGTGGTGATTTCCGGAAGTATGAGGTTCTCATTTCGTTCACTAACGGGGATCGGGTTGAAGGCTCGTTTAAGGACGAGGTAAAAGTTCGAGAGTTTTTGCAATTTGTAGCAAAACAATAAATGCCAACCCAGTGGCTGGGAACACCATCGGCGTATAAAAATACCCTGCGTGTCCGTGTCCTCAACTTGTGCTTGTCCGCGCCTTGGTATTGTGTGAAAATCAGAACCCAGTCATATCGTGTGATGGCATACGGCGCGTCACATTGTTAATGGAGGTCTGAACGATGCGAGGATGGATGAAGCTGTGGGTATGCGGAATGGCAGTGTCGATGGCTGTCGGCGCGATGGCGCTGACACCGGATACGATGATGTGTGAACTGCTGGCCAAGCCGGGGCTGGTGGCTGTCACCGATCCGACACCGGAGTTCTCTTGGGGATTCAAAGACGCGCGCCCCGGTGACTTCCAAAGCGCGTACCAGATTCAGGTGGCGTCAGGAACCACGTTTTTCAAAACCGATCAGCCGGATCTCTGGGATTCGGGCAAAGTCGCTTCGAGCCAGTCGCTTTATGTCCCCTACGCGGGCAAGGATCTGCCCACCGACGCCGAGGTGTGTTGGCGGGTACGCGTGTGGGACAGCCGTGGCAAGGAGGGGCCTTGGTCTCACACCTACTCCTTCAAAACCGCGCCGGTATTGAGCGGGGACTCGGCGTTGCAGTATCCGCTCGCGCAAGAGCGGGTG
>JAAYDL010000257.1 GCA_012729265.1 Lentisphaerota bacterium | reverse complement strand
TACCGGAATGGTGAAATGATATTCACGCATCGGCTGGCGTAAAAGCTCCTTCACGCCATCATCAAGCTCCAATATGCCAGCTACTTTGTCAAACTGAGATTGCGCTACCTGATACGGATTGTACGAATCTGTCTGCATGTGTTACTCCTCTTTTCCTTTTATTAGTGAAACAATAGTTATTATGAAACAGCATCTACGAAATATTCTATTAGTCACCCATTATAGGTTCCGGTCAAACACAAAATACCCCTCCCGAGCCGTTTCCAACGGCCTTTCAATTCCTTGTTTCTGTTGATCGGGTCAACCATTGCTTTCCATCGCTGAAACGCCGTCTGTTCCAATGTCTTCGCCACGTGTCTGTACAGTCACCCATCTGGTTCTAGGATGCGTCCGGCGAAGGCAACCACCCTCGCTTTGGCGCATCCCCATTCCGCTGCGCGGAACCAGAAAACCTTTTGTTCCCGCCGCCCGCCGATTCAGTCACCATGGTTTCCCTTGCGGGTTTCCAGACCCTTAGTGGCTGGGCGCAGGCCAGCGCCTTCTTCGCCTTGACCGCGCCCGACTTGCGCTTCTTGCGCTCGTACCACGATTGGATGCGCGGATTGAAGCGCGCCGCGAAGGTGGCCGCCTCGATGAAGGCCCATGCCAAGTACTTGTTGCCGTCCTAGTCGACAATCGAGAGGAAAACATTGTTTCCATGAAGGTCGGCTCCGGCGTATAGTCTCGTTGTATCGGTCGTTTGCATATGTACTCCTTTCCTTTGTTGTGATTGGAAAAGGTATTCTGCATCCGACCGACTTAATTTTCAAAGAACCGTATTATGGTTATCAGCCATCTTGAACCGCAGGCTTTTTGCTGTGGCAGACCGATAACGAGGACGAAGCGGGTGGTTGATAATCATCCTCTTCCGCGTTTTCTGCGGTTCACAAGGCGCGCGCTTTTTTGCGCATCCTTGTGTTTCTACCGCACAAGGTGGCAGCTGACGTTCTGGTTGAGCGCGTCGGCGATGATCCGAATCCCCCCTTTGCCCGAAACGTCGGCGGCATCGATGACGAAAACGGTTTCCTTCCATTTTCCGGCGGAGGGCACGATCTCGAGCAGGCGATTAGGGGCCTGCTCGAAGAAGGCCTTGTTCAGGAAGTTGCCGCCCTTGTCGGGGAAGAGGGCGAGATAGAGCATTTTCATTTCGACCAGCTCGTTGAGGAAGTGCGTGCCGAGCGAAACATCGGGCACGAGGTTGTCGTGCATGGTGACGACTTCGCACACAATCGAAACCTTGTTGATTTCGCTAAAGGAGACGGGAATACCCAGTGAGGGGCTGCTGGTTCCCCATCGTCCCGGACCGATGACCATGATCCTGCGGGGCGCATCCTTCTTCTCGGCGCGATTGATGTCGCCGATAAGCCTTGCCACTTCGTAGCGCGTATTGACCGGCAACTGCCCGTAGCGCTCGGGAACGACGTAGATGAAGCGGTCGATCTGGTCGACACGGCTTTGTCCAACGACCGCGCCGTGCGCCTCGACGATCCGGTCCGCCTCCGCCACATCGACCTTGGGCAACTCGATTCCTTCGGACCCCTGGACCTGAAGCGGGCGGCATTGAAGCAGGTTTATGCGATAGTTGCCGTCCTCCATGAAATTGCCGGTGAACTCGATATCGACCGGATAGTTGTAGGCCGCCTCGATGGTCTTGAGCATTTCGCGCATATCGGCCACGAACCCGGTCTCGTTCAGCAATTTGTCAAAGGTGAGAATCCGGTGGGGGTTGGCGCTGCGCGGCTGGGTTGGATCAATGGAGGCGAACATTTCGACCGGCAGGTTTTCGGCATCCTTGACCAGGTCCGGGAAATATTCCGAGACCTGCTGGTTGGCTTCGAGGTCGAGATAGTCGACGCGCCGCTGGGTGTATTGGGCCACCTCGTCAAAATTGGCTTCAGGACGCTTATCGGGCGCGTTGAGCGCGACGATCCGCGTATAGTCGTCATCGGTCTGATCGACGGCCCGGGTTCCAAGTCCGAAGACGAGGCGGATCACCCCGGCCTTGGGATCGATGCTCTCGTGCCAGACGTAGGGGTTGAAGGAATAGCCCACCCCGGCGATTTCCGGATAAAAGTTGCGCCCGCGCATGGTGCCGGAAACGCGCATGACGAGCAGCGCCATCTGCTCGTCCTTGTCGAGCATGCCGCGCCGCGCCCGGTAGCGCAGCGCCTGTTCGCCCATCGAACTGGCGTAGATGCGCTTGACCGCGGCGACGAAGTCCTGCATGCGGCGTTCGCGCGGCCCTTGGTTCACGCAGAACACGCTTTCATATTTTCCGGCAAAGGAGTTGCCGAAGTTGTCCTCAAGCAACGAGCTGGAACGCACAATGAAAGGCGACTGGCCGAAGTAGTCGAGCATCTCCTCGAACTGCTTGATGATGTGCGCGGGGAAGTCGCCGGTAATAATGCGGCGGCGCGCCTGCTCGGCACCTTCAAGGAATTCTTCAGGATGGCGCTGGTTTTGCCGCACCCACCAGATTCCGTTGCGGACAAGGAAGGTAAAGAACGTATCCGAACCAATAAAGAAGGAATCCTGCGCCTCGAACAGCTCGACGAAGCGGGGGATTTTCTTTTTCACGATGGCCTGGGCCAGCAGCATACCGACCGTCTTGCCGCCAATCAGACCGCTGCCGATCATCCGCTTGCGGATGTCGAGGATGTCCTGAAGGCTGATGTAACGGGCAATGAGCTTCTGCATGCCGGCGTCGCGGGAAATGACCATGCGCACCAGTTGCTCGTAGATCGACTTTCCCTTTCCCGGAAGATCAGGACGGTATTCCCCTGAAACGAGCAGTTCACGCGCTTGTAGGAACGAGGATTCCCAGAACCCGAGGCTGCTGTCGGAGTTCAGGCCCGACCATTTGGCCGAGGTGAGGATTTCCGAAATGACGGCGCTGGAGGTGACGGGGAGAAAATGGCTGCCATGGCGGACATGCAGCATGTTCATGGTGGGCGAATAACGATGCTGCGCCTTGATGGGTCGAACATAGATTTCGTTCTTGTGGCGGTAGACATCGAGGAAAAGCTGGGTGGTGTTTTGGATCGGAACTAGGGCATGCGAAGTATGGTAGTTTCGGAACACCGCGAAATAGGTGACCGTTTCCATGTCGAACAGGTAGGGACAGGTGAGCATGAAGAAGTTGCCCAGCATTTCGTCGGAATACCAATCGACCGCCAGCCGCGAAAGGCAGTCGAACACGTAGAAGGCGCCCGGGCCCGTCCGCTGGATCACGCTATGGATGGATGCAATGAAACTTTCGAACCCCTCCTCCGGATCGAACTCGTGGATCTCGGCACCCATCTCTTCCGTCACGAGGGCGTCGTGCCGGGCAAACCGGAAATAGACCAGCTTGCGGCCGTTCCTGACCGCCGCCTCGCAGTATGGCGTAACGAACTCCCGGTATTCCTCAATAGAGTCCACCTGCCAGACAATGTTGTCGCCGACAAGGATGCCCTTCAGCACCTTGTCGAGCCCCGGCAAGCCAGTAGTCAATCCTACATCTATCGGACTCATGGCAGCATCTCCTTCCGTTTACCGCAGCATCCACCCCGCCACTACTTCAAATCATCGAGCCGCTCCCGTAGTTCGGTATAGTGGAATAGGTTATTGAAATCCACTAAGCCGGACAACGCGCTCGAACGGACACGCACCCCTGTCTCTTCAAAGATCGACATCGGGTTGAGGCCGCCGATGATGATCGCCCCCACGCGCTGCGGGCCGACCGACACGCCGTAGAGGCTCTGGCCAGGGCCGCCCAAACAGAGCAGACTGCCCAGTCCGATGGTCTCCAACTGTTTGGAAATGCTGCGGACCGCATCGACGCTGTCGGACGGAAATTCCCGAAAGCTTACCCCGATCCGCCCGTTGCCCGTGGTCACCGCGCCGATATAGTCGGCCATGCCGCTGCGGATAAAGACCACGAGGGGATCGATGCTCGTTCCGTCGTAGTGGATGATGTCGCTGAAATGGGAGGGGACGCCGTTGTGCAACTCGATCAGGCCGCCGAAACGCGAGGTGGTCGGCACGCCGCGTCGCAGCAGCACCCCGTTCATCGTAATCGAACAGACCGTTCCAATGCCGATATGGCCCTCCGGAATGGTGTGCCCCCCGCAACTTTCCCCCGCTCCCAAAAGCGTCAGCAACGTTCCCATGGAATAGCCCTTGGAAAACACCCTCTCGATCAGGTCGAGCCGCTCTTCGGTAAATTCGCCGATCGGAATCGAAGAGACGTTGACCACGACGGAACCCCGCCGCAGCGCAGGATCGAAATCCATTTGGTAGGCCATCAAATCGATCTTTCCTGAAAGGAGGCCGACCCCTTCAAGCACGCGGGAAGCGTCCGCCTCTCGGCGCCCCTTTTCCGTGATAGACCGTCCGCGGCGGCCAAGGTTTTGCGTCAGGCCCTCCTCATCCAGCTCGCGCAGATAGAGCCGGACGGAGCGTTCGCTGATATACACGTTCTGGGCGGTGAGCAGTTCGGTGATTCGGGTGCTGCTGACCACGTCCCCGCTGTGGCGGAGCACATCGAGAATGGCGAGTCGTTTTTTTTGCTGTTTGTCCATGATTTGATCCTCATTTGCGGCAATATTGCCGATCCCGCATGTGGGTTCAAGATTTATTTTGAATTATTATTGCTATATACCCCAAAATTAGATACCTCTAATCCCGTTTTACGGCAAATAAATGTCATTTTTTCGGCAATTGGTTGCAGTTATTCAGGCGTATATAAAACAGGAGAGAGTATGAGTTACATCGAAAAAGTATGGGAAAAGGTGGCCCAGCGCAATGCGGGCGAAGTGGAGTTTCTTCAGGCGGTTCGCGAAGTGTTCGATTCGATTGAACCCGTGTTGGAAAAGAATCCGCAATACAAGGAAGCCGGCATCATGGAGCGCATCGTGGAGCCGGAGCGCCAGATTATTTTCCGCGTGCCGTGGGTAGACGACAAGGGCGTCGTTCAGGTCAACCGCGGTTTCCGGTTTGAATTCAACAGCGCCCTCGGCCCGTACAAGGGCGGCCTGCGCTTCCATCCGACCGTCAACCAGAGCATCCTGAAATTCCTCGGCTTCGAGCAGATCTTCAAGAACTCCCTCACCACCCTCCCGATGGGCGGCGGAAAGGGCGGCTCCGACTTCGATCCCAAAGGCAAGTCCAACAATGAAGTGATGCGGTTCTGCCAATCGTTCATGACCGAGCTTCAGCGCCACATCGGCCCCGACACGGACGTTCCGGCTGGCGACATCGGTGTGGGCGGACGCGAAATCGGCTTCATGTTCGGCCAATACAAGCGCCTCCGCAACGAATTCACCGGCGTGCTCACGGGCAAGGCTCTGAACTGGGGCGGTTCGCTGATCCGTCCTCAAGCCACCGGCTACGGCTCGGTCTACTTTGCTCAGGAAATGCTAAAGACCCGCAACGAAACCTTCGAAGGCAAGATCTGTACGGTTTCCGGTTCCGGCAACGTGGCGCAATATACCGTTGAGAAGATCAACCAGCTCGGCGGCAAGGTGGTTTCGCTCTCCGACTCCGCCGGTACCATCTACGACCGCGAAGGGATCGATGCCGAAAAGCTCGCATGGATCATGGACCTGAAAAACGTCCGCCGCGGCCGCATCAAGGACTATGCCGACGAGTTCCACGCGGAATATCTCGACGGAAAGCGCCCCTGGGGCATCAAGTGCGACTGCGCCTTCCCCAGCGCCACGCAGAACGAAATCAGCGGCGAAGACGCCAAGACCCTGCTCAAGAACGGCTGCTACGTGGTCAGCGAAGGCGCCAACATGCCGAGTACGCCCGAAGCCGTGGACCTGTTCGTCGAAAACAGGATCCTCTACGGTCCCGGCAAGGCTGCCAACGCCGGCGGCGTTGCAACGTCTGGTCTCGAAATGAGCCAGAACTCCATGCGCCTGAAATGGAGCGCCGAAGAGGTCGACAGCAAGCTGAACACCATCATGGTCAATATCCATGAAGCCACCCGCGCCGCAGCGGAAGCCTATGGACAGCCTGGAAACTATGTGATGGGCGCGAACATTGCCGGATTTACCAAGATTGCCGATGCCATGCTCGACCAAGGCATTGTCTAGCAACATCCGGCGTGGTTTCCCCTGGATCGTAATCAAACGGTTTGGCTCCATTCCAGGGGCTAAAACCTCTGATTCCCCGGGTCTCGGGTACCGGAGGGAAAAATGCGGACGGAAGTCTCGCATTCCTTCCGGGTATATGGGAGGTTCCCGCCCGAGTTTTTCACATACCAAGGGGCTTTTATGAAACGGAATGATATCCAGAAGGTGTTGATTATCGGCTCGGGTCCGATCGTTATCGGCCAGGCCTGCGAATTCGATTATTCGGGAACCCAGGCGTGCAAGGCGCTTCGCGAACAGGGCTACAAGATTGTTCTGGTCAATTCGAACCCCGCGACGATCATGACCGATCCGGTCATGGCTGACGCGACCTACATCGAGCCGCTCAATCTGGCGCGGCTCGAGCAGATTATCGAAAAGGAGCGGCCGGACGCGCTGCTGCCGAATCTCGGCGGGCAGACCGGGCTCAACCTCGCGAGCGAGTTGAACAAAGCCGGCATCCTGGATAAATACGGCGTCAAGGTTATCGGGGTAAACCTCGACGCGATCGAGCGCGGCGAGGACCGGGACATATTCAAGCAGACCATGCAGGGTCTGGGGATCGAAACCCCCCGCTCGGACATTGCGTATTCCGTGGAATCCGCAGAAAAAATAGCCGACGAGCTTGGCTATCCCCTCGTGGTTCGCCCGGCCTACACCATGGGCGGCGCCGGCGGCGGACTTGTGTACAATGTGGAGGAACTGCGCACGATCGTGGCGCGGGGTCTCGAGCTGTCCATGACCCACCAGTGCCTCATCGAGGAATCCATTCTCGGCTGGGAAGAGCTGGAAGTGGAAGTGGTCCGCGACAGCAAGAACCAGATGATCGCCATCTGCTTCATCGAAAACATAGACGCCGTCGGCGTGCATACCGGCGACTCGTTCTGTTCCGCGCCCTTCTTGACCATCGACAAGGAGCTGGAGGAGCGACTCAAGGAACAGGCGTTCCGGATTGTGGAATCGATCGGTGTGATCGGCGGAACCAACGTACAGTTTGCCCACGATCCGGCAACCGGCCGCGTCGTCATCATCGAGATCAATCCCCGTACGTCGAGATCGTCGGCCCTTGCCTCGAAGGCGACCGGCTTCCCCATCGCCCTGATTTCCGCCAAGCTCGCCTCGGGCATGACGCTCGACGAGCTGCCCTACTGGCGCGACGGATCGCTCGAAAAATACACCCCGTCCGGCGACTACATCGTGCTCAAGTTTGCGCGCTGGGCCTTTGAAAAGTTTCGCGGTGTGGAAGACAAGCTCGGCACCCAGATGAAGGCGGTCGGCGAGGTCATGGCGATTGGCAAGACCTTCAAGGAAACCTTCCAGAAGGCGATCCGCGGGCTCGAAAACAGCCGCCACGGACTCGGCTTCGCGAACGACTACCACAAGAAGCCGCTGGCGGAACTCATGGAGCTCCTCCGGTTTCCCACGAGCGAGCGCTATTTCATTCTCTACGAAGCGCTCCGCAAGGGTGCCGACGTGCAGAAGCTCTACGAACTGACCTATATCAAGCCGTACTTCCTCGAACAGATGAAGGAGCTGGTGGAACTCGAGGAAACCATGCTCCAGACCCCCGGACGCCTGCCGAAGGACGCTCTGCTCGTCCAGGCCAAGCAGGACGGTTTTTCCGATAAATATATCGCGAAGATTCTCGGCATCCGCGAGCGCGATGTGCGCCGCCGCAGAACCGAGCTCGGCGCAGTGGAGGGTTGGCACGCGGTGCCGGTCTCCGGCAAGGAAGACTCCTTCTACTACTATTCGTCCTACAACGGAGCCGATACCAGCGTCGCTTCGACGAACAAAAAGAAGATCATGATTCTCGGCGGCGGGCCAAACCGGATCGGCCAGGGAATCGAATTCGACTATTGCTGCGTCCACGCCGCGTTCGCCCTGCGCGATCTGGGCTACGAGACCATCATGGTCAACTGCAACCCGGAAACGGTCTCGACCGACTACGACACGAGCGACAAGCTCTACTTCGAGCCGGTTACTCTGGAAGATGTCCTACAGATCTACAACAAGGAAAAACCCGAGGGCGTCATTGTGCAGTTTGGCGGACAGACCCCGCTCAACATTGCCCGCCAGCTCTCCGACGAGGGCGTGAAAATCCTTGGAACCAGCATTGACAGCATCGATATCGCCGAAGACCGCGACCTTTTCCGCAAGATGATGGACAAGCTCGACATCCCGATGCCCGAATCCGGTATGGCCGCGAATATCGACGAGGCGATTGTCCTTGCCCGCAGGATCGGCTACCCCATCATGATCCGCCCCTCGTTTGTTCTCGGCGGACGCGGTATGGAGGTCATCTACGACGAAAACATGCTCCGCGAATATGTGGGAAAGGCCGTCGGGGTAACGCCGGACCGTCCGCTCCTTATCGACCGCTTCCTGCGGAACGCGCTGGAGTGCGAGGCTGACGCCCTTTCCGACGGCAAACAGGTCTTCATTCCCGCCGTCATGGAGCATATCGAACTGGCCGGGGTCCACTCCGGCGACTCCGCCTGCGTGATTCCCTCGGTTGGAATTGAAGCGAAGCATCTTGAACGGATCAAGGACTATACCCGCAAGATAGCCGAGTCGCTCCACGTATGCGGCCTGATGAACATGCAGTACGCGATCGAGGACGACAAGGTGTACGTGCTCGAGGCGAATCCCCGCGCGAGCCGGACGGTGCCGCTCGTCTCCAAGGTCTGCAACACGCAGATGGCCCAGCTCGCGACCCGGCTCATGCTGGGCGAATCCCTTTCGGAGCTTGGGCTGAAGGAAAAGGCCATCCCCCATTTCGGCGCGAAGGAGGCGGTCTTCCCCTTCGAAAAGTTTTCTGAGGTCGATCCGGTTCTCGGCCCCGAGATGCGCTCGACTGGCGAAGTATTGGGCCTCGCGGACAATTTTGCCCTCGCCTTTTACAAGTCGCAGGAGGCGGCGGGCACCGTCCTCCCCTCCGAGTTCAAGGAGGGCCATGGTGCCGGCACAGTGCTCATCAGTCTTTCCGAGCGGGATAACCAGGAAAAAGATGCCCGCGAAGTGGGTAAACGTTTTATAGATCTGGGCTTCTCCATTCTCGCGACCGAGGGAACCGCCGCGTTCTTCAGGGCAGCGGGAATCCCCTGCGCGATTATCGCCAAGATAAATGAAGGCCGCCCCAACGTCATCGACATCATCCTTAACCGGCAGACCAGCCTGATCATCAATACTCCGAGCGGCCGCCGCGACGCGCTGGCTGACGATGCCGCCATCCGCAAGGCCGCCATCAAGTACCGGATTCCCTACATAACCACCTTGGCTGCGGCGGTCGCCGCCGCAAAGGGGATTGAAGCGGCCCGGAGCGGACGCGGCGGCGTGAGGTCGGTGCAGGAATACCACGCGGGAATCGGGGAGTGAGCCAAGTCCGGACCGTGTCTTGATCCTGAAGCGTGCCGAGCGGTTCCGGCGGGGATGGGCCAGCCACTCCGGAAAAGGTTCTATTATGAACGCACCAGATCGAGCACAAGGCCGCACCACTGGCCGTCGCCGTCCCGCGAAATTTCGCGGCACCCGAGCTGGATAAAGGTGTCGGCCACGGCGTCGGCCTCGATCTCGCGGATGCCGCTGAGGAGAATGCGTTTCTTGGCGGACCGTATGATCAGCGGCGCGGCGTCGAGCAGGACAGAGGTAAGAATGTTGGCGCAGACTAAATCCACGGGCTCGGTATACCAGCCGGGCTCCAGCACGTCGGCTTGGAAAAAGCGGATGCGGCCGTCTACACCGTTGCGCGCTGCGTTTTCTGTGCATTGGTCGATGCATACAGGGTCATAATCGAAGGCGGCCACTTCAGAAATGCCGAGTTTAACAGCGGTAATCGAGAGGATGCCGCTCCCGGTACCGGCGTCGATCATGGACTTCGGATGAAGCTCCTCCACGGCTTTTCCCAGCGCTTCGAGGCAAAACTTGGTGGTGAAATGTCCGCCGGTGCCAAAGCTCAGGCCGGGATTGATTACGATGTTGATCTTGTCGTCCGTCGGGACGGGTTCCCACTCGGGAACGATGCGCAGGTTGCGCCCGAGCTCGGTGATCTTGAAATGGTGCTGCCAAAAGGTGGTCCAGTCTTGTTCCTGATATTCCTTGGCTTCGGCAGAGAGAATGGTGAATTGCGCCGGCAGAGTCTTCTTTGCAATCTGCGCCTCGAGGAGCGAGTCAAAATAGATCTCAATCTGCACCTCTTCGGCAAACGGTTTAGATAGCTCGATCGGCTCCTTCTCCAGCGCATCGCGCACCCATTCGCAAACCCGTTCCGCCTCGCAGGACGGAACCCGCAGGTTAAGCTGTCCGCCGCAATTTTTGTTTTCTGTTGTCATGGCGTCTTTCTAAACGAGGACGGGAAGCTCGTCTATACTATTTCCTGTGTCGCGACTGCCGAGGCGGGCCGGAGGGTGGCGCTTCTTCTTTGCTCGGTTGCCCCTGTTCAAAGCCAAATTTTTTCAGAAATCCGGGAACGTCGGGGCGGTTGCCGCGCGAATAGTCGCTCCAGAGCGCTTCGGCGACCGCTCTTTCGGACAGGCCGCGTTCCTTGGTCAGATACGTCATCAGGAGTTTAGCGAGGCGCACCATGTGCAGATTCCCGGTGGTTCTGGTCTGCGCATAAAGCCAGTCGCTCCAGCGCATGAATGCACGGAACGCGGAGATTGGCCCGCAGGATGCGGGCGGTACCGTTTCGCCGACATCCTGTCGGCTGTGTTGCCCGCAGGATGCGGGCGGTACCGTTTCGCCGACATCCTGTCGGCTGTGTTGCCCGCAGGATGCGGGCGGTACTGTATCGCCGACATCTTGTCGGCCTTGTTGCCCGCTGGAAGCGGGCGGTACCGTATCGCCGACATCTTGTCGGCCTTGGAGCCCGCTGGAAGCGGGCGGTACCGTATCGCCCACATCTTGCGGGCCTGAGGAATGGGGAACGTGAATCCCGGCTTTTTGGGGATTGTTTCTGATGTAACTGCGAATTCGATACAACTCCTCGGTATTGCGGATCAAATGGTCGTAATACTCTTTCTGCCAGAGGCGTCCGCTTCTCTTCAGTGCCCGGTTAATTTGGTTTGAGCTGAAGGATTTCCATGAATGCAGAATATCGGGAAGCTGATGATCGCCGAGCGGTTGAACGATGAGATGAACATGATTCGGCATAACGACCCATTCGTCGAGCTTGTAGCGCATTCCGTCAAAGTGCTGCAGCACATTGGCTACGATTTCCGAAAACGCCGAATCGCGGAGGCAGCACGCTCCGGCGCCCTCGTCCAGCCATTTGTCGACCCGCTCGCAGAAGAGTTCATTAAAGCGATCGCGTTCCTGTTGGGTGTAAGGCGGGTGATGATGCTCCTGCCATTTTCGGCGCAGTTCCTCATATTCTTTGATTCGGGATTGCGGAATGGAGTCGGCGAGGCGGAAGGTCACAAAATAGGTGCCGCCCTCCTGCAACCAGTGGGGATAGTTTTTTCGGCGGGTTTGGTGAATTTCCTTGTAGGGATCAAAACCTGTGGTTTCGGAGAGCCCGCTGGAAGCGGGCGGCACTGTATCGCCGACATCCTGTCGGCTATGTTGCCCGCAGGATGCGGGCGGCACTGTATCGCCGACATCCTGTCGGCTATGTTGCCCGCAGGATGCGGGCGGTACCGTATCGCCGACATCCTGTCGGCTGTGTTGCCCGCAGGATGCGGGCGGTACCGTATCGCCGACATCCTGTCGGCTGTGTTGCCCGCAGGATGCGGGCGGTACGGTTTCGCCGACATCCTGTCGGCTGTGTTGCCCGCAAGATGCGGGCGGTACAGTTTCGCCCGCATCCTGCGGGCCTTGCCAGATGAGCGGCGCGGTTTGGATAAAGTAGCCGTTGTTGACGGTGAGGTTCCAATAGCGGGCGAAACGCTGGAGTCGCTGCATCTGAGTGAAGTCGAGCTGTGCGGTCTGGAGAATTTCGTAGGGTGGGTGGGGGCTGTAGACCATCTTCCATTCCTGCGTGTGACGATCAATTGCCGCTCCGCGCAGGCGCTTGAGGATGCCGAGCTGAATCTCCTGCGGGTTGAGTGCGAGCAGTCGGTTGAAGCCCGCTTCAAAGCTGTCCAGATCTTCGCCCGGCAGCCCGGCGATCAGGTCGGCGTGGATATGCACAGCGGCCTCCTGCCGCAGGCGGCGCAGGTTGGTTTCGATTTGTGCAATGTTGAGCGGACGCTGGATGCGCTGCGCCACCTCCGGATTAAAGGTTTGAATGCCGATTTCAAACTGGAACATGCCGGGCGGGCAGGGTTTGAGCGCATCTATCAATTGATCCGGCAGGCGGTCGGGAATCATTTCCAGATGGAGCATCAGGCCGGGTTGGTAGCGGTCGCGAAAGAAGGCGATGATTTCGAGTGCAAAATCGAGATCGATGTTAAAGCTGCGGTCGACGAATCGGAAGGTGCGCGCGCCTCGATCGAGCAGCTTCTGCATCGCTGCGAGGAAGCGTTCTTGGGGGAAATAACGCACGGCGGAGTCGAGCGACGACATGCAGTATTCGCAACGGAATGGACAGCCGCGCGAGGCCTCGACATAGATGGCGCGGTGGACAATGTCTTCGTCGGTGTAAAAATCATACGGCAGCTCGATCTGAGAGAGGTCGACCGGGACGGAACGAATTATTTTTTCACCACGAAGACACGAAGGACACGAAGTTTTTTCTGAGGCCCCTTCTGCCTGCTTCGTGCGCTTCGTGTCTTCGTGGTTTAAAATCTGCCGACACAGGTTGCGGAATTCAAGTTCGCCTTCACCGCAGATGACGTAGTCGGCGTAGGGGTAGATTTCCTGTTCTTCGGTTTCATAGCTGATTTCCGGGCCGCCGAGCACGAGCACCATTTCAGGACGGAGCTTTTTCAGCAGAGCCGCCACTTTGGTGACGAGCTCAATGTTCCAGATATAGCAGCCGATGCCGACCATGCGCGGGGTGTGCGCAAGGATTTTTTCCACGGCGGTGCGCGGCTGCACCGCGAGGTC
>JAAYDL010000256.1 GCA_012729265.1 Lentisphaerota bacterium | reverse complement strand
TCGACCGATGACGGCTTTTACTATGATTTTGACTTGGCCGATCGTATTACCCCGGACGATTTTGAACGGATTGAAGCGGAGATGCAGCAGATTGTTGAGGAGGATCTTCCTTTTAAATGCATTACGGTTTCGCGTGATGAGGCGAAGGAACTGCTGAAGGGTCAGAAGTATAAACTCGAGCGTTTGGCCGATATTCCGGAAGGCGACGCGATTACGTTTTACACCTGCGGCGAATTTATGGATTTGTGCCGCGGCCCGCACATTGAGAGCACGGGCAAGCTGCGTGCGTTTAAGATTATGACCGTGGCGGGGTCGTATTATCGCGGGCGGGAAACTAATCCGATGCTGCAGCGGCTTTATGGTACGGCCTTCACGAATGCGAAGGAGCTCCGCCTTTATCTTCAGCAGATTGAAGAGGCGCAGAAGCGTGACCATCGTCGATTGGCGAAGGAGCTGGATCTCTTTTCGATTTCTGAAAACGTAGGGCCGGGGTTGGTGCACTGGCACCCGAAAGGGGGGCGCATCCGGACGATCATCGAGGATTTCTGGCGCAAGGAGCACTACAAGAACGGATATGACATTGTCTTCACGCCGCACGTAGGCAAGGCCAACCTGTGGGCCACCTCGGGCCATCTGGATTTCTACCGCGACGGCATGTATGCGGCGATGCAGATCGACGAGATGGAATATTTCATCAAGCCAATGAACTGCCCGTTCCACGTTGAAATCTACAAGTCCAGCCTCCGCTCATACCGCGAGCTTCCGCTGCGTTGGGCGGAACTCGGGACGGTTTACCGCTACGAAAAGGCGGGCACATTACACGGTTTGTTCCGCGTACGCGGTTTCACGCAGGACGACGCGCATATCTTCTGCACGGTGGAGCAGATTGAAGACGAAGTGAAGGAAGTGATCCGCTTCTGCAACTTTATCTGGAAGACGTTTGGATTCACGGAAGTGAAGGCTTATCTCTCCACCCGCCCGGAAAAGGCGGTCGGCGAAGAAGCCCGCTGGGACCAGGCCACGCGGTCGCTCGAAGCGGCGATTAAGGCAGAGGGCCTTCCGTATGAAATTGATAAAGGCGGCGGCGCATTTTACGGGCCGAAGATCGACCTTAAGGTCAAAGATGCGATTGGTCGCGAGTGGCAGACGAGCACGATCCAATTTGACTTTAATCTACCGGAACGTTTTGACCTTAAATATATCGGCGACGACGGCGAAGCGCACCGTCCCTACATGGTGCATCGTGCACTGTTCGGCAGTTTGGAGCGGTTCTTCGGTATTTTGACTGAACACTATGCCGGCGGTTTCCCCGTGTGGCTCGCGCCCGAACAGGTGCGCGTACTGCCGCTCTCCGACGATCAGCTTGGCTATGCCGAAGAGGTACTCGTTCAACTGCGAAAGGCAGACATCCGCGCGACGGTCGATCGTAAGCCCGGCAAGCTGAACGGAAAAGTGAAGAATGCGCAGCTGGACAAAGTGCCATATATGCTTATTATCGGGGGGAAGGAACAGGAATCCAAACAGGTGGCCGTGCGCCATCGCCTTAAAGGCATGAAAGGTGCTTGCTCCGTAGAAGAATTTGTCGCCCAGCTTAAACAGGAAGAGCTGGAAAAGAAAACCGTAGAGATGGAGGTCTCAGATTAGAAAGAATAATAACTTCAGGGGGAAACCGCAACGCGAGCCGCAGACTCGGATTAATCATCGCATCCGTATTCCGGAAATCCGCGTTATCGACTATAATGGAGATCAGCTGGGCATTATGAAAACCGGCGAAGCGCTCCGCCGCGCACAGGATTATGGGCTAGATCTTGTGGAAGTTTCCCCCACGGCCAAGCCGCCCGTTTGCCGAATCATGGATTATGGCAAATATAAGTATGAGAAGGAAAAGCAGGTCAAAGACGCCAAGAAAAATCAGGTGCAGACCAAGCTCAAAGAAGTCAAGTTCCACGTGAACGTCGGCGACCACGACTATGAGACTAAAATGCGTAACCTCAAAAAGTTCATTGAACACGGTGACCGCGTAAAGGTTTCATTGATGTTCCGGGGTCGCGAAAATGTTCACCGCGAACTCGGCTTTGAGGTGATCAATCGCGTTATTCAGGATTCGGTTGAGTATACTTCTGTCGATCAGGCTCCGCGGCTTCAGGGTCGTTTTGTTTCGGCGGTTTTAGTGCCGAAGAAGAAGAAAATCTAAACCTTCAAACGGCTGGATCATAAAGAAAGCGCGTCGGGTTCGTCCAACGCGCTCTTTTTGCTGCATGGGTTAATCCGTCTGATTATCCGACTTTTCGTTTAATCGCCGCCGATACAAAGTCCTTGAACAAAGGATGCGGCTTAACCGGCTGGGATTTCAGCTCGGGATGGGCCTGCGTGGCGACAAACCACGGGTGATCCTTCAGCTCCACCATTTCCACCACGCCGATATCGGGGTTAAGGCCGGAGAGCACCAGCCCGTTTGCTTCCAGCTGTTCCCGGTATTTGTTGTTTACCTCATAACGATGGCGGTGGCGCTCGGAGATCTCTTTTTTGCCGTAAGCAGCAAACGCTTTGGTGCCCTCTTTCAGAACGCAGGGGCAGGCCCCCAAGCGCATTGTTCCGCCTTTGTCTTCCACATCCATCTGCTCTTCCATCAGACAGACCACCGGATGTTTGGTCTTAACGCTGCGCTCTTCGTCAAATTCCGTGGAATCTGCACCCCCCAAGCCACATACGTTGCGGGCGAATTCGATAACGGCGCATTGCAGGCCCAGGCAGATGCCGAGGAAGGGGATCTTGTTTTCGCGCGCATACTGCGCCGCACGAATTTTACCTTCCATGCCGCGTGATCCAAATCCGCCGGGAATCAGGACGCCTTCGACGGTGTCGAGGATGGAGGGATCTTCCTCAATGTCCTCCGCCGCAATTTTGACCGCTACCACCTCATAGCCGGCCGCATAACCGCCATGGTAGAGCGCTTCATAAATCGATTTGTACGCGTCCTGCAGCTCGGAATATTTTCCAACCACGCCAATGCGCACCTTCCCTTTGGGATTGCGCATAACGTTGATGAGGTTTTCCCAGTCCTTCATCGGGGCGGCAGGTTTTGCAATGCGGAAGCGGTTGAGAATAATTTCATCCAGTCCGGCGCGGGAAAGCACCAGCGGAATTTCGTAAATCGAGGTTTCAACATCCTTCTCAACAATCACGCAGTCGCGCGGAACATTGCAGAAGAGAGAGAGCTTATCGAGATGCTCGCGCTCCAGATCCACTTCCGTGCGGCAGACGAGCACATCGGGCATGATTCCGATTTCCCGCAGCTTGGCCACGCTCTGCTGCGTCGGCTTGGTTTTAACCTCTTTGGCCGCCGCAATGAATGGGACATAGGTGAGGTGGACAAACATGGAGTTGTCGCGCCCGACCTCAAGCGCCAGCTGACGAATCGCCTCCAGAAAAATCAAGCCCTCAATGTCACCGACGGTGCCGCCCAGCTCCACGACAATCACGTCCGGGTTATCAGACTCCAACGCGCGGATGCGGGCCTTAATTTCGTTCGAAATATGGGGGATCATCTGAATGGTGCCGCCCAGATAGTCGCCGCGCCGCTCTTTATGCAGCACGTCCCAATAGATACTTCCAGCCGTGATATTGCTCTTCTGCGAGGTGGGCTTGCCGGTGTAGCGCTCGTAGTGCCCCAGATCGAGGTCCGTTTCCGCGCCGTCATCGGTCACATATACTTCGCCGTGCTGATACGGGCTCATCGTGCCGGGGTCGACATTGAGATAAGGGTCCATTTTCAGCATCCGGATATCCAGACCGCGATTAATCAATAAACGCCCAACCGATGCAGCCGTGATGCCTTTTCCCAACGAGGAAACCACGCCGCCCGTAATAAAAAGATATTTAGCCATAAAAATTCCGTTCCTTGAGATGAAGTGAAGGGATGTCAAATACGGGATGGGATGCTATCGCCTTTCCCCAACCCGGCCCAAGTCTAAAATCAAACTATTGAAAAAGTCTCCGCCTCGCTGTGCAAAAAACAAAAACCCGCAACCAGTAAGGTCGCGGGTATTTCAGCGGTTGTTGCTTTGGTAAAGCTATTCGGCAGAAACTTTTTCAGCTTCTTCCTCAGCCGGTTCTTCGGCAGCAGCTTCCTCAACAACGACCTCTTCAGCCACTGCTTCTTCTACAGAGGCTTCTTCAGCAACCGGAGCCGCTGCAACATCACCTTCCACCCATTCGAGCAGAACCATTTCTGAGCTGTCGGAAATACGACGTCCGAGCTTGATGATGCGGGTGTAGCCGCCGGGCCGGTTTTTGAACTTCGGTGCTACGTTGTCGAAAAGTTCCTTGACGGAGTTTTCGTTCTTCAGCGTAGCGAGGGCCTGACGATAAGCCGCCAATGTACCTTTTTTCCCGAGCGTAATCATCTTATCCGCCAGACTGCGGGCCGCTTTGGCCTTCGGCTGTGTGGTTTTGATGCGCTTATTGTCGATCAGGGCGCAAACCAGATTTGACAGCAATTCGTTGCGGTGGGCGGTGGTACGGCCAAGTTTTACAGTTTTCTTACGATGTCTCATTGTTTCAACCTCTAGATAATTAAAACTAATCGTCCGACGCAGATCCACGAAGCAGATCGGAATCAAACGTCATGCCAAGGGAAAGACCCATTTCCTGAATCTTAGCCTTGATTTCGTTGAGCGACTTCTTACCGAAGTTGCGGTACTTGAGCATTTCGGCCTCCGTCTTCTGTGCCAATTCGCCAACGGTGGTAATGTTGGCATTGTTCAGGCAGTTGGCGGCACGAACGCTTAACTCAATTTCGTTAACACTGATGTTCAGCTTTTTGCGCAGATCTTCCTTTTCCTGGTCGATCTGCTTTTCGCTCTCTTCAAATTCGATCAGGTCTTTGTCGTAACTGACGAATACATCGAGGTGGTGACGAAGAATCGCGGCTGACATGGTGAGTGCATCGTCAGGGCTGACGCGACCGTCGGTCCAGATTTCGATAATCAGTTTATCATAGTCGGTGCGACGACCCACACGGGTGTTTTCCGTTTCATACTTCACGCGGCGAACGGGGGAGTAGAGGCAGTCGATCGGGATAATGCCGATTTCCTGATTTTCCTTTTTATTCAGGTCAGCCGGGCAGTATCCGCGTCCGACACAGACTTCCATTTCCGCTTCAAAGACCCCGTCTTCGTCCAGCGTGCAGATCACAAAATCAGGATTGATCACTTCGAGGTTATCGGGGGCAATGATGTCGCCGGCAGTCACTTCGCCGGGACCTTCGACCTTGATTTTGACCATCTGCGGGTCACGGGAGTAGCTCTTAAAGAGCAGCTGCTTAATGTTCAGGATAATATCGGTTACATCTTCCACAACGCCTTTGAGGCTGCAGAATTCGTGCGGAGCACCCTTAATCTTTACAGATGAAACCGCAGCGCCTTCCAGAGAAGAAAGCAGAACGCGACGGAGCGAGTTGCCCATCGTGCGCCCATAACCGCCTTCAAACGGCTCTGCATAAAACTTGCCGTAGTTTTCTTTGGAAACAGTTTCGTCTTTAACGACCTGTTTCGGCATTTCAAAACGACCGAGTCGTGTTGCCATAGTACTCTCCTCCCAGAACCGGGCATTAACCGGCTCGTATGGTGTTGTTACTGATTAATAAACGACGTTATACGCGACGACGCTTCGGCGGACGACATCCGTTATGCGGGATAGCGGTGGTGTCCTTAATCGCGGTAACGGCGAGACCGGCAGCCTGAATGGCGCGGACCGCAGATTCGCGTCCGGCACCCGGTCCCTGAACGCGGACTTCAACTTCGGACATTCCGTGGCTGATGGCGGTACGAGCAGCATCCTGAGCAACCGTAGTGGCTGCGAAGGCCGTGCTTTTGCGCGATCCCTTAAAGTTACAACGCCCTGCGCTGCTCCAGGAAATGACATTACCACGCATGTCCGTGATGGAAACGATGGTGTTGTTAAACGTAGTTTTCACAAACGCGATTCCGAACGGAACGTTCTTGGAACCCTTTTTGCGTTTGATCGGTTCAATCTTTTCGTCGGCCAGCAGGTCGGCTGCAGTCGGCAGGCGGCTTTTCTTCTCTTCTGCTGCAGCCTCCGCTACAGGGGCCGTTTCTGTTATTTCAGCGACCGGAGCAGCTGCATCAACCGCTGTTTCTTCTGTTTTCTGTTCTTCTGCCATGGGGATTAATCCTTATTTAAAGCACCTGGTTTATTTGCCAGCCTTGGCTACGGCACGGGCTTCCTTACCACGAACAACACCAACCGTACGCTTGGCGCCCTTGCGGGTGCGGGCATTTGTTTTGGTTCGCTGTCCCCGCACCGGAAGTCCGGAACGATGGCGGCGACCGCGGTAGCTGCCAATGGAAATCAAACGACGAATATTCGCGGAAACCTCACGGCGAAGGTCGCCCTCGATGCGATATTCATTCTGTAGAACATGCACCAGACTCTGGATGTCTTCGTCTTTCAGGTCATCCGCCTTCATGGACGGATCCAGCTTGGCTTTTTCACACACTTCCTTCGCGAGAGACGGACCGATTCCGTAAATATAGCGAAGGGAATATTCCAGCTGCTTTCTGCCGGGAATGTCGATACCGAGTACACGTGGCATTGATAAACTCCTTGATTATCCTTGGCGTTGCTTATGGCGCGGGTTCGTGCAGATAATTCGCACCACGCCCTTGCGCCGGATTACTTTACATTGTTCACACATACGTTTTACTGAAGTTCGTACTTTCATCTCATTGCTCCTGGTCTTATAGCACCAGACGCCCCTTGGACATGTCGTAGGGCGACATTTCAACTTTAATCAGCACACCGGTTTCCGGCATTTCTTTGCCGAGGTCCCCGCGTCCAATGAACGCCACAAAACGGTGCCCATTACACAGTTCTGCGTCAAAAGCGTGGTTGTCTATCACAGATATTAAACGAGCGTCCAGCAAAATTGTCTCTTTTTTATCCATGACGGACCCCAAATCCACTCCCCTTTTTTAACGGGGGACGAGGAAGCTACAAATCACCGCCCCACAAAGCAACCCCTGTTTTTCTTTTTTTTGGTCAGACACATAATGTCCTAGGTTGTCGCGTATCGTGGGGCGCAACAAGTGGAGGTTTGCACATGAGATCAGGTTATAATCAGAGAAACAAATTCGCGATTGGTTTTTGATCTGCGGACTCGAGTGCGCAACTATGCTTGCTTTGAACAGGAGGAATTCATGACCTTTACCGCCATTGATTTTGAAACCGCCACCGGATCCCCCAACAGCGCCTGCGCGGTGGGGATTGTAACGGTGGAGTGCGGCGAGATCGTGGAGCAATATTCCACGCTCATCCAGCCGCCCGGCAACACGTACTGGCGACGGTTTACCGAGGAGATCCACGGCATTGGCTGGCGCGACACGCTCAACGCTCCGACCTTCGCCGACCTCTATCCCGAAATCAGGAAACGGCTGCAGAACCGGCTGCTCGTCGCCCACTTCGCGCAATTCGACCGCGACGTATTGCAGGCAACGATGGCCTACCACAACCTGGATTACGAAACGCTGGCGTTGTCCGGCTGGGCGTGCACCTGTGAAATCTACCGCGCGAAGGGCTACAAGCCCGCCAACCTCGCCGCCTGCTGCGCCCGGAACGACATCGATCTCAACCACCACGACGCCCTATCCGACGCCCTCGCCTGCGCAAAGCTCTACCTACTGCGTTCTGTCTGAACCCCGTTGCGCGCTATGTCAAAACTGAAACATCCTTCACAAACCGCTCAAGCAATAATTCCTGATCTGTTTTCAATCCATAGTCCCTCCGAGGCAACTCGATTCAGGTTCGTATTATTAATGCAGTTTGACATTGCATTTATGATAAAAAACATAGATTAAATTGGAAACCTGAGGAATCGCCATGACAATCACTGCCCTGAGAGAGCTTTTGTCCGAAATCAATCACATGCTCGATTATCAAAGACGCTTGACTGCAAGAACAGGCGATAAATTCAATGTGTTTAGAATTTTGGGCATGGAGTCTTGCGAGGTCAAAACGCATTCAGCGTTTCTTCGTGAATTACTCGATCCGAAGGGTTCCCATGGAATGGGCGCTGTTTTTTTGAATCTTTTCTTGGGTTGCATTAGCGATGCGAACAATCAACCCTTTAAAACAGCATCAGCAACCGTGGAAGCAGAAAAGTTTATTGGGCAAATCAATACGGAGTGCAACCACGGCGGCAGGATCGACTTGTATTTAGAGGATGAGTGTCACCAGCACATTTTTATCGAAAACAAGATTTACGCTGGAGATCAGGAAACTCAAATGTTGCGGTATCACAACCATGATAAGCACGCAACGTTGATTTATTTGACACTTGAAGGGAACGAGCCGAATGAGAGCAGTACCGGCGGAGAGGCATTTGATCTCATAAAGCTCACATACAAAAAGGATATTAAAAATTGGTTAGAAATGTGCAGGAAAGAATCCGTTACGCATCCCGTAGTAAGAGAGTCATTATCGCAATATATCCAGCTGATATGTGCACTAACCAATCAAACAGAGGAAGATGCTATGATGGAAGAAATCAAGGAACTAGTTTTAGAAAAGCCAGAGCTTGCCAAATCAATTGATCTTCTCAACGAAGCATGGGGCCAAATAAAGGATGAGGTTTCTAAAAGTTTCTGGAATTTGATTAAGCAGCAGTTTCCAATGGACCTCGATCCTATTGAAGGTGAACTTTCTGGTAAAGCCCAATGCTATGAAGACAATGATGGAGTACATGTTCAGTTTCATATCTCTAAAGATGGTGTTGAAATTAGCGCCAATGAGTTGGCGAATCGTTTATATGTGCAACTTTCCAGGATTGAACAAACTATGCAGAAACATAATGCCTATGTCGCTTGGTACAATCCGAAGCCGTTCAAACGGCGCGATAAAGTGGCTTGTTTGGATCCTAGCGAAATAATCAAGTTGCGCAAGAATCCGTGCGATATAGAAACTATGGTGCAAGGTATTTCAGATCAAACGCGAGATATTTGGAAACAACTGGGCGAACAACTAAAATAGTTGGTATAGAAAAGGCACTGGTCGCGTCATCCAGTAAACATGCGTCAATTCTCGAATTGCGGGGCGGGCTCCTCTGCCTGTGTTTGGAGATTTATAGTTTAAAGAGCAGTTCAGGGGCATATTTGATCACGAATTTGGCCAGATCGTCCGATGCCAGCAAATCTATGGGAAGGCCGAGTTCATTTGATGCCTCAAGCACCCGCTTTCCAGTTGTTCAGATTTCTTTGCTGTCGTAATGATCATTCCCGCCGTCCCTTCGTACTTCTTGATGCCAGTAATGACTTGATCGACGGCCTCCAAATCGTGATGGGTTCCTTCGAATGATTTTACTTGGACGATGATTTTATTTTCAAACTCCAAGTTGCCCAGCGAAGAGCTTACCAAGACAATGAGATCGGCTCCATAATCAGTGCCCCAGCCAAAACCATTCTCTGAAACGTCAATTACGCCCGGTATCCTTCTGAATACTTTTGCCAGAAAGCGTTCAAGGTTCTTGCTTTTGTGCATTTCATAAATCAAGGACGATATGCTGGCGAGATATTCACCGGTTTTTTCCTTAAGATGGTATTCTTCTTTGCTCTCCCCATCATTTAGGGATATAGTATTTGTTTTCAGATTTTCGATGGATTGGAGGAAGTCATAACTGCTTGGAATGCCAATCTGTCCAGTTGTCTTTCAGCTCCAGGTTGTGCTCATCTTTTTGCGACCAACCGAATCGTGATTTGCCAGATTTAATCGATTGGTAGATCAGCTGGCGCTCCTCTGGCTCATCAACTTTATTAAATGCCCAAATTTGCATGTTTTCTCCTTCTGAGTTGGAGGGGTGATATTGTCTTCGCTACAACTGTGACAAGATTTCTGATCTCTTCGCTTCATATTCATGGCGGGAGATCAGCTTGTTTTCGTATAGATGCTTTAGCTCCTGCATTCTTTCCGCTGAGCTCGCCTTGTTCGATGCTCCCGCGCTCCCTAAATTGCCAAGGTTGCTGAGCGCATTTTTGACCTGTTTTGTTTTGTCAGGATTTAAAGCGGCTAATATTGTAAGATCAATCCCGGCCTGCATTACCTGTTCGCGTTTTTCGGGTGACATATTCTGGTAAGCCGTGGTCACAGCATTTGCGGCAACGGCCTTCGTTAGAATCTTTCTGATTCGTTTATCTGTCGCTTCTCCTCTTATCTGCGCTTCAATTGCCTCTTGCCTAAATGCCACTTCATCACCATAGCGTGCCTTATTGCGTTCTTTAACCCACGCAATCCAGATGGGGATGCCAAAAACAGGATTGTAGATTGATTCTACAATTATCCATCCGCGCAATCGATTCCAGTTCCCTGGCGTCCTCTCCCCAAAAAGAATTGTTAATAATGGGATGGTGGATGCTACAAATAGAATGCTGTAGAGAAGACAGGCTATTTGGGTTCGTTCTCCACTAGTCCCTTTGACGATTTCGCGGGCATCAAGGGATACGTGGTATGCAAAGAATGCAACGCTCATGAAGAAGAAAAATACGGTCCAACCGTGTGTTTTTGATTTCACTTTCGCAGCCCTTTTTGGAGCAAGCTCTTTTTGCGGAAAGCCCGAGACGGTTCTGCTTTCTTCATTTAGTTTTGTTTTACAAGCGGAACAGAAAATCTCTAACACATCGTCTCGGTAGTCATTAGGATCATAAGGTGTTCCACAATTTGGACATCTTGTTTTCACGTCATCCACGATCCTTTTAATTGGTTCATTGGAGTCTGCTATTACGCCCTCTTTTCATATTTTTCTATGTTTTGAACAAAGTTTCTTTGATGGAATTAATGAACTTCGTACGCCCACATTTACCACCATCACGATTCCACCAAACAGAAACGGGGTGGCTTGTGTGTACAACCGGGCAATCAAATTTCAAGTCTCGAACTACTGCGTAGTATGCATTCGATGAAGCACAAATAATTAATTTGGGCTTCAAGCGCTCAACAAACTCAACCAGATATTCTTTAGCAATATCTACATCAATTTGTTTCGGATTTAATGAATTTCCATTAAGTGCTGGACGAAGAAAGCAATTTGCCAGCGTGCAATGGTTAAGCATATTGTGAATTTTCGGGAAACCAGCTTCTGTAAGCGCTGCTTCTAAAACCCTGTATATTGTACAACCTCGGGCCTTCCATCGTCCATCAGGCAATTTGTTTTGGTCAAAAATATCCCTGTAGTTCACATAAGGACGTTCAGTTTCACTCAACAATGAAGTTCCCTGTTCATACCATGCATCTGGATCAATTTCATTTACCCTGTCTTCGATATAAAAACTCTCGTTGATAATCAGAAGTTCATGCGAATGGGGTTCGGACCCCTCGAAAGGGCTCAATTCTTTTAGGTGTGCCTTCATGTTAAAGCCTTGTCCATTGGTGATGACCGCCGCTAGGGCAATTGGATACGCCGGGACGACCTTTGGATTGGACTGTAGTTCCGCACTTTTTACACTGATAATTTTCAGTTCCAACATTCCCCAAATCTGTCCATTGATGATGACCACCCCCAGGGCAATTGGCTACATTAGGGCGAGATGCACTTTGAATGTGCGTCTCGCATTTGTGACACATATAGTTCTTCATTTTATTCCTTTCTTTATCTGTGTTTATAGTTTAATCCATCCTGCTTCACTCATACACCACGGTCCCCTATGGAACGTTAATGGCTCAATGAATATAATGGCGACCATCTAATGTTGGGCTGAACCTCGCCCGTGCCAACTACCTATCCACCGTCTGCAGAGATTGTAGGGATCAACGGATGGTTTTGCCATGTTTTTTTCAGGTTTCATTCCTCTCCTCCGTTTGTCGCGCGAGGTATTCCAGCGAGCCGAGGACGACGCGTATGTTGCCGACGGTGTTGAGGCCGGGCGGCAGGCGGGCATCCTGCTGGAGTCTGCGCAAGGATTCATACCTGAGAATGCCGCAGCGAAGCTCGATGTTGACGTCGCCGCAGTAGAACGCAGGAAAATTCGGGACTCTG
>JAAYDL010000255.1 GCA_012729265.1 Lentisphaerota bacterium | reverse complement strand
CGGGGGGCTTTTTTTGTGCACAAACGGGTTCTCGACATGGTTTTTTACAAATCAGGATAAGTTAGCGAAAATAATTGAATGAAAGCATTGCTGCGGTATTTTCATTCCAAATCAACAGGGGCGGCAGAAGGCCGAGAGGAGACGATGAAAAGAACCGACGACTATAGGGCGAAGCTAGAACTCTGGGCCGGGGAGGGACGGGTGCTCCCGATGCCCCGGGCGGAAGGGATACCGAGCTTTGAATGCAAACGCTTTACTTCCGGCGCGGAAATGAATGTCTGGAAAAAGGAGTTGCTGGCGGAAATCGCCCGGCGAGGAGGGGTGCGATGGACGAATTGATCGAATGCTTCAACGAAAACGCGATCCGCTATCTCGTTTTTGGCGGGCAGGCCGTTCGGCTGGAAGGGATGCCTCGCTTTTCCATGGACTGGGACTTGTTCATTCCCGGAAAGGATGTCCAAAATATGGTGCGCATCAACGAACTGCTGGCCGACGAGCTGGATATGCCGCTGGTGCCGATTGGGCCGAGTGGTGAAAATCTCATCCAGACCTACCAGACCCGTTGGGGGGTCATCCAGTTCCACTTGGCGGTTGCCGGTATTCGTTCCTTCGAGGAAGCCGAGGCGAAAGCCGTTGAACACGCCAATGAAAATGGAACACGGGTGAAAACCTTTTCGTTGGACGATCTGATTGCTTCCAAGAGGGCGGTTGGACGTCCGCAGGATTTGATGGATCTTGAGTTTTTGGAAATCAAGCGGCAACGAAAATAGAACCGGGTTCCATCCGGTTTGCGGAAGATGGCAGATCAATCGGCGAAGACGATCAAATTTTATTACAGAAGGAAACGAAGAGAACGAAGCGGGCATTCATTGGACTCGCCGATGCCCGGCACGGAATGGACGGCCCGGAAGGGATAGGCCATGCAGATGGCATTTTATTCAATCCCGCCGCGCGGCGACGCGGCAATGCAGGACTTGTGCGGCGAAAAAAACAGTACGCGACGAGCCGGGTGGCGGCACTGTGAGGTTTGAAAATGGAGAATCGGTTTCGCGCAATTTCGCGTGTTTCGCGGGCATAAAGGACGAATGGGCAGAGCTTGCTTGCCCGCGAAACACGCGAAAAACGCGAAAACAAGAATGGGAAAAAACTTTCTTGTTCAGAAGGACGCAAAGGCCTCGAATATGCAACCCTCTCGGGTGGTTGGAAATCAAGGCGACGAGGTCGATGGATGAAAAAGACAATGGGTTTGCTGCTGGCGCTGGTGTCGGCGAGATGCGCGGGAATGGACAATGGACCGAAGGTTACGGGCGGGTTTCAACAGAGGGCGAAGAGAGTGCAAAATGAACATGGTATGTCTTGATTTGTTCGACTTACTGTGGTGAAAATGCGTCATGAGTGTAGAACTTAGAAACCAGATCGGGCGGGAGGAGTTTGATTATCCGACCCTGATGTCGGCGTTGTCGGCCTATGCCTCGCCGCGCGACCGGGTGACGGCACTGCTTCGATCGGGCACGATTGTGCGGGTAAAGAAGGGGCTGTATGTTTTCGGAGAGGCTTATCGCAAGATGCCCTATTGCCGGGAGCTGCTGGCGAATTTAATCTACGGACCCTCGATGGTTTCGCTGGACTATGCGCTGGGCTATCACGGCCTGATCCCGGAACGGGTCGAGGCGCTGACGTCTGTCACCACCGGACGCGCCCGGCGGTTCGAGACGCCTTTGGGAATATTCGTCTATCGGCCGACGCCGAATCTTTCGGTGGGCGTTGAACGGATCGAGGACAATGGGTCCGCCTTCCTGATGGCGGCACCGGAGCGGGCGTTGGCCGACCGGCTTCGCGACGACCGGCGCGACGGCGTCCGGACGCAGCGGGAGATGGAGCGGTATCTGCGCGAGGATTTGCGGTTGGATGCAGGCGGTTTGGCGGCAATGGATGCTGGAGTGATGGAGGAACTGGCTGATGCGCTTCAATCGAGAAAGGTTCGGCTCTGCGCGGCGCTGGTCCGGTCATTAGGGAGGCGGCGATGAACCGTGCAGTAAGCGACATGCTGGGGCGTTACAACTGCCAAGGCGCGGCAGATTATGAGAATGCATTGCGGGAAATCTTTCAAGAGATCGCTTTGCTGGGACTTTGGCGCGGCAGGTTTTTTGAACGGGCGGCTTTTTATGGCGGCACGGCGCTGCGCATCCTGCACGGGATGGACCGCTTTTCGGAAGACATGGATTTTTCCCTGTTGGCCCCCGATGCAACGTTCGACCTTGCGCCCTACTGTACCTATGTCGAAAAAGAGCTTTTAGCGTGGGGCTTTCCAGTGAAGGTCGAGGTGCGGCGCAAGACGGCGGATTCCGCCATCGAGTCGGCCTTCCTGAAGGCGGATACGCTGGAACAGCTGATGGTGATCGAGGCTCCGGAAAAGATTCTGGGCGGAGTGCACCGGAACCAGATTTTAAGGATCAAGGTCGAGGTGGATACGAATCCTCCTCCAGGGTTTGGAACGGAAACCCGTTTTCTTCTGCAGCCTATTCCTTTTGCGGTGCGAACCTACACGTTGCCCTCGCTGTTTGCCGGAAAGATGCATGCCCTGCTCTTTCGGAAATGGGGACGACGGGTAAAGGGGCGGGACTGGTACGATTTCGTTTGGTATGCGGCAAAGGGGGTTCCGCTGGATTTGAATCATCTTTCCGCCCGCATGCGGCAGACCGGGCATTGGAACAGTGCCGATGCTGTTTCGGAATCCGGGTTCCGCTCCTTGCTGATGGACCGGATTGCCGAGTTGAACGTGGAGGCGGCGCGTACGGATGTGGAACCTTTCCTGAAGCACCCGGACAGTATTGCGGTGTGGTCGCAGGCATTTTTTAAACAGGT
>JAAYDL010000023.1 GCA_012729265.1 Lentisphaerota bacterium | reverse complement strand
CCGTACGCATCATATTCGTAGGATTCAACAACGGAGCCGGAAGCATTAACCATGGCGATAACCGAGTTTTGATGATCCTTTACGGCATAATACGTCGTTGGTGTAGCAGTCGAGTAGTCAGTAAATGACATAAGATTATCGATCCCGGGCCCCCAAACATAGGTACGCAACAGATCACGACAGTAACCGAGATCGGCCACAACCTGATTCCCATCATAAACATATGCTTCATATTGGTTGTCTCCTTCACGAATTACCCGACGATTCAGCACATCGTACGTATAGTCGATTGAACCCACGGCAGTGAGACGATAACGCTCATCCCACGAAAGCGAAGTCCCTTTGCGATTTCTTAAACACCCGGCAGGAATAGGGGTCGGCCGCCTGATTCATTGTTTTTATTTTCGGAATAGGGGTCATAATAGGGGTCAGGCCGCCTGATTCATTGTTTTTATTTTTAACTCCCATAAAAAATGGAGTCAGGCCGCCAAATTCGTCATTTTGGTTTTCAGATCGCATAATGCTCCCCCTTTTGATTGGTCCACTTCTCGAACTATAGCGCAAAAAAGGTCGTTCCCGGAATCGAGTAATTTCACTCAAATGCTCCCTTTTTCCAGCTCGCTCTGGCGGACGATCCATCGAGAGCCCTTTAGGAGACACAAGAACGCAAAGAGCGAGAAGAGTCAAATTCTATTGCCGCAAATGTTGCATAATCTTGAATCTTACCGTCTGCTCCCATGTCCTAAACTTTTTTAAAATCGCTTACACACACTCTGCTGCTCTGACGCCATTCGAGGGTGCATGAGCCAGCACGTAATGCAGGCTGTACCATCCCTTCCGTACCTCGGATTTTTATAGAACCTTTTCGCGCAATTTCGCGTGTTTCTCGGTCAATCCATGCGGTGCTCTGATTCCACGCGACGAGGACGTCGCGTCTACGACAAGCATGGCTTCGTTTGCTCTTTTTCACGCGACGAGGACGTCGCGTCTACGACGGTGCGAATAGAGATGGGCCGTCAGGAAATCCCGCTGGACGATCTATAGTACCCTAATTGCACCTTTCGTACTTTTTCCATCTATTTTCTATTGGAGCGGATTTGGCGAACTGATATCGTGCCGCCCTCTGAAAGTTTCAAATTTCAAACCCAAGGAAAATATTCATGAGAGCATATAACTTCTCTGCTGGACCGGCTGTTTTGCCGGAAGAAGTACTGAAACAGGCACAAGCTGAGCTGGTCGATTACCAGGGCACCGGCATGTCCGTCATGGAAATGAGCCACCGCGGTAAAGAATATTCCGCGATCCATGATGAAACCATCGCGAACATCAAGGAACTGCTCAACATTCCCGCAGGCTACAGCGTACTCTTTCTGACCGGCGGCGCTTCCACTCAGTTTGCCATGATCCCGATGAACCTGCTCGGCGCAGGCCAGACGGCGGACTACACCAACTCCGGTGCGTGGGCCTCCAAGGCCATCAAAGAAGCTAAGGCACTCGGCAACGTCAACGTTGTCGCCGACTGCGGAAAGGAAATCCCCACCCGCGTTCCGTCGATCAATGAACTGAAGCTCACGGATAATGCCGCCTACCTGCACATTACCTCCAACGAAACGATCTCCGGCGCACAGTGGAAGGTTTTCCCGGAGCATGACTGCCTGATCGCCGACATGTCGTCGGACATGCTCTCCAGACCGCTCGACGCCTCCAAGTTCGGTCTGATCTATGCCGGTGCGCAGAAAAACCTCGGACCAGCCGGTGTCACGCTGGTCATCATAAAGGACGAGCTGGCCGAACGCTGCCCTGAAACGGTTCCGACCATGTTCCGCTATAAAACACACATCGAAAACAACTCGCTCTACAACACCGTGCCGACCTTCCCGGTCTACATTCTCTGCCTTGTCACCCGCTGGCTGAAGGCCAAAGGCGGACTGGAAGGCATGAAAAAGATTAACGAGGAAAAAGCAAGTAAGCTTTATGCGGCCATCGACACCTCGGACTTCTACAAGGGCACTGCCGTGAAGGAATTCCGCTCCGACATGAATGTGACCTGGCGTCTGCCGAGCGAAGAGCTCGAAGCGCAGTTTGTCGCCGAAGCGTCGAAGAAAAACCTTAAAACGCTGAAGGGCCACCGCTCCGTCGGCGGCATCCGCGCCTCCATTTATAACGCTTTCCCGATGGAGGGCGTCGACGCGCTGATTTCGTTCATGAAAGAATTTGAAGCGAAAAACGGCTGATTCCAATCCGCAGATTTCTCAGATTTTCACGGGTTTATTCAGATAATCCCGTAATCCGTTAAATCTGTGGACAAATAAGTATTGCGGCTCCGCCGCAATACACCTATAAATCCGGCCTTTCGTGCGCCCATAGTTCAATGGATAGAATGGCGGCCTCCGAAGCCGTAGATACAGGTTCGACTCCTGTTGGGCGCACCATCTCCTTTGCTGCAGAGAAATTCAATCGAGCTGGAACTCTCATCCCCTTTGCATGTCATGCCTGACGCACAAAAAAGGCCGCCCATTGAGGCGGCCTTTATCTTTGGTGCGATGCAGAATAATTTATCTGACCTTGCCACCTTTGCGGCGCTTTTCGACCACTTCTTCAGCAATTGAGAATGGAACGGCTTCGTAGTGCTCGAAGTGCATCGAGAACGAAGCGCGGCCCTGCGTCAGCGAGCGCAGCGTGTTGGAATAGCCGAACATTTCGCTGAGCGGAACCATGCCCCTGACAATCTTCATGCCGCCGCGTTCGTCCATCGACTCAATACGTCCGCGACGCTGAGCAATAGTGCCGTTAACCGAGCCCATGAATTCATCCGGGGTGGTAACTTCAATGCTCATGATGGGTTCGAGCAGCTGAGGATTCCCCTTCATAAAGAGTTCCTTAAAGCCCTGACGAGCAGCAATTTGGAAGGCAAAATCGGAGGAGTCGACATCATGGTAGGAACCATCGAGCAAGGTCACCTTCATGTCCACAACCGGATAGCCGGCGTAGGGCCCGCATGCCAGCGCCTGGATAACGCCCTTTTCGCAGGAGGGGATGTATTCCTGCGGAATGCGACCACCCACGACGGCGTTGATGAACTCGAATCCCTGGCCGGGATCGCGCGGCTCCAGCTTCAAGACGACATGGCCGTACTGGCCGCGTCCGCCGGACTGCTTCGCATGCTTGTAGGAACCTTCCGCCATCGTGGTGGCGGTTTCGCGGTAGGCCACTTCGGGGCGACCGACTTCCGCAATCACGCCGAATTCCCGCTTCAGGCGGTCGACAATAATTTCCAGGTGGAGTTCGCCCATGCCGGAAATGATGGTTTCCGAGGTTTCCTGATCGAACGAAACCGTGAAGGTCGGATCTTCATCGGCCAAGCGATGAAGTGCCTCCCCCAACTTTTCGTTGTCGGCGTTCGATGCAGGTTTGATGGAAATCGAGATTACTGGTGCCGGGAATTCCATCGCTTCAAGATGGATCTCATTGTCTTGCATGCACAAGGTGTCGCCCGTCTTGGTGTCCTGCAGGCCGACCACGGCCACAATGTCGCCCGAAACTGCGGCCTCGATGGCTTCCTGCCGATTGGCGTGCATGCGGAGGATACGACCGACGCGCTGCTTCTTCTGCTGGGTGCTGTTCCAGACCGTGGTTCCCGCCTCAAGCGTTCCGGAATAGATCCGGATGTAGGTCAGCTTGCCCATGTGCTTGTCGGACATGATCTTGAATGCCAGTGCGGACAAGACTTCGTTGTCGTCGACCTTGCGCTGGTTGGCCGGGTTCTGGGTGCAGACGATCGGGGGGATTTCGTTTGGAGCGGGGAGAATCTTGATCACGCCGTCCAGCAGTTGCTGGACGCCTTTGTTCTTGAAGGCGGAGCCGCAATAGACCGGGACGACGTGGCGGGAGCAGGTCGCCTTGCGGAGAATGCTCCAGATTTCCTTTTCGGTCAGGTCGCCGTTCTCGAAATATTTTTCAAGCAGGGCTTCGTCCTGCTCGGCGCATTTTTCAACCAGGTTGTTGCGCCATTTCGCGGCGGCTTCCTTCATGTCCTCCGGTATATCGATGACATCCCATTCGGCGCCCTGGGTTTCTTCCTTGAAGATGAGGGCTTTCATGGTGATCAGGTCGACGATCCCCTTGAACTGGTCGGATGCGCCGATCGGGATCACGACCGGTACGGCGTTTGCGCCGAGCTTGGTCTGGATGCCTTTCACGACGCCAAAGAAGTCGGCGCCAATGCGGTCCATCTTGTTGACGAACGCGATTTTGGGATCCTCGTAGCGTTCGGACTGGTGCCAAACGGTTTCCGATTGGGGTTGGACGCCGCCAACGGCGCAGTAGAGGGCGATCGCGCCATCGAGAACGCGCAGGGAACGTTCCACTTCCATGGTGAAGTCAACGTGGCCGGGGGTGTCGATGAGGGAGATCATGTGGTCTTTCCACATACAGGTGGTTGCGGCGGAAGTAATGGTGATACCGCGTTCCTGCTCCTGAACCATCCAATCCATGGTGGCGGCGCCGTCGTGTACTTCGCCGAGTTTGTGAGAACGGCCGGTGAAAAACAGGATACGTTCAGATACAGTGGTTTTTCCGGCGTCAATATGCGCCATAATGCCGATGTTTCGGACTTTGCTCAAAGGGACTTTTCTAGCCATAGGTTTTCCTCGTTAAATATTATCCTTTAACTTGATAAAGGCGCGCAAATATGCCGAGTGAGTCCGCCTTCTTCAAGGGTTATTTCGTTAAAATTTTGTGCGCTTTTCGCAGGATTCCGACAGGTTTAATGAGGACGTAAAACTAGGGGAATCGCTAAAAACCGGAGGAAAACGCTCGATCAGCTGTCCCTCTGCGCTTAACTTCCCGCCTTATGTTTGTTGATACGCATGTACATTTTGATCGATTTGTAAAAAACGGCTCCTTTTCGGAGCGACTGAAAAATGCTCGCGAGGCCCAGGTGCTGGAGATGCTGGCCATCGGCGGATCGCCCGAGGCCAACGCGCTTTCGCTCCAGCTGGCGAAAGATCATCCGGGCTGCATTTTCGGCTGTGCCGGCCTTGATCGCGATGAAGCCGATAAGGCGTACGACCTCGCCGCGCTGCGCGAATGTGTCGCCGATCCGCTGGCCAAAGCCGTCGGGGAAACCGGACTGGACTACTATTATAATGCCGAAACCGCCGCTCAGCAGAAAACGCTATTTTCCGAAAATCTGGCGCTCGCGGTTGAGTTTAAAAAGCCGGTGGTGGTGCACAGCCGCGATGCCGACGATGATACGATTGCGCTGCTGAAAGAGTTTGCTTCCGCGTGGCCCGGTGATCCGGGCCGGTTGGGCGTGCTCCATTGTTTTACGCGGGACCGAGCTTTTGCTCGAAAGGTGCTCGATCTGGGACTGATGATCAGTTTCAGCGGGATTGTGACGTTTGCCAACGCCGCTCCGCTGCGCGAAGTGGCGCAGTATGTTCCGGACGATCGTCTGCTGATCGAGACCGACTCGCCCTATCTGGCACCGGTGCCGATGCGCGGAAACCACTGCGAGCCGGCCTTTGTGCTTCATACCGCTAAACGGCTTGCAGAGCTGAGGGACTCTTCGCTAGAGTCGCTGGCGAGTTTAACTGCAAAGAACGCGCGCGTACTGTTCGCGCTGTAACTGAGGAGATTACTATGAAACGCTTTATCTTGATGCTCGCAACGGCCTCCGTTGTATCCACTGCCGTTGCAAAGACGAATGAAACCAGCGTCGTTCAAACCAACAATGTACAGAAAGTCGTCGTGACCGGCGACCGCGTCAGCCTGCGTGCTGAACCTTCGCTGAACGGCGATTTGCTCGATCGGGCGATGCGCGGAGATGAGCTGGTGTATTGCTCAGAAACAAACGGTTGGGTGGGCGTGCAGGCCCCGAAGACGCTGGATGTCTGGGTGCTGGGCGAATTTATTCAGGACCTTGTGGTGTTGCCTGAAAAGCTGAATGTACGCTCCGGACCCAACCTGAATTATCCCGTGGTTGCGGCGGTGACGAAGGGCGATAAAGTGGAAGTCCGGGACGAATTTAACGGATGGGTCAAAATTGTTCCGCCGGAATCGTGTATGGTATGGATCAGTGCCGACTATATCAAACGAATCGATCTGCCTGTCGAAGAACCGAAACCGGAGGAGATGGTTCAAGCTCCTGAAGAACAACCCGAACCCGAAGTGAAACCTGAACCGGAAGAAGAAACTCCGGAAGAAGAGGAACTCCCGGCATTGCTGCTGGAACTTGATGGAAGCCGCATGCAGCAGGAGATGGTTACGGTTTACGGCGTATTACGCCGGGCAAATCCGGGGCTGTATCAACTTGTACTCATCGAAGGCGAATGGGAGGAGCCCGTCTGTCTGATTCGAGGCAATGAAGATCAGAAGCAAGAGCTCGAAAATTTGCTGAACCGTTCGCTGCGCATTAAAGGACGTCGTTACTGGCTGAAAAGCACTTATCTTCCGTTGATTCAGCCCGAGTTTATTGACCCAGATTCGCTGATTCTGGATTAACCGCGTCGAGCCATGAGCGCAATTCTGGACTTTCTCTATCCGCGAAACTGTCTGGGGTGCGGTGCTCCGGCTCCGACCACCTTTCGCCATATTTGCTGGGATTGCTGGAGCGATACACTGAAGGTTGAACCGCCGTTCTGCCGGATTTGCGGCGATCCCGTCGCTGGTGCCGTTTCGCACGACTTTGTTTGCTTTTCCTGCGCCGATTCCCCACCCGCCTTCGACCTGGCGCGTTCGGTGGTTCGTTACGACGGCGTGGTCGGCGAGGCGCTCAAACGCCTGAAATACCATCGCGCGCTCTGGCTGGCCCCCGATTTAGCTGAACTGATGCACGGCTGCCTGAAGGCGGAATATGGGGAGCTTGAGTTTGACTGGGTCGTGCCGGTGCCGCTCTATCATGTGCGCCGGAGGGAGCGTGGATTTAACCAGTCGACACTGTTGGCGCATGCGCTGGCACGGCAAATTTCGTGCAAAAGCACCGACCGTTTCATAAAACGAATTCGTCCGACCGCCACGCAAACACATTTGACAGCCCCTCAGCGGCTTAGTAACGTGCACGACGCTTTTGAATCTAAGCGGGAGAAACAACTGGCCGGACAGCGCGTGCTGCTGGTCGATGATGTAATGACGACGGGAGCAACCGTCAATGCCTGTGCCAAAGCACTGAAAAAAGGCGGAGCAGCCTCCGTCCATGTGTTGACCGTGGCGCGGGGATAATATAGGGATTTAAACATGGCTTTATTTGGAAACAAAAAAACGTACTCCAGCATTACGGTGAAAAAACGTGAAGTGCCGGACGGCCTGTGGATGAAGTGCCCGTCGTGTAATGAGATTGTTTACAAAGACGAGGTGGCCGCCAATCTGGAAATCTGTACCAAGTGCGATCACCACTTTGGTCTTCCCCGGCAGGCGCGTATTGATCTGCTCTCGGATGAAGGCTCTTTCAAAGAATGGGCCGGAAAAATTCGATCGGTTGACAGTCTGGGCTTTACCGGCCAGCAGTCCTATATCGATAAACTGGAATTTAACCAAAAAGGAACCGGATGGGACGAAGCCGTCACGGTCGGAGGCTGCACCCTCGGCGGCCACGAAATTGGTTTGGGCGTAATGGACTTTTCGTTCCTCGGCGCCAGTATGGGCAGCGTGGTCGGCGAACGCGTCACCTATCTGATTGAACGCTGCACCGCTGAAAAGCGTCCGGTGATCATCTCCTGCGCCTCCGGTGGAGCGCGCATGTATGAAGGATTGCTGAGCCTGATGCAGATGGCGAAAACCAGCGCAGCGCTGGCGCGTCACGCAGGAGCTGGCTTGCCCTATATTCCCATTTTAACGAACCCCACCATGGCGGGCGTTATGGCCAGTTTTGCCACGCTGGGTGACCTGATTGTTGCCGAACCCAATGCCTTGATCGGGTTTGCCGGACCGCGCGTAATCAAGGAGACCATTCAGCAGGATCTTCCCGAAGGCTTTCAGCGCGCCGAATTTTTACAGGACCGCGGTCTGATCGATATGGTGATCCATCGTCATGAACTGCGTGAACGCATGATTCTCCTGCTCGATTATCTTTGCGATAACTAATTTTGACAGGATATCAGGATGCTCCGGATGGTTAGAGATCCTGCCCATCCTGTTCATCCGGTCGAAAAATGAGCCCTTCATATGACAGACTGTTCAAACGGACTACGGCAGGCATTAAGCCGGGGTTAGAGGTAATCTCTGCCCTGCTCGAAGAGCTCGGAAATCCGCACCAAAGACTGGCGGTGATTCATGTAGCCGGCACCAATGGAAAGGGCTCCGTCTGCGCGATGATCGAATCGGTACTGCGCGCCACCAGCTTTAAAACCGGGCTCTACACTTCGCCCCATCTCATCGACTTTTCCGAGCGTTTTCGTATCAACGGCGAACCGATCGCCGAGGCGCAGCTGGATCGCTACATCGATCAAATGGAACAGGTCGCCGACGCAGTCGAAGCAGCAACCGGACTGCGCGGCGCCACTTTTTTTGAAATATCCACCGCCATCGCATTCCAATACTTTGCCGATGAGCAGGTCGATATTGCTATCGTCGAAACCGGTATGGGCGGACGCTGGGACGCCACGAACGTCGTGATTCCGCTCCTCTCTGTCATTACCCGGATCGATATCGACCACACCAACTTTTTAGGCGACACCATCGAAAAAATCGCCGCTGAAAAGGCGGGCATTATGAAGCCCGGTCGCCCGACCATCTCCGCTCCGCAGTCTGCGGAAGTAATGCGCGTGCTTGAGAAAGAAGGGCCAGTTCAATTCGTAGACGGTGCATCCTGCTCCGTTGTGCAGCAACAGCCGAAGGTGCACAACGGAGCTGGAAGCTCAGTCTACGTTGCTCATCAACGCCTCAAAATTGAAACCCCTTCACGAAGTCTTCCGCCGATTAATCTGCCGCTCGTTGGTGAATTCCAGCGCGAAAACTGCGCGGTCGCGGTCACCGCGCTCGAACTATTGGCCGACCTGCTCGACATAGAGCCGGCGTATAAAAAAGGGCTCGAAACGGTCCGCTGGAGTGCGCGGTTTCAAACCCTCTGCACCGATCCGCTGATCATTCTCGACGGCGCACACAATCCTTCCGGCGCCCGTGCGCTGATCAAAACATTCAAAGGAAACTATCCCAAACACCAGATTGGTTTTATCTTCGGTTTCCTCGCCGACAAAGACGCCGTCGAATTTCTGCGCATCCTCAAGCCGCGTGTTACTGCAGCGTGGACGCTTCCCATCGTCGCAGCTCGCGGCACCACCGCAGAGCACTCCGCCGCACAGGCTGCCGTTGCCGGCATTTCCGCAGAACCGCTCTCTGTCGCTGATGCCTGGAACGCCGCCCGCAGCTGGGCCTCCGCATCACCCAACCGCCTCATCTGTATCACCGGCTCGCTCTATCTGAAGCAAATGCTCGCTACTCATCTATCTGCCCGCTGAAATTCATCCCGATTTTGAAATTCCACGACCAAAATCCTCAAATCTTTGAAAAGATGCCGATAAAAGAATTGAAACATCGGCGCGGGGAGCATACGATCCCCATAGATAGGTTGGGTGTGCCCGTGTTCCACCTCGGTCCGCGGCTCAGTCCAACAGGAAGATGGTGCCTTGCGGGCACCCTCATATCCTCCTGCTTTTTAACCTGCTTTGGTCATGAGGATATTTGTGAGAAGCAGGAGGGATAAAACCCTAATCGTTAGCGAAAGAAAGAAATGAAGAATTTCCACAATCGAAAGCGAACCGCTAGGTGGGTGCTCATTGTGTGTTATCTGGGATCTGGGGCGATTGCTTGCGCCAACGGATTTTGGTTTAGCCACACAAAACGGATACACAAGGAGATTGAGTACATCAGTCACCCCTTCAACGACATTCGACTCAAGAATCCTGGCCTATCGTCCGGCTACTATGCAGGAGATGAATCTGACGAAGACCAGAAGTACAGAGTCTATGCGTTTCCCGAGGTTCTGAGATCAGGTAACACTTTAGTTGTAAGAATACCGGATGAAGTTCTTGATTTGGCCACACTCGAGAACTCCATGGAGAACAGTCGCTCTGATCGACCTGGCTTTATCTACGCTCACTACAACGTCTACCCGGAAGGTAAAGCTAGTGTTTGGTCGGATGCGGAGTGTTCGGCCGAAGGTAACCACATAGCACAGCTATACATCTCCAACACCTTCAACTGGAAGACAAGTACCGACAGGAGAACGAGCCTTCAGTCCATATTCAAGGATGCCAGCCTTGACGAACCCAAGAATCTACTGCTTCTAGTTATCCACACGGTTCCTTCAAAGCAACACTGGGACAGTATGCTATACTATTTCGGCTCGACCTCGGATGGTGCCTCATCCGTGCTTGTCGCGGATGATTTCTCATTCGACGGTTTGAAATATACACCTCCAAAGAACGAAGTTCTTCTAAACAGAATGAAGTACATCTGGAGCATCCCTGTTGATATCCTTTTGACCCCGCTCTACGCGGTTGCCCCCTTTTTTATGGGAACAGACTAATGACGCTAACAAGACGATGGAGAGGTACTTTTTCACCCGCGGAAGCGGGGTCACTCATAAGAAGTTGGGTCAAGTGAAAATAATAATATTCCTTCCCGCTTTCAGGATTATTTCTGAACGGTAGCTTTCCATCACCCCGCGACAACCTTGCCTTGCGCCCTGCTTTT
>JAAYDL010000254.1 GCA_012729265.1 Lentisphaerota bacterium | reverse complement strand
TCTGTACCATTGCGCTCGCGCTGCACTGGTTTAATCCGCTCTTCTGGATTGCCGCGCGACAGCTGCGTTTGGAGCGGGAGCATGCGTGCGATGATTATGTACTGACCAACGGTGCGCCGCCGGCGGATTATGCGGATCAGTTACTGGAGGTAGCGCGGATGCAGTCGGGGCGAGTTCCTCTGCTGAGCGCGGCCATTACGATGGCGCGCAAGAATGCGCTGGAAGGGCGGCTGTTGGCGATTCTCGATGGGGGGCGTCGACGCGGTGCATTCGGGCTGGGTGCGGTCTGTCTGGCGGTATTGCTGACAGTCTGTATTGCGCTTCCGCTGGCCTCGGCGACGGGTGCTCGAGCGCAGACCGCGACGGAAGATGGTACGGCCTTGGCGGAGGATGAAATCTCCGAGGACGCGAATGTGCCTCCAGCGGATTTTTCGGTGACGAGCGAGATTTTTGAAGAGGTGGTTGAAGCGTCTGTTGAGCCACCGGAGGTGCCCCTCAAGGCGTTGAATAAAGTTGAAGTTGAGCCTCCGGAATCGCGGCCGACAATGAGTCTGAAAAAACCGGCGCAGACGGAATCGAGGGGGGCGGCGAGTTATGCGCTGCCTGATGAGGGGTTCGTTTCTGTCACGCCTGAAAAATTGCTGGCTGGTTCGCCGTCGTCCGTTTTTGTGGATCGAGTGAATGTGCCGGTTATTGCTTCGGGGGGGCGTAACGCAGCAGACGTGTCGGAGATGACGGCGGCTCCGTTTTTGGGCGAGTGGGTTGAGTTGACGGACGACCCGTCCACCGCGTTGCATTTCCTCGTGGAGCAGAACGGACAGGCGCTCCTGGAGGGCGGCGATGTGCGCACGCGAATGCAGTGGATCCTGAATTATGATGAACTGCTGCTGACCACCAGCGAGGGTGTTCGTACGGCGGATATTTCTCCGGCGGGTTTGCTGATTTATCGCAAGGGCGGTCGAACCATGATGACCTTCCGGCGGCCCGGCAGTACAGTGGAGCTTCCCCTGAAGGAGACGGCTTCGGTGAAGCCGCTGGTGCCGACGCCCAGTGCGAAGGAGCAGCTTGAAAGTCGTCTGACAGCAGCAGCAAGTATTTCCAATTCAGCCCCGCGAAATGAGGCGTTTTCCGGAATCGCACTGGATGCTGCAAAACTGGGCTGTATTGATCAGATGCAGCGGGCCGTTAATGGGATCAGTATGTCGGGTATTCGGAATGAAACAGCAGATAAATGTGTGGATTTGCTGCTTGAGCTGGGCTTGGTGAAAGAGGCGACGGAGCTGGCTAAGGGCATTTCTACTTCAGGAACTCGGGATGACGCACTTGTGCGGATTGCCCGGCAGCAGACCGTCGTTCGGGAAGACGATGTTCTGGAGAGTCGAGCGGTTCCAAGACCGACGGCGGAGATGAAGTCGCAGCTGGAGTCGCGGTTGAAGGTTGCTGAAAGCATACTTTTGATACAGGAGCGTGACGCTGCGCTGATGGGCGTTGCCGCCGATGCCGCCCGTATGGGCAATGTGTCGCTGGCGTTGAAGGCGGTACGTGTGATGAGTGTGATCTCCTCAAAAACTGAAGCGGCGGAGCAGTGCGCGGATCTTTTTATTCTGCAGGGCATGAGCGAAGAGGCGGTTCAAATGGCCGAT
>JAAYDL010000253.1 GCA_012729265.1 Lentisphaerota bacterium | reverse complement strand
GGTCATCTGTTCAGCCGTTGGCAAGACCAGCAGGAAACGTTTAACATCGAGCCGTCCATACGGGGCGTGGATATTTTCCCAGATTCGTATTATTTGACCTACCCTCACCCGTTCACGGAAGCGGAGCGCATAGATGAGAAGTATCTCAAAACGCACACGCCGATAGAAGAACTGAGCTTGCTTATGAGCACCCGTGCGGTTTGCTTCAAAGCAAACGGCTTATATCAACAAGCCGTGGCAACGTACGAGATTTCATTGCGCGGATTTCCGAACTCAAAACTCACACGGGCGTACATTGATGATACAAAACGGAGGTTCTGAAATGAAAACGAGAAGATTGTTCATTGTTGGGATCGCACTTGTTTCAGTGAATGCGCGGGCTTTCTATAGTCCGGAACAGGGGCGGTGGATAAGCCGAGACCCGGATTCCGAACAACTTGTAGCTAGGACATCCTCGAGAAGCGAACCGCAAAATGTTTACTCTTATTTTTCTAATAATCCAAGCGGAGGAGCTAACCCATTTCAGAGCCTATACTATACAACCCAAAGGCCGTCGCCTACGTCTTTTTTCTCTCCTCCCGCTGAAAGCGGCTGGTTCACGGGGGCATGGTATATAAACCAAAACACAATTATTTGTGATGGAAACGGCAGCCTGATTATTCATGAGGCAACATCTTACCAGTATGGCATTCAGGATTGTACTCGGAAACATGAGCAGCAACACATAACGGATTGGAAAAGCCGCTATGGTGCCAATCTATGCAAGGGACGAAACTGTGGCGATTTACCATACTATGATTTTTCACGATGGTTGTTTTGGAAGGATTCATATAGTGTTTTCTTGAACAAGTCCGAGTGCAGTGCATGGAAAATCGGATTAAAATGCAGAAAAGAGAAGCTTAACAAGTGCTGTAATGAAAAAGACCCATCAGCCTGTAAAAGGTATGTTGAGCCTTTTGTGGAACAGGCAGAGGCACAGGTTAAAAAGTACTGTAACTAGGCAGGAGCAAAAGCATGCTTGTGCGACACTATTATTGGCTAATTCTGCCATTCATCCTATCGTTAGGGTGTTTGCGAGAGAAACCACTAACTCATGATGAAACTGGCCATGTTATCGAAATCGCTAAAAGATTTCTTGTCAAAGAAGGCATTCGTGCTGATGATTTTCCCGTAGCGTATGTAACCAACCTCAAAGAATCTTGGATCATCATATTTTCAGAGCGATCGCCTCATCCTCCCGGCAGCGATCTTACGGTTAAGATATCGAAAGACGATGGCCAAATTTCCTTAATTAGAGGAGACTAGCTCGAACCAGCCCACTCATCGAACGGGATACCGTCGATGGTGGGCGACGTTGTGAGGTGAGAATTGAAGACTAAGACAGCATCGCTCCTCGTCCTACTACTGACGGTAAGCGCTCCCAGTGCCTGCCCTGCACAGGCGGAGCAGACAAACGCAGTCTTTACGGTCGAGAGCAAGCCCGTCTTTCATCGTAGTTCCGTTGGCTCTGTCGTGGACAACAAAGGGAATGAACGGGATTACCAAATGGTGTGGTTGGTGTTCAATCGTGGCCAGGAGAGAATCCAAGTCCTGTGGGAAAAGACGACCAAACACGCTCCGGTATTCCTGGAGCCGGACAAGACCTACATATTTGAACTCAAGACGATGAATGTTGGCACCCGTGACGTGTTCTATGTTCACAAGGTGCGGGAGGGAGACAAGGTCATCGTTCAGAACTGGATCCCATAGGGACTCACAACCAGCCGGTGGACCTTACCGGCGACAAGCGCCGGAATGTCACCGGCGGCGTTGGGCAGAAGACCGTACACGTTCACAGCGAAGCGGTACACGTTCACGTACACGAAGACACGAAGGCACGAATTGAGTTCGACCACGAGAAATATAGTGCCGACTTCATTGGGCGCAATAACTGAGATTGCGAAGCAGTCATCGTGTACGGGTACGTGAACGAGAACGTAAACGAGAGAGATTGACCCGAAACCCCTCGACAAACCGGATGAAAAGAGAGAGACGGTTTCCCAATAACGGCGACACACCGAACCCTCGTTCGCCCGCGGCTCACGAGTTCGGAGGCCGCTGACGTTCGGTGAAAGAATGAAAACGATATTCACAACTGCAATCCTGATGCTCTGTCGCCTGATCGCCTATGCCGATGAGATGCCGGATGCGGCGTCCGCCCATGCGAAAGCTTTGGGGCATTCCGACTTCGTATTTGTGTGCGATGTGCAGGAAGAGAGCCCAAACGCTCACGGTCCGCAGGGGGCATTCAAGTCCTATCGCGTCACATACCCCGAATCTCTGTATTTCGGCATGGTCGGGCTCGACCTCCCTGGAGAGGTTTGGATTCACTACGACTCCAGTGAATATCCCGATGTTCCAAAGACTGGTTTGGAGACGACATTTCACAAGGGCGAGTCATTCATCGCGTTCTTGGATCATGTGGACAAAGGAGATCAGGCATTCCGGATCGTTCGCCTCGACAAGATCGATGTGAAAGGCGAGATCAAGAAAACAATCAAGGATCGCCGAACATCAGGCTGAACGGTACGGCGTACTGCCTGTTAGCGAGGGCGTTCCCGCGACGCTTGCGCGTCGCGGGAACGGGCCGTGCTGACTGAATCCAGCGGGCTGCCTCGCCGCGCAAGCGCGTCGAGAACAACCCGCTGGACCGGACCGCGCGCTGGACTTCCGCGAGCAAGCCAGCTACGGTCCATCACGTGGCCCGGTCAGCCCGGCCCGTTCGCGCAAGCGGAAAACATATTAGAGCTTTTATTGCCATTATGGCCTTATTGTGGTACAACTAGGACACACATAAGGAGGATTAGCGATGCCGCAAATCATACCCATCAGAGACTTGAAGAATACGGCTGAGATTTCGAAAAAGTGCCGATTGGCGGATGCACCGATTTTCATTACGAAAAACGGCTACGGCGACATGGTCATCATGAGCATGAAACGTTACGAGGAAAGTTTGGCAAAACTCAACATCTACGCAAAACTGGATGATGCTGAGCGTCAGATATCAGAGGGAACGATGGTTGCAGCCGAAACATCCATGAAGCGTCTTCGGGCAAAGCGCCATGTATAAGCTTCTCATAACGGAGTTTGCCGAGCAGGACTTGGACGGCATTGTGGAATACATCGCTGTTAAACTGGCGAATCCGCCAGCGGCCGGAACGTTATTGGATAACGTCGAATCCTGTTATGGGAGTCTCAGGCGCACACCCCGAATGTTTGGTGAATGCGAGGACAAGTATCTGAAGAGAAAAGGCTACCGCAAAGCATTGATTAACAACTATCTGTTGATTTTTCGGATTGATGGAAAAGCCCGTAGAGTCTATGTCCTCCGCTTCTTTTACGCAGGGCAAGACTACGTTAAACAACTCTAAAACGACTGCCGAACAAGACGGTGGAGGCGACGGGATACCGCCGCCTCACCGCTGACGTTCGACTGAGAGACTATGAAACAACTCCCTCTTATTGCATGGCTCATGGTGGTGTTACCCCCGCCAGCCAGCAGCCAGTGCAACACTGGCTGCTGGCTGGCGGGAAAATCGTTCCCTCGTGTGGAAGCAAGGCCATTGTGACGCAGGGCGGCGGGAATTTCAAGCGTAGGGCGGGCGTGGGAAGGGAAACAGGGCTCACCCTTTACTGGCCGACGCCGCTCACGCGGCTGCGGCGAGGAAGGCGTCCATCACCTCCCTCGGCGTCTTCCAGCCGAGACACTTGAGCGGGCGGTCGTTCAGGAACATGTCGATCCGACGCAGGTCAGCCTCGCCGATGGCAGCGAACGACTCGTTCTTCGGGTACAGACGGCGGATCAGCCCGCCCGTGTTACGAACCACTTCCCGCATCACCGCGCTCGCGGCACTCTTCAGCAGCCTCGCTATTTCGCGGGAGCACTTTCCGTCTTGAAGCCAGTCGCAGATTAGCCTACGCTCCTCATTGGTCACGCGCGTGTAAGACACTTTGTCTCCTTCCTTGCTTTATCACATGAAGGAAGTGTACTTCACCGCATGGCCGTTTTCAAAACATCAGGTGTTGCACTGGCCGGTCGCGCGCACGATTTTTTTGGGGCTGAGGCGACGCGCCTGACGGCGCGGTGTCCGATCTTAGCGTTGATCGAATCGACCGCGCGGCACAGCCTTTCGCGCCGTTCGAGATTGTCCTCG
>JAAYDL010000252.1 GCA_012729265.1 Lentisphaerota bacterium | reverse complement strand
TACTCGCACGCCACGCGCGGCAACATCACGGTCAGCGTATCGGGCCGCCCGCGCTGAGCAAAGCTTTGCTTTGTCGAAAAACTTTCGGTTTTCCGCCAGTTTCCGCTGATATGCAGTTCCTCATACCTTGAAACTGCATACAAGCGCAAGGTGTGGGCTGCGCGGGAGGGGGGCCCCGAAAAGCGAATGCTTTTGGGGGCAATCAAAGCCCCGTCTTGCCCGCGAAATCACATTAAGGACTTTGTAAAAGTCAACAACAGCGCCGAATCCATGCGGCGCTGTTGTTGTGTCGAAAACCTTCGGCTTTCCGCCGGTTTCCGCTGATATGCAGTTCTCATGCCTTGAAACCGCAGCCTTCCGGCACTGTTTACGTGTCAGGGGCATTAGGGTTAGTTTTCATTCCAACCTTTGCATACGTCAACCCACTCAAGGTATGACGAATACTTTTCAAGCTCTTCTATCGTCAGTTCGATAGCACTGTTGCGGCTGCCGCATGCGGGAAAAACGGTGTCAAACCTTTTCAGAGAAACATCCAGATAGACCGAAACGCCTTCGTCCACGGCAAACGGGCAGACGCCGCCGATTTCATGCCCGATCAGCGAAACGGTTTCCTCGGGCCTGAGCATTTTCGCCTTCGAGCTGAAATACGCTTTGTATTTCTGGTTATCCACCTTGGCATCGCCCGCCGCCACGATCAATATCGGCTTTCCTTCCAGCATAAAGGAAAGCGTTTTTGCGATGCGGCAGGGCTCGCACTCAAGCGCAGCCGCCGCAAGCTCCACAGTGGCGCTTGATACGTCAAACTCCTGTATGCGGCTTTCCATTCCGTACTGAGCAAAGTAATGTTTAACTCTTTCAATAGACATGCATTCATCTCCTGTTTATGCTCTCAGGCAATAATACCCGCAAAACAGGCAATCTTCAATCAAAATTTGAGAGCACAGGAAACAGAATCTGCCGTACGGAAGTGCGCGAGGGAAAGCGGGAATAAAAAAGGAGAACCGTCCGCCGCACCGGCTCTCCTCATACGTTAAATACCGGTTAAGTTCACATGTACGCTCTGCCCGGAATACAGCCCTTTCTCCTCCAGTTGTATAAATACTATCCACTGCGCTTCGTCATCGGTAAAAGCCTCCGGACACGTACGCCTGATACTGATGTCTATGACCTCATCGCCGAAATCAACGCTATCCAGCGCATAGCTTGCGGAGCCTGTGCTGTCCGCAATATGGATGGCAAGCACTACGTCGCCGCTATTAAATGCGGTCGGCCCGTACTGTTTGGTCAGCTCACGGAACTCGTCAAAGCTCCCATCAGAATAATCGCCCTCCGGACGGTAAGCGTACATTTCCTCAATGGTGGTGATAACCTTAACCTCCGGGCTGAACAGACGATAATTCCCCTGTTTCCAACCGTCCACGCGCACCTTGGCAACATGATACTGCGGCGGCTCCAAATCCCATCTTCCAATCTCATCCATAGTTATATCGGGCGTTATTGTACCGCCTGCTGCCGGGGGCGTTCCGGTGACGGATGTTATATCATCCTGCGCATTGTCTGCACCGCATCCGGCGAGCAAAAGGAGTACAGCCAATAATACAGCACACCTTCTCATAACCGCCTCCCAATATCAGGATATCCGTTAGACGTGCTGCTTCAAGAATATGTTCCTTTGATGATTTGGCGTAAGATTGCCGATTTTTCGAATGAACGGACACAAATGGATATCTTTATTTGTCCTAAAATCCGAAAGCTTTATCGGATTCCGCTTCCATATCCGGGAAGAACTCAGCAAGGTCCATAGCCGGGAAGATCTCGGCAAGCTCGTCCAGAGATTCAAGCAGATAATCAGTGCTTTCTCCGCTGCGATTATCCGTAAGCAAATAAATATCTTTAAAATCAGTAAGAAATAAAACCGCTATTTCATCCCCCTGAAAAACGCTTACAGTCAGGTTTTCAAATTCAATATCATTTTTCTCAGCGTATTTCCTGCAAATGTTGGTAATGGATTTAATATATGTGCCTAAATACAGATACCTCACATCTTCGTAAAGGTTTACGACGATATCCTTGCCGTCATTATCCTCGTTGCCGTCGAAATCCGCAACCATGACCAATTCAGCGATATCCCCGTGCTTTTCGCT
>JAAYDL010000251.1 GCA_012729265.1 Lentisphaerota bacterium | reverse complement strand
GTGGCCGGATCGATGGCGACCGAGGTCCGTACTTCGAGGTTGCTGTTCACGATATGGGTGAACAGCTTGTCCGAAACGACACCCAAGCGGCTGATGATGTAACCCGGTATACCCAGTGCTTCGATCTTTTGAGCAATCTCGCGCAGTGGCTGCCAATCCGTCTTGACCGGCAGAAGAAGCCAGCCGAGATTCAATGATGGCTGAGCTGCCGCCCCGTCTGCTTTGCGGTAAACGACCTGCTGCTCAGGCAGGTCACCCATTTCTGAGAATTCCGCGATGTTGGTTTGCCGCAATGCCATTGGGCACGTGATCCATTGCGGCCCCAATTGCGACGCCACGGGAAAGATCAGCACCTGTATATCGCTGAATGCGGCCAGTCCCGCGAACCCACCGCTTGCGCCTATGCCTTTGGCAAAACCGAACACGGTGCACACAGGACAATCGGCCTTTCCACAATGGCCGCCTGCACCATCGCGCTCCGGCTGGCCAAGGCCGGCGCACTTGGGGTATTTCCCCTTTGCCATGGCTGTGTAGGCTCGCATGACTCCCGCGATGCTCGAACCGGGAATCTTCGGTATCCGCGTAACCGGGTCGCGCACGATGGTGTTATCCACCCTGCCCAGCCGAGTTCCGCCGGTGCCCACATGGATGGGATCGAGCGCCACACCGGCAAACGGAAATGTCACAAAACTCCGATTATTTGTTGTCATCGGTCACCTCCGGATACTTGCTTTTTTAATACGCTCATGTGCCATTCCAGGCTCCAGTCCAAGAGCTCGTCCCCGGCGGCTTGCACCAAAGTCTCAAGGCATGCGCCTCGAACACCCAGACGTTCATGGAACACCGCGCGGGCGAGATCGAGCCAGGCCGTCTTCCCTCCCTCGAACCATGTCCCATCCGGTCCTTGCCAGGCCCCGCGCCGCTCGATAAGCTCCGACCATGTTCCGCGGAGCGCGGTCTGGCTTTGTGCATGCCGGTCCATCAGCCGCCAGAGATCGCGCATCCGCAGCCATTCCGTAAGCTGTCTACGGCTCAAAGGTTCGAACCGCCTGGCCGTGCTATCCATGAAGATTGTGGCAATAAGCGAGGGATAAACGAGAACCCCGTCCCCGCTTCGCAAGTCCTTCGCGTGCCGTAAGACCTGGCCGTTGGGATGCTGGAAATCCAGAGGAAAACGGACCTGCTTTTCTTCCACAGCAAGGTACGGATAAAACACGTCATCCCGTCCATCGCGGAGTCTGATGGGTATGGTTTTAAGAAGCTCATACGGATGATCAAGAGACTTGATGCTGAGGGCGGTGACGCCTTCCCGTGTTTCGCATCCCGCCACCCGCCAGGTTTCGGATTTCTTGATCCTGTCCAGATCATCTTCGATGGTCCGCGCCGCGTCTATCACGGCCTGAAACGGCGTCATCCTCGGAAAGGCCACAACGCCAACCCGAAGCGGCAGCCGGTCCCAAACACGGGCAAATTGATCTCTCCATGCTTCAATCGCCCGGTCCACACAAGCCGATGCGGCTTCAAGCGGCAGAAGGACCCGAAAGCGCACCGGGGAAAGATCGAGAGGGATCACCGGATAATAAACGCCCAAAGCGCCAGCAGCATCCGCTGTCGAATGCACCACCAGTCGTTTGGCGTTCACCCTATCGTCCGCTTTCAACTCCAGAGTGATTCCGCGCAAGCAATCCTTGTCTTGCTCCGGTTTCAGAAGCCGGGCCAGGTTGCAGATGGTGAGGAAGTCCTTTGTTTGTTCCCTATACAACAGGCTTACGGGAGCATCCTCATAACGTCCGCCATAGGTCTGCCGGTCTTCCCACGAACCGGAAGAGCCGTTATCGGGCTTGATAACCAAACGGCGCACGCGCCAGCGGTTCTGGTCTGCTGCCACTATCTCGCGGAATTCGGCAAGCAAGGCTTTGAAGAAATCCTCGGCCTGCCGCCAGAAGCGATAGATACGACCAGGCGAGGCGAGCTTGCAAAACAACTGATGCGTGAGCCATGCGGCGCGTCCGTTCTCATCGAGTGTATTCCATTGGGGCGCGTTGGCGCGGTCTTCCACCACCAGCTCATAAAACTTGTCCCAAGGAACATCATTGTCATTCTCGTCCCTGAGCCCCGGAGCGATCTTCTTTTGGATCAGACTCCTTGCTTGACTGGTTTGATTCCCCGTGCCCAAAGCCGTCTTTACCAAATTGACCAACGAATCATGGTCTTCAGGTAGCGGTTTCTTTTGGGTGGTGTTCTGGGCTGCCCACCTTGCAACGCTCTGCGTCCTGAACGCATCCAGGCGGGTTCCGTCAAGCCACGGCTCAATGTCCAGGCTCATCGTGACGAGGGCAACTCGGTCATTCGCGTCAGCCACATCGCTGATCCAGATGGAGTCTGATCCGAGCTTCCCCTCCAGCCACATATCCAACCGGTGGGTCCGCCGCACCTTGCACGGGTCGCAAGGCATTTGCTTGTCTGTCCCCGAGCGGTTTCTACGCACAATGCACACCGGGCAAACATGGCCATCCGACGAATCCTGGCCAGGAAATTGCCAATTGCGGTGCAGCGGCACAACCATCGTCTCCCGCGCCTTCCGGATTTCCGCCGTCATTTCGACAAGAGAACGGGAAGGTTTTTCGCTGATAAAGCAATAGGGAGGCGTTTCAAACTTGGCCTCACGAGCATAGCCGTCGATCTGTTCAGTCAGCCAGCCTTCCCAATCGGCGATCTGCAAATCACCACCTTGGTACCCTTGTTTGTCATGGCCGAATCGCTCACCTGGGAACGAAAAGACACAGGTCTCGCCGTCCCTGTACAGTAGGGAGCCTACAGCCAGATCGACCTCGACGAGCTTGCGGACTCTGGTGAAAAACTCGTCCAGCGCCAGCCGCGCCCCGGTCCAGTCGCCGATCTTAACCGCCCGGGCCTCGTAGTGGTCCGCACCGATCCCGATGGTCAAGAGCCGCCAACGGGTCTGTTGTTTG
>JAAYDL010000250.1 GCA_012729265.1 Lentisphaerota bacterium | reverse complement strand
TGGCGCTGGCCTGTTCACCCGATCTGCTGGTAGCCGATGAGCCGACCACGGCGCTGGACGTTACGGTGCAGCGCGAGATTTTGCTGCTGCTGAAGGAACTGCGTGACAAGGTCGGTCTTTCCATTTTAATGATTACGCATAATTTCGGGATTGTTTCCGATCTGGCGGATCGCGTTTATGTGATGCAGAAGGGTCAGATTGTGGAGGAGGGGACGACCCGCCAGGTTTTGGATGATCCACAGCACGAATATACCAAGGCGCTGATGGCGGCGGTTCCGCGTCTACATCCGGAGGAGGCGGTTTGAATCGTATGGACGCATTTCTCTGTATTGAAAAACTGCATGTCATTTACGGGCGTAAGAAAAATTCCGTCCACGCCGTGAAGGACGTTTCGCTACATATTCATCCCGGCGAGATCTTCGGGTTGGTCGGCGAGAGCGGCTGCGGAAAAAGTTCGCTCGGTAAGGCCATTATTAGACTGACCGATCCGAGTTCCGGGCGAATGCTCTACCGTGGCGCGGATGTGGCGAGCTTGCGGAATGCGGAACTGAAAAAATATCGACAGGAAGTGCAGATGGTATTTCAGGATCCCTACGGATCGCTCAATCCGCGGATGAAGGTGGGGAATGCCATTATGGATGTGTTGAATGTCCACGGCATCGGCGATGGAAAAGAGGAGCGCCGTGAGCGGGTTTATGAGCTGCTGGAGTCGGTCGGTCTCAAACCGTCGTGGGCGTGGCGTTATCCGCACGAATTCAGCGGCGGGCAGCGTCAGCGCATCTGTATTGCGCGTGCGTTGGCGCTGGATCCTTCACTCTTGGTGGCCGATGAGCCGGTTTCTGCGCTGGACGTTTCGGTACAGGCGGAGATTCTTAACCTATTGAAAAACCTGCGGCAGACGCGCGATCTGGCCTTTCTCTTTATCAGCCACGATCTGGCGGTGGTTCGGAATCTCTGCGATCGCGTGGCGGTCATGTTTAACGGCGAGATCGTTGAGACTGGACCGGTTGCCGATGTGATCGATCACCCGCAGCATGAGTATACCCGCAAGCTGCTCGCTGCGGTTCCTTCATTTTAGAAGCCGCTGGAAATGTTGGCTTCGGGGAAGGCGGAGAGACCGATCGATAACATGATGCCGAATTCACCGTCGTCATAAAAATGGCAGCCGAGACCGTAGCGCATGCAGCAGCGGTTGGCGTAGCCGCCGAACGAGATTTCCTCGAGCTCTCCAGATTGATCTTCATAACGCGCATAGCCGAACAAAGAAAAGCGCCCTTCGGGGTAGAGGTCGAAACGGGGCGTCCAGATCGACTGATCTTCGGCGGAGCGGTAGAGGTGTTCCATCGAAATCAGCAGATCCTTGTTCTTTCGATAGGCTACACGTGAGTTGAAGAAGGGGACTTCGCCGGAGTTCCAATCCACTTCGCCGTCAACGTCGAACGTGACGCGCTCGGTCAGCGGCAAACGTGCATCGACGAACAGAGAGTCCATGCGGTGCTCTGCGCCGTTGCGGTCGAGTAGATAATTGGTGTACAGATCGAGATCCATAAAGCGGGAGACGAGGTTGTTGCGTTTGGTCTGCAGGACATTGCGCAGACCGAGCTTAACCTTGTTCTCATCACCCAGTGTGTCGATAATATCAAACTGCGGGAGGCGATTCGGATCGGTCGATGCATCCGCATAGTTGTAGTCCGCGTAGGGTTCGATTACGTGGCGCAGTCCGGTTCCGTACCAGCGGACGCGGTCCGAGAGCACCTTGGAGAGCTGCATGGAAACTTCCATTCCGGCGTTCGGGGTTCCACGAAATTCAGTGCCCTCATCTACAGCGGATTTAGAATAGTGTGTTCCTCGGAAGCCGACTCGCGGGACAACACTCAGAAAGCCGTAGCGTTGCGGCATGTAGACGACGTTGGCGGAGTCAAAGCGCAGGGAGTCTACGCGGTTCAGCGGCGAGCCGTCTTTATATACCCGCTCCAAATAGGCCAGACTGCTCTCGCTCTGGAAATAAAAGGGTGAGTCGCCGATCCGGGTTCTATAAATATCTGCAAGCAGATCGAGCCGATCGGTGTTGTCATAAAAATCGTTCAGACGATAGTTGGCAAACACCTCGGTCGAGAGAAGGCTGTCGCCGTAGACCCACGATGCGTAATTTTCCGGTTGAGGATATGAGCGGTATTCCGATCGATTGAATTCCTTCAGCACATACGGATCGCTCAGGTAGTTCCATTTGGTGTTCAGATAGTGCGTGTCGGAAAAGGAATAGAGCTCCTCCACTTTAAAGCGATAACGTCCGGTATCGATTTCAGGATCGGTGTATTTGGAATTTGGATCCTGATCAAACAGGTAAAACAAATCTAAACCACCGACGGAGTTGGTCGAATTCCAGCTGAATCCTTGGCCCAGTCCCACGCCGCGCTTCGTGTATAAATTTAGATCGGTGATCGAATCGAGCGCCCCCGTAAGCGGGACGGTTGCGCGGATCGTTCCAAACGCGCCCCATTCGCTGCTGTGTCCGAACCGGAAAGAAAAGACGCTGCTGCTGAGTGTTTGCTTCCAAAACGGGAGATAAAACACGGGAACTTTGCCGATGTAAAAGGTCGCCCCCTTAGCGGTCAGGTGTTTGTTATCCACCAATCGGGCTTCCTTGACGCAGACATTATAGTGCGGATGTTCCAGAGAGCAGGTGGTAAAGGTGGCGTTATGGAGCAGATATTCGTTGCTCGAAACGCATTCAACGCTGCCGACACCAATCAGGACGGGTTCCATATTGAGCGTCGAGGCCCCAAAGGTGCCCGTCTGTTCAAGAAAGTTATAATCGATGGCGGTCGATTTCCAGACCACATTGTCCCGCTCAAATTTGACATTTCCCTCAACATGAATATCGCCACTCTCCGGATTCCCGGAAAGCTCATCGGCGGAAAGAACCGCCCGCTCAAAACGACCGACCACATTGCCCGTGGCGATGATGGTTCCGTTCGTATATTCCATCCGGTCAGCGCGGATATCGATCGGATCATCGGGAATGGTTTCCGGCAGATCAATATCAACCGACTGAGCCGCTGCAACAGCGGCCAAGGTGAAGGTCAATAAAGCGATGAGACGGAACGTAGACATAAAGGGCTTTCATTCAAACGAGGGAGCATGAGCACGAACGGATTTTATTCTTCCTCCTTCTCCTTGTTTGCAGAAGTGGAGAGCTTTGACTTTAACGTTGTGATTTGTTGTTCTGCCTCTGGAGCCCGCTCGCTGAACGGATATTCCTTTTTCAAAGCCTCATTATAGAGAATGGCGGACTCCGGCTTTTTGGCAATTTTGGAATAAAACTGACCGATATCATAAACCGCGTCAGCACTGGTTTGGTACAGGTCGTTGCGGGTTTTTTTGATCGGTTCGATATATTTTGAATCGGGGAACAAGGCATTAAAGAGATCGGTCATCGTCAGTAAACGTTCACGCAGGTCGGGGTTGCGCGGATATTTTTGATGCAGCAGCAACAGGCATTGGACCTGCTGCCAGGCCGCTTCTTCTGCATACGCACTGTCGGGATAGCGGTAGCCCAGAATCTGATACGAAACGATTGCGAGCTCATATTCCTTTTCCGACTGATAACATTGGCCGATCAAGAACTGCGCCTCAGCAGCATGTTCACTCTGCGGGCCGTTGCGGATCATGGTTTCAAAATATTCGATGGATTCCTCCGGCGTGGTATACCCTCCGAAGATCCAGCGAAACCGCCGTCGTTCCATGATTTTTTTGGCAATAATGAACTGCTTTTCGAGGACTTCGTCATAGCCCTTCATGCGTCCGGAATAGTTATCGATCAGGAACTGATAGGCATCAAATGCCTTTTCTGTGTATCCGCGTTCAAGAAGAATATCCGCCCGCGCTCGCGCCGCTTCAGGAGCTTCCTTGCTGCTGGGCCAGCGGCGCAGCAGGTAGAGCATTCGTCGTTCCGCTTTGCGCAGGGAGCCGCTCTCCCACGTGAGCTGTGCATATTTCAGCTGTTCCTCCGGCGTGGACATCTTTTTGTCAAAAGTCGAGCGCAGGGAGCCGCTGCCTTCTTCCACTACGGTATAGGCCGCCCGTTTGGAGGCACAGCCTGAAAGAACAACGGCCGTTAATCCGACCAGACAACACATCGGTAAATAAGATAATTTTCGCATAATCTCCGCAATCTAGAACACAACGGCTCAATGGGCAATACGCAATGCAAACAACCGTACTGCGTTAATAACTCTTGGCAAAAATGACGCGCCCCGGACTCGGCTTCCCGCAACAGATGCAGGTTCCGCCGGCCTCGCGATCAAACGGAACGCACCGAATCGTAACGGAAAGATCGTCGTTTATTTTGTCCTCACACGCAGGGTCTTCGCACCAATGACTCAGGGCAAATCCGCCGTGAATTTCCGGTCGATCCTTGTTTTCCGGTGTAAAGAACGCAGTGAATTCTTCATACGAATCAATCTCCCGCGTGTGCTGCGCCCGATATTCCAAGGCCCGCTGCAACAGATTCTGCTGGATGCTCTCCAGCAAATCGGCAATTCCGGAAACAAATAGATCTTTATCCAGGCTCTGCTTTTCGCCGGTATCGCGCCGCGCCATGAAGACGCCGTTGTTCGCCATGTCGCGCGGACCAATCTCAACGCGTACCGGAATCCCTTTCTTTACCCAGCTCCAGCCCTTTTCGCCCGCATTAATATCGCGCGCGTCAATTGTGACCTCCACATCACGCTCATGGAAGCGATGTTTCCGCAGCCCGGCGGCAATCTCGTTGCAGTACGCCAGAATCGAATCGCGATCTTCTTCATTACGGATGATCGGAAGAATCACCACGTGCTGCGGCGCCAGACGCGGCGGCATAATCATTCCGTCGTCGTCGCCGTGCGTCATAATCATTCCGCCGATCAGACGGGTTGAAACGCCCCACGAGGTGGTCCACGCAAACTCATTCTGCCCTTCGCGGCTCTGATACTGGATATTCGACGCCTTCGCAAAATTTTGCCCCAAGAAGTGGCTTGTTCCCGCTTGAAGCGCTTTGCGGTCCTGCATCATCGCCTCAATACACAGCGTAGTTACTGCGCCGGGGAAGCGCTCGCCGGGGGTCTTTTCGCCGGTGAGTACGGGCATGGCCATATATTCCTCGGCAAACACCTTATACACCTCCAGCATCTTGCGCGTTTCCTCCTTGGCCTCCTCTGCGGTCTCGTGGGCCGTATGCCCCTCCTGCCACAAAAACTCCGCCGTCCGCAAAAACAGGCGCGTACGCATTTCCCAGCGCACTACATTGGCCCACTGATTAATCAGCAGCGGAAGATCGCGATAGCTCTGCACCCATTTTGCATACGTTGCACCAATGATGGTTTCCGACGTCGGGCGCACCACCAGCGGCTCTTCCAGCTCGCCCGCCGGAACCAGTTCGCCGTTGGGACCTGCTTCCAGACGATGATGCGTTACGACCGCGCACTCCTTGGCAAAGCCCTCAACGTGCTCGGCTTCCTTTTCCAGATAGCTTTTGGGAATGAAGAGCGGGAAATAGGCGTTTACATGGCCCGTTTCCTTAAACATTTTATCCAGACTGCGCTGAATATTTTCCCAAAGCGCGTAGCCCCAAGGTTTAATCACCATGCATCCGCGCACATCGCTGTTTTCCGCCAGATCCGCTGCGCGCACTACCTGCTGATACCACTCCGGATAGTTTTCGTCTCTCGTCGGCGTAATGGCCGTTTTCTTCTGCTTCGCCATATCAAAATCCTTTTCCTAATTGAACTGCCGCAACGCGGCCCTGAAAAATAAAGCGCATAATCTATCAGGCCCTTCGCTCACATTCCACGCAAAACAGAACCGGATTCGCGCCTCTAAACATTACGGCAGAACGATGGGAATGGAGATATTTTGACAGAGTGATGAGGACAAAATAATTCGGATTCATATCGGGTTGTGGGGTAGGCATCCCTGCCTGCCCGTCTTAATCTGTATCGTTGTAGACGCGATGACCTCGTCGCTTGAATGGAGTTCGTAGAAGCCGACGTCCCCGTCGCTTGTCCTATGCTCGTAGAAGCGTACGTCCTCGTCGCTTAAGTTCGTAGTTCAGCCTTCAGGCGGCTTTTTCGCCCCCATCAAAACACCGAATCAAATCGAGTTCAGCTCTGGCCTCCGTAAATTATACTTCCAAATTCATGACCCTTGTGCGCTTCGCGTCTTCTCTTCTTCGCGGTCAAAATTATTCACCACCCGCTGCGCTGGAAGGTACAGAGGACTCGGAGGTTTTATCTCAGGCAAAATGATTTTAGGGCAGAATGATTCGCTATTCGTTGCTTTTCCTGCATTCGTTGTAAACAAATCTTCAGACCACGGCGATAATCAGTACAGCCTATACTATGTGCCGGCTATGCCCCCTCTTGATGACCCCGAAACCGGACAGGGCAGGCAGGATGCCCGCGGTACAAAGGATGCCGGCGACACAAGCAAAGCAGGCAGGATGCCCGCGATACGGGCGGGGCACGACCAAAATCCTCAACTCCTTGACAAGATGCCGATAAAAAGAATTGAAACATCGGCGCGGGGAGCATACGATCCCCATAGATAGGTTGGATGTGCCCGTGTTCCTCCTCGGTCCGCGGCTCAGTCCAACAAGAAGATGGCACCGTGCGGGAGCCCTCATATCCGTCCAGCCATCAATGTTCCACGGGGGAGTCTTGATGTTTGAGTGAAGCTGGACGGATAAAACCCTAATCGTTAGGTGTGGATAAATGAATACAGACATGAGACAGCATCTATTCAGCTTAGGCGAACAGGTAGCGCATGAACTTGAACGATATGTCAAAATCCATGACCTCAAGTTCGATCGCACTAATTTTGTTGATATTTACGATGCGAAAATTAAGCAGTTGGAGGCAATACGTTCCTCATTTGATTCCATGATCAATGCTCTCGAGATATTGGTAAAAGATCTTGAGGAGAACACTGTTGAGTATGATTTCAGCTATTCCCTAGGAAACTACATTTGCGAAATCACCAACACAATCGATGCCTACCAACACAGATTGAGGCTCATTAAACATCACCAGATTAATGGGAACAGAATACAGGGAATTTTTGCGTTAGCGAAAAACAACAGAGATTATAAGAAACATCAGAGAGATTACCTTAATCACGGAGTGAATTTAACAGCCCTGTGGGGAATAATGAAAAACACCTAACGCTGGACGGAGAAATGAATATCCAATCTTTAGAACCTCAATTACTAAACCGATTGCTCTACAGCTTTGATCAAATCACGTCATATCACCGTTTTCGTTCACTACAAGCGGGTATGCCAAAAAATGAATTTATCGAGATAATTTCTAACGCATGCATAGAATCGACGATTTTAAACTTAAGAATGTTGGATGAATTTTTCTCCACAAAAAACATTCAATCAGATGACGTTAGAGCTCTTCATTTTTGGGACTACAAACCCACCACTTTTCTAACGGACAAAGAAAGAAGAGCGATTAATAAACAACTCGCGCATTTTACTGAACATAGAGTGGATATAAGTTGGACTGGATGGCCTGTAAAATTATGGATGCGAAAATGCATGAATGAGATGATTACGTTTTTTGACCATATTGAGGATAATCTGGGATTTGACCACCCTCTTTGGCAAGAGGTCAATGGACGACGCAAAGCCCTTGAGAACTTATTGGCACTGGATGAAAAAACCATATACACCTAACAATAAAACAATAGTAAACCTGGCAATGGACATCCATTGAGAAGGAAGCGCAACGGCGCAGGCCTTTCTGGGAAAGCCGATCCCTTTATTGCGGGTGCAGGCCACGGGAATAGGCGCGATCCATGACGAGCTCGTATTCACACCCCGGAGTCCGAGGCCGCATCGAGCCGGACAACGATGAGAAAAGTTATTCTCGGGCTTTCATTGTAGGGGCGTCGGGGTTTTAATGCGCGGAATTGAGGGGATTATTTTGCAGTTTATCATCAGTCACATTCCATCCATCTTGTCGATGGCGCTGCTGTTGTGTTGTTCGGCCTTTTTTTCAGGGACGGAGTCGGCGCTCTTTTCGCTGAGTCGCAATCAGATTCGCCGTTTGCGTGGGGAGGGGCATCGGACGGAAAATGTGCTTTCGCTGTTGTCTGGAAATCCTTCCGGTCTGCTGGTGGTGATTTTGTTTGGGAATCTGGTGGTGAACATTCTCTTTTTTTCCATCAGTTCCGTGTTGAGTCTTGAGATCGCCGAGTGCTGGGGAGACGGCTGGCAGGCACTTGCCGGTGTAGTGGTTTTGCTGTCGGTTATTCTGTTTGGAGAAATACTTCCGAAGGCGGTGGGGATTTCTTTTCCAGAGCGCGTTGTACGGGCCAATGCGCTGCCGCTGCTGGCCTGGTTCCATTTTATGGGCCCGGTCCGTCGTGCGTTGGAGGTGGTTTCCCGGCGAATGGAAGCTCCGGAGGCGCATGACCATCGAATCAGCGCGGACGAGCTGAAGATGCTGATTGATGCGACGCATCATGATCCTTCGTTTGGGACGCAGGAGAAGGCGATTGTTGAGGATATTGTTAATCTACCGGAAATTCGAGTGCGTCAACTGATGGTGCCTCGGGTGCATCAACTCCTGTGCCGTGCGGAAGCTGCGGCGGGCGAGGTGTTGAAGGAGGCGGTGGAGGAGGGGCTGGAGCTGGTTCCGGTTTATGAGGGCGAGGAAGATAATATTATCGGCGTTGTGGAGGTGTGCGATCTGTTTGTGGATAACGAGCCGAACCGTCCACTTTCTCATTACCTTCAGCCCGTTCGTTTCGTTCCTGAGGTAAAACGTGCAGATCAGATGCTTCAGGAGTTTATGGACGAGGGGCTGCGGATGGTCTGTGTGGTCGATGAATACGGCGGCCTCGCTGGAACGGTCTGTTTGGCGGACTTGCTTGAAGAGGTGGTCGGCGAGTTTGATTTCATGGAGGCCACGCCGTTTGTGGAGCAGCTCGGGGAAACTTCTTACCGACTTCAGGGCAGTTTAGAAATCCGCGAGTGGCGAAGTCTGTTTTGGGGCTTCATACCCCGCGAGATGGAGCAGGGGCTTGCACTGGATACGTTGAGCGGGCTGGTGGTTTCTCTGCTGAAACATCTGCCTCGGGTGGGCGATGTTGCGCAGGTGGGCAATCTCCGCTTTACGGTGGAGCAGGTGCGCTCGAATCGGATTGAGCTGGTGCACCTTGATTTGGTGAGCGAGCAGAACGGAGGCGCGGCATAATGTTCGGAGCCTTTGCATTATTGGTCGCCATCACGTTCAGCTTCCTCTTTTCCGGGGCGGAGACGGGCAGTTATACGGTAAACCGCATCCGTCTGCGCCGTCGTGAGCTTGAGCGGCATCGTAAGGCGTTGTCGCTTTCGAACCTTTTGCGTGCGCCGTATATCTTTGTTTACACCATGCTGATCGGCAATAACATTGCGCTGTTTGTGGCGACCGGCGTTGTGACCGATTTTTTCCTGGCCTGCGGCATCAACGGCGTCCAGATGATTGGGGGCTTTATCCCTTGGTCCGCTGAGATGGCGGCTACCCTTACACTAATGTTTCCTATGTTTTTTATTGGGGAGCTTTGGCCGAAAAACCTCTTCCGCCAGCACGCCGATGTATTGATGTATCGCCTCTCCGGCCTGCTGCGACTGAATGTCCTGTTGTTTTTCCCGCTGACCTGGCCACTCATGCAGCTCTTCCGATTTTTGACGCATGGGGCAGACAGCTCCGCCGAACGGAATCTGCAGCGGCTCTCCCCGGACGCGCTGCGGGAATATTTTTCCTCTGGGAAAAAGGATGGAGTGATTTCTCATCAGCAGGACCGCATGCTCGATAATGTGACGTCGATGCACCGGACCCTGATCCGCTCTTTAATGACGCCGTTTAATCAGGTGCCGCATTGTTCTCCAAATGCCACGGTGGCGGATCTGAAACAGCTCATACAGCGATATCGGATGCCCTATGCGGTTGTAGTGCATCACCATTCCGTGGTGGGCTATGTTTCGCTGTTTTCTGTTGTTTCGCGGAATCTGGCAGAGAATGAGGTGCTCGAACCCTACGTTGAAGACATCCTGACTCTGCCGGAGGGGCGTACTCTAAAATCGGCCTTTTATCGGCTTCGGCGCAATCCGAGGCATTGCGCGGTGGTGGTTGACGCCCGGCGTCATCCCGTGGGCTTTATCCGCCTGGAAGACATTGCGCGATACATTGTGCACAAATAGGCGTGTTGCCACTCAACGGATCAACCGCTTTTGTAATACTATCCGCCCATTGAACCGGTCACTTCGTTCCCTATTTCCTGCGGAAATCATCTGCGCTTCGCTTCGGCTTGTTTTCTATGCACGTTTTATCAAACACTCGCTGCGCTCAAGGCACCAAGAACACCAAGCTTGGAGCTCTTTGTGCCTTGGTGTTTATTGGTTGCGGCTATGCCGCGCTGCGATCTCCATGGTTGATCGGCAAAGTAAAACCTGCTCGGCTCATAGAGCCGACTTTACAACATTGCACCGTCGCGGTGCGGGCATCTTGCCTAACCGTATCGCGGGCATCCTGCCTGCCTTGCTGTCTTTGTACTCGTCCTCGTACTCGTCCTCAAATTTGTACCGAGGGGTTTTCTGTCGCAAACTCCAGAATGGCTTCGTCGTTAAGCCTATTTCTCGATCTCATTCTATTTCAACGTTTTCCGATTTTAAGTCGCTGTAATACCGACCGTTTTGTGTAGTTAATGTCAGAACGCAATAGGAGAGCGTTTTTCCTGTGCGATTTATCTATTCAAGTTCATGCGTGAAACGATCTCGATTGCTCCAGAATGAGCACAGTGGACACTTTATTCCTTCTGGATAGTCGATTCCTTCTTCGTGAGGACACCCAATGATTCCTCCAGTCATTATTACCGAAGCAACCCCGTGCTCTTTGAGGAATGACTGAATTTCGTTTCCAATTTTTTCATTTACACGAACATCCGTCAGGCCAGACATCCATTTTTTCATTGGGTCTGGACTTGCCGTTTTATTCTTCACGATCGAGACGACAACTTTGGATGCATACCGATCGTTAGGCCCATAGAAGGCAACGGTCGCTGCTGGATATTTTTTGTTGTTTTTCTTTTTCATATTTTACAGACAAACGAAAAGAATAACCAGCCCAGTACAGCCGCGTTCGTGCGGCTGTACCGGGTACAAGTCAATTCTCTTGTTCGCTCTTCTGTGCTATCTGGGCACTCCTTAAGACAGGATCTCTTCCAACGTGATGTAGTCGCCGACGTGGCCGGTCATCTTCTCCACGTCCGTGTTCACGGGAAGGGTCTTCTTCCCCTTGCGCCAACCGGCGGGACAGACTTCGCCGGTCTTGTAGGCATGTTGCCAGGCTTCAAGCTGGCGGATCAGTTCGACAACGCTGCGGCCAACACTGTCGGCCACTGTTTCTTCAGCCACGACAATGCCGTCGGGATTGATGATAAAGCGGCCGCGAAGAGCGACGCCCTCCTGTTCAACCCACACACCGAACTTACGGGCGACATCACCGGTTGTATCGGCGCCCATCGTCAGCTTTAGACCTTTCAGCAGGGGTTCCGTCTCAACAAATCGCTTATGACTGAACTTTGTGTCACCCGAGATGGGCACGACCGCCACGCCCAGTTCATTCAGTTTGTCGAGATTTGCGTTCATTGCAGCTATTTCAGTGGGGCATACGAAGGTGAAATCTGCCGGATAGAAGCATACCACTGCCCACTTACCCTTGAGTTGCTCACTGGATACTTTCGTATAGTGTCCTGTGGCGGCATCATAAGCTTCCATCTCGAATTCAGGCATCCGTCTCAACACCAATGTTGTACTCATCTTTTTTTTCTCCTGTTTGGATTCAGTTGCTGTTTCGATCGATTCTACGTCCTCGATCACTTTCATTTTGTCACATGGCATGGTTGTCTCCTTTTGGCTATGTTCATTAGAGAGGCTTCTCTCCGATCTTCAATTCAATGCGTTATTCTGTTTCTTTACCTCCTTTCGTTTTATCCGGACTCGACGGATTGATCCCTGACAACGGTACCGGAGTCCATTGGAAACTGTTTTTTTCTTAAGATGCTGAGATTATGCGCCATCGAAAAGAAGGCAAACAGGCATTCGGCTATAAAGCGTGCACTGATCAGCGCCAGCAGACCAAGTCCCCAGGCAAAGAGGAGTATTGCAAGACCGACAAAGAAAACGTTCTCTGTTTCTAGCCATTCCACATGGTGCATAACCGTTGTGCCGCCCATCCACGTCATGAGCATGGCCGGCACGCTCATCAGGGCCAAGAAGATGAAGAGCATTTCCCCGCAGGCCCTCGTCAATTGAGCTAAGAGGGGGCAATAACATACTCGGAATCATATTCATCCCCGTCATCACGGGCGCAGAAGTAAAGGACCTGCAGAGTCATGAATACTGCATACGGAAACGATACCTGCCAAATGAAAAAAGCGACACCCCCCTGCCATCCCAAGTTCTGGATGAAGGGCCAGGAGCGAAACCAAAATACAGCCAATACCAAGGCAACGACTATGGCGACGGTGCGGAAAAATACAATTGCGACCCCCCTGATGAAACGGCCGGATTCCAGCAGCCCGAGTATAGGCCGGATATCCACAATCATGCGGATAACTAAGCATATTTTCGCTTTAATCGTAGATCCCCCTTGGGCAAAAGACTGTTTTATATGCTCATTCATGTTTTTTCTGCAAACAGTTGATTAGACAGAATCGGCACCTGCCTTGTTATTTTCTTTAAACGGTTTCTTACAAACGGCTTTCACCATTCGATGTGAAGATTGCATGGATCAATGGTGGATGAAAAGAAGAATCTCGGGCAAAGAGGATTTTTTGATCCCGCGAGAGCGGTGGAAGCCCCTGGTCGGGGGGATGAGAGCAAGGCAGGCAGGATGCCCGCGATAGCAGACGGAGCAACTCCATTCGTTGTTTCCAATCCGTTTGTAGTTCACGCTTTCAGCGTGCCCCATGGTGCATTTTTCGAACAGCCTTAAAGACTGAACTACCTACATGCCTGGGCCACGATGATGCAATTTCCCTTCATGTCACCCTCAACCGGAGATGAATGGAGTTGTAACCACGAAATACACTAAATACACGAACGTGGGTAATGCCGTAATTCTCTTTTCGTGTCTTGGCGTCTTTTGCGGTCATTTTCTGCTGAGGAGCCGCGTTAGGAGAGGGGGTTTATGCCACCGTGCCTTCAAAAATGCCCATGGCACGGAACTTGTCGTAGCGATCCTGCATGAGCTCTTCCGGCGATTTTTTGCTGAGCTCTTCGAGATTACGCAGAAGGGCACTTTTCAGGTTATCCGCCATGGCCTTGTAATCAAGGTGGGCACCGCCTTTGGGCTCCGGAACAATTTCGTCCGCTAGTTTCAGCTTCAGGAGATCTTTGCCGGTAATTTTGAGGGCTTCGGCGGCTTTATTGGAAAACGCGCGGTCTTTCCACAGGATGGCCGCACAGCCTTCGGGGGAGATGACGGAATAGTAGGCGTGCTCCAGAATCAGTATGCGGTTGCCGATGCCGATGCCCAGTGCGCCGCCACTGCCGCCTTCACCGATAATGACGCAGATGATCGGGACTTTTATGTTAAACATTTCGCGCAGATTGACGGCAATGGCCTCAGCGATATGCCGCTCTTCCGATTCGAGACCCGCGTAGGCTCCTTTGGTGTCGATCAGTGTTACAATCGGAACACCGAATTTATCCGCCAACTTCATCATGCGCAGGGCCTTGCGATAGCCTTCCGGGCGGGCGCAGCCAAAGTTGCACTCCACATTAGACTTAGTGTCGCGGCCCTTCTGCGAACCCATGATCATCACTTTTTGACCATCGATTTTCGCAAAGCCGCCGACGATGGCGCGGTCGTCGCGATGAATACGATCGCCGTGGATTTCAACAAAGTCGGTGGTCATGGCCTTGATGTAGTCCATCGTGTAGGGCCGCTCTGGGTGGCGGGCCACCTGTACCTTCTGCCACGCCGTCAGATTTGCATAAATGCGCTCGCGGGTATCATCGATCTTCTTTTTCATCTGCTCAATTTCATAGGAAACGTCGATATCCTGCTCTTGACTGAACAGCTCAAGCTCTTTGAGTTTTGATTCCAGTTTAAGGACGGGGCCTTCAAAGGGGAGGGTATAGTTTGCACTCATAACAGCGCTCCTTTTTTGCATAGATAAAATTTTAGTCGGTGATTTCAACAACCGTTTTTCGCTCGACCAGGCTGAACAGTTCTTCCACCTGCTCATTGAGCATTCGAATGCAACCCAAACTGGACTGCTTGCCGATGCTGTCGTTTTCCCACGTTCCATGAATACCAAAGCCGGTCAGTTCCGGGTGTTCCTCTGAACGCAGAGCCATCCAGCGGGTGCCGAGCACATTTTCCGGATCACCAAACTCAATTTTCTTTCCGTCCGACGGGCGGGTCCATATTGGGTCTTTGATTTTGTCGTAGATCGTAAACTGAACGGACGGCGTTTTTCCCATTTTTCCGGTGCCGACCGCGTAGCGTTTGAACAACTTTCCGTTCGAGAGAAGATCGAGATAGTTGTAGGTCTTGGAGACGCGGATGGTAAAGTTTCCGTCAAAGACAAAAAGGTTCTGATTGGGGTGGATCAAGTCACTGCTCAGGTTGTTCATTTTCATGAGCAGATCAACCGTCGTATTGAATTTGCCTGAGATTCGGGAAAGTGAATCACCCGATTTAATGGTGTAGCGTTGCATGCCGGGAAGATCCATGGATGCAGCCAGCAGCAGTTTCATATTAATTTCGCCCAGCAGCTCAATGGCATCCGCATCCGGTGTGGTTTCAATCAACGTTTCCAGATCGCGCTTGGCAGAAAGCAGATTTCCAGCCTGAAAAGCGGTCTTTGCACGCTGAACAACCGCGCGCGATTCTGAGGTTGAAATCGTACTGATCAAACCTGCCGCATCGTCTTGTTCAGCAATGGTCCCGCTATCGGCTGTCTCCGTGATGCTTTGCTGCTCGGTTTTATCCGGCTTCGTCTCCGTATCTTTCGATTTGTCCCGCTTCACGTAGAAAAGAATTCCTGCCACGACTACAATCTGCAGCAGCAGAACAGTGATAAAGACGCGCTTAAAGCGACCGCGTTTTTGCGATGGATAGATTCCTGCATAAATTGGTTTTGCCATAGTGTTTTGCTCTCATTGACTTCAGAACGGCTATTTATGCCGAATCACCTCCGACGGTGCAATAATAATACGATTCCAGATGGAACCCGGTTTGATTTCATTCTATTTTAGACCCCGTCATGAAAATAGTACTCGTTACACCTCCGCTGCTGCAGCCCAATACGCCCTATGCCGCAACGCCTGTTTTGACTGGCTGGCTCCGCTCGCTGGGGCATGACGCCGTTCAGACTGATCTTTCGCTGGAGCTGCTCCTTCGTCTTTTTTCAAAAGAAGGATTGGTTGCGTTGAGCGAAGAGATGGGTTTGGAGCCGGAAAGCGTCGGCGCATATATTGAAACCATTGACGAAGTGATTGCTTTTCTGCAGGGAGATCATCCTGAAGATGCCGAGCGAATCGCCGTGCGCGGCGGGTTGCCGGAAGGCGAGCACTTGGCGCGGGCGTATGCTCAGGAAGAACAATTGGGCTGGGGGTTCCGAGGGCTGAGTACCGAGGAGCGAGCCAAGTATCTGGCGAGTCTCTACCTCGATGATCTGGCCGATGCCGCCGCGCTGCTGGATCCGGCGTTCGGGTTTTCCCGCTATGCCGAAAAGCTCGCGGCGAGCCTGCCGTCGTTCGCTCCGCTTCATGAAGCGCTGGAGCAGAGCGACTCGCTCTTCATCGATTGGCTTGAAGAACTGACCGAACAGGCGCTGTCGGAGCATACTCCGGAGATGGTTGCGCTCACCGTTCCGTTTCCCGGTTGTCTGCTGGGTGCGTTGATTATTGCTCGGCGAATTAAACAGCTGCAGCCGAGCGTGCATATAACGATGGGCGGCGGCTACGTGAATACCGAGCTTCGCAGACTGCGCGATCCCGCCATTTTTGAGTATGTGGATACCATTACGCTCGATAGCGGATTTCTCCCGCTGGAGCGGTTGGCTTCCGGCGCGCCGCCTTCGGAGTGGGTCCGGACATTTGCGGTGGAGGAGGGGAAGGTTCGTTTCTTTGACTGCGGAGCAGAGGAGCCGGCGCACAATACCTTGCCGCCGCCGAGCTATCATGGACTCTCGCTGGAACGCTATTTTGGAATGGCGGAAACCCTGAATCCGGTGACGAACCTTTGGTCGGACGGCCGCTGGAATAAGCTGGTGCTGGCGCACGGCTGCTGCTGGAGCCGCTGCGCGTTTTGCGATACGTCCATCGATTATATCTGCCGCTATGATCCGGCGACCCCGGCGACCATCTGCAACTGGATTGAGGAGGTGATGCAGCAGAGCGGGTTTAACGGTTTCCATTTTGTCGACGAGGCGCTGCCGCCCTTGCTGCTCGACGGGTTGTGCGATGAAATTTTGCGTCGCGGGCTGCAGATCGAATGGTGGGGGAATATCCGTTTTGAAAAGCGGTTTTCAATTCCGCTGATTCAAAAGATGGCCGTCGCCGGATGTATTGCCGTGACCGGCGGTCTTGAGACGTGCTGCGATCGAACGCTCAAGCTGATGCGCAAGGGGATTACGGTGGAGCAGGCTGTGCGCGTATTGAACGATTGTGCTGACGCCGGAATCCTGACGCATGCTTATCTGATGTATGGTTTCCCGACACAGACGCTGGAGGAAACACAACAAGCGCTGGAGATCGTGCGCCGCCTGTTCGATGAAGGCGCGCTCCATTCTGCGTATTGGCACCGCTTTGCACTGACCGCGCACAGCGATATTTCGCAGCACCCGGAGCATTACTCGATTGAGATAGATCCGCTTCCAGAAGCCGATTTTGCGCTCAACGAAATCCCGTTCCGCTGCCACTTTGATCACGATCTGGCAGCCGTGGGAAAATCATTAAAAGCGGCCGTGTATAACTACCAGCTCGGAGTAGGGCTGGACCTTCCAGTGGAGGAGTGGTTTTGAGCGTTGGGAGCGATTGTCCAGTTCTCAACTATCCTAGCGACAGCGTATTCAGAATCTCCATCAACTCCGCTTCTTCGCTTTCATCCGTGAATGTTATCACGAAAGCGAGAGCATATCCCTTCAGGACGACGGCATACATTTTTTGATGAACCGGACTGTCCGATCCGACGTTAAGATCATAAGCCAGCACGCTGAACAGATGGTTTGCAACCGTTTCTGAGTGAATCTCTCCTGAGAATGAGAGGTTAAGTTGACCTGACGCGAGAACCTCTCTTTTTTGGAAAAGATAATCCTCTCCCGTTTTGATTCCGGGGGTGTGTTGTACGCGTTCTGCTATGCATTTTAAAAAGGGATTCGAGGGAACTGGTTCTCCCACTGGAAACTTGGTCATCGAAACAAGCGATACCATCGATAATTCTGACGCTTTGACGAGGGCCTTTTTATATTCATCATCGCCATATACTGCATCAGAGCCCTTCTCTTTAATATTCGTCTGCGTTTGAACATCATGAACCGCCCAATCCTCGGGAATTTCGAGAGAAAGAGGGAAATAATCATTACGGTAGACATTATTTTCAATCGACCCGTAATCAATCGCTTCGACCACAATTTGTTTTTTACACCCAGCAGTTCCCAGCCCAATAGAGAGGGCAACAAACAGCAATGGTTTCAGTAATTTCATCTCATTTCCTTTCTTTAACTCAGCTCTGTAAAAACGGGGTTGTGCACATCCTACGCCTCTTCAGAATCAATCTTAACGGATGAAGTGATGCCGCCGCGGGCGGTAAAGGCTCCATGAACGATCAGGCGCTTGGGTTGAAGTTGGTTAAACAGATCGGTGTAGATGCGGTTGACGATCTCTTCGTAAAAGGTGCCGATTTGGCGGAAGGAGAAGAGATAGAGCTTGAGCGATTTGCTCTCAACACATCGCTTGCCGGGAATATAGTCGATCGTGATCGTGGCAAAATCCGGCTGACCGGTGATGGGGCAGAGCGAGGTGAATTCTGAGGTCTGGAATTGAATCCAATAGTTGCGCTGAGAATTGGCGTTTTCGAAGGTTTCGAGCTTGGCTTCGTCCGGCGAGATCGGGTAGCGCGTTTCGCCCTTTTTCAGCAAAGTGAGTCCGTTAAGTTTGGTTTCGTCGGTCATAGTCGTTTCCTATTTTATTTTATCAATGGCGTCAAGCTTTCGCCAGAGTGAGGGCATTTGCTCAAGCGGAATCATGTTGGGGCCGTCGGAGAGCGCGTTTGCCGGATCGGGATGCGTTTCGATAAACATGCCGTCAACGCCGACCGCCGCCGCCGCGCGGGCAAGATAGGGAGCAAAGCGTCCATCACCGCCGGAGGAGTCGCCTTGTCCGCCGGGCGACTGCACGGAGTGAGTAGCATCGAAAATGACCGGATAGCCCAGTTCGCGCATAATAATCAGGCTGCGCATGTCGGCCACGAGCGTGTTGTAGCCGAATGAAACTCCACGCTCGGTGAGCAAAATGTTTTGGTTGCCGGTTTCCTCAATCTTTTTGACGACATTTTTCATATCCCACGGCGCGACGAACTGTGCTTTTTTCACATTCACCACCGCACCGCTTTCACCCGCAGCCACCACAAAGTCGGTCTGGCGGATCAGGAAAGCCGGGAGCTGAATGATGTCCACGACCTCGGCGGCAATCTTAATTTCCTCGATGGTATGCACATCGGTCAGGACAGGAACGTTAAACGTCTCTTTAATCTCGGCGAGGATTTCCAGCCCTTTCGTAATGCCGGGGCCGCGGAAAGAATGGATGGAGGTGCGGTTGGCTTTGTCGTACGAGGCCTTGAAGACATACGGTATGTTCAGCATCTTCGCGGTCTTTACCATTTGTTCGGCGATGGCTAGGCAACCCTCGCGGCTTTCGATTACACAAGGCCCGGCGATCAGCGCCAGCGGATGGCCTTCGCCGAATTTTACATCTTTAACGGTAACTGTTTTTTTCATCTTCTCGTTCCATGGGTTTTCACCCATGGTTAATCATGGGCAACCCCGTTGGGGTTTTCAATTGTCCTCAATCCAAATCCACGGGCGCTGCCCGTGGCTATTTATGGGAATTCCCTTCGGGAAAACCCGTTAAGCTCCAGCGGAGCTTAACAATCCACGGGTTTTATCCGTGGTTTTCTATGGGATTTCCTTCCGGGAAAACCCGTTTAAGCCCCAGCGGGGCTTTCTTTTCCACGGGCGCTGCCCGTGGCTATGTATGGGATTTCCCTTCGGGAAACCCGTTTCAGCCCCAGCGGGGCTTTACAATCCACGGGCGCTGCCCGTGGCTATGTATGGGGTTTCCCTTCCGGGAAAACCCGTTTCAGCCCCAACGGGGCTTTTTTTTCCACGGGCGTTGCCCGTGGCTATGTATGGGATTTCCCTTCGGGAAACCCGCTTCAGCCCCAGCGGGGCTTTCCCCAAATAGCCATGGGTCAACGACCCATGGATGGCATAGCCCATGGATTCATATTGCGTAATATATTAACCCCGGAGGGGTTTTCCAACATTAACCGTTATTCAAAATATTTTGGGTCATATCGAACGGAAGCCTCCACCAATAACCTTCTCATTTCATCTGCCGATGGCTCGGAATGATGATGTTGTTCTTGATGTTTTATATATTCGATAATGCGATCTTTTGCGTCGATTCCGCTCGTGAACGCGCCGTATCCGTTCTGCCAGTGGTCAAAGGCGGGAAAGACGTTGTTTTCTTTGATCCATTTGGCGGAGGCAACCTTGATCTCTTTGACCAGATCAGACAACGCGACCGCAGGGTGCAGGCTGGTGAGCAGATGGACGTGATCTTCGATGCCGCCGATGCGGTAGAGGTGGCCGTTCCGCTTTTTGACGATGCCCCAGATATATTTGTAAAGATCATCGCGGTGTTCTTTCAGCAGAACGGGTTGTCGATTTTTGGTTGCGAAGACGATGTGGTAAATAATTTGGGTGTAGGTGGACATATTGGGAAACCCTGTTGGGGTTTACAATCTATCTATTTCGGTTCCACGGGCGTTGCCCGTGGCTATGCATGGGTGTCCCCTCCGGGGAAAACCCGTATAAACCCCATCGGGGCTTTCTTTTCCACGGGCGTTCCACGGGCGTTGCCCGTGGCTATGCATGGGTATCCCCTCCGGGGAAAACCCGTATAAACCCCATCGGGGTTTTCTTTTCCGCGGGCGTTGCCCGTGGCTATGCATGGGTATCCCCTCCGGGGAAAACCCGTATAAACCCCATCGGGGTTTTCTTTTCCGCGGGCGTTGCCCGTGGCTATGCATGGGTATCCCCTCCGGGGAAACATGTTTT
>JAAYDL010000249.1 GCA_012729265.1 Lentisphaerota bacterium | reverse complement strand
CTTCAGCCTTGAACTTATCACTCAGTTTTCTTCTTTCTTTTCTTCCCATTTTATGCGTCCTTTCGTGTCACTCCAAGAACGCAAATTCCACTTAAGCTAGTGGTCCGAAAATCGGGGGTAACCGCATTTTGAGCAATATAAAGACAATTCAGAACAGCACCACATACATTCGAAATTTCTCGAAATTTGCACTCGGGAATGTTCGGCCAGATAAGCGTAAGCGGAAGAACGTATACTTAAATGATGTAATTAAAAAGGTCTGTGCAACTCTGCGGCAATCGCTTGATGAGAAGAATATCAATGCTGATTTGGCCGACATCCCAGAAAAAATCGCACCTATACGGGCCTTTGAAATTGATTGGGAAAGCATATTAATTAATCTTATTACGAATTCTATTCGTGCTATGGATGGGATTGTTGGGAAAGAAAATCGAATCATTCGGATTCGATTGGAAGAAATGGATGCGCATGTTAAAATGTATTTTTCAGATTCTGGTTGTGGCATCGAAGCTGGCAGTGAGGAATATATTTTTGACACAAACTACAGTACGCGGCGCGATTTGAGAGGGCGCGTAATTGGTACAGGGATGGGGCTTTCGATCGTGAAAACTTTTGTTGAAGATCATTCAGATGGAGAAATAAAAGTTATTTCTCCTAGTAGTCTGGGCGGAGCTGAGTTCCAGATATCTGTGCCTCGTTGCGATTTGCGTAAAGGAGGATGGTATGAGTGAGAAAAAAATCCTTTTCATAGACGATACTCCTGCGGCACGAGAGAGTTACATTCAAGAGCTGGAAGATATTTTTGGTAGAGAGGCAATGATTTACTCATTGCCTCCAGCTCCGACACTGAATGATATGTTGGAGACGATACTGGAGCAATCCAGACTTAACTCCCTCGTGATAGATGAGCGTCTAAGCGATACGGGACTTGCCAATTACAAAGGGATTCATCTTGCCGAGATTGTGAGAGCTCGTTTCCCAAAGTTGCCAATCTATATCTTGACCAACTACCCGGAAGACATCGTTGAGGGAGGTTTCATTGTTGAATACGTCTTCGACAAGAATGAATTAAATGATCCCGACTATAAGAAAGGAGCATCTGCTAGGGTTAGAAGACACTTGGATGTTTACGATGACATTTTCTCAGAGCGCGAACAGAGATATGCGGAATTATTGCCAAAGTATCTTGAAGGAGGATTAACTGAAACAGAAAAAGCGGAATTCATGAAGCTGGAAGCAGATCGCATTAAGCCGCTTTCTCACGAATTTGTTGAGGATGAAGATCTAAAAGGGCGCTTAGATGAACAAGAAGCCATCCTTCGAGATATCCAGGTTAAACTAAGGCAACACAGCTAATGTTTTATCCACAACTTTCACGGCGCGCCAAATACAGCAGCCCATATGGGAGTGGGGGTTTTTTTGCTGATTATAAACAATACGCAAATGAAATAGCGGAGGACTGCCAACATAGGTGTGTGTATTGTGATGCGAAGGAACGAGAAAATTTAGGTGGTGATACTTTTCAGCTAGATCACTTTCGACCACAAAAGCATTTCCCTTCCTTAAAGAGTGATCCAGAAAACCTTGTGCTTGCGTGTCCAGCATGTAATCGATTTAAGTCAGATCATTGGCCTGTCGGGAAAAGTTCAACTCATACATTTGAGGGAAGTATTGGGTTTCTGGAACCCTTCAAAGATGACAGACGTGATTATTTCGAGATTGGCTCTGACGGGGAAATATGCGCAAAAAAAGATCCTGCAGCATATGTGGTGAAGATATTGCACTTAAACAGGCCTGCTAGAAAGAACCTTAGAAGGCATCGCATTCTTATGGATGAAATATGTGCAGCATTTGATGCAATCTCAGTTAGAAGAAGGGGGGCAACCGAGGCTTTTGAAGTTGGAGAGATTTGTAAGGCTGAATATCTTGAGCGTGTCATTGAACTCGAAGATCTGAATGACCAATTGAGGGTGAGTTTTTCTGTATTGAGTCGCTAGATTATTTTGGGAGATAATGGGCTTACTTTCCTTCACCTCGGCCGACCTCTTCTGGATTGGGCTCAGCCTGTTTTTAACCGGGATGGCGAAGGGCGGATTCCCTGTGGGCTCGATTGCGCTTCCGCTCCTGATCTTAATGTGGCCGGCTCAAACGCAGGCCGCGCGGCAGGGTGTCGGGTTTATGCTCCCGATGCTGTGTCTGATGGATGCGGTGGCCATGGCCTTTTATTGGCGTCATGTGGAGTGGAAACGATTGGGATACCTTATTCCGGCAACTTTAGTTGGCGTTGCGCTGGCGAGTGTTTTATTCGTTTCCAACGATGCCGTGGTGGCCGTTTCGGATCGGATGCTCAAAGCGTTGATCGGTATTCTCGGCATCTGTTTTGTGATCTATTTTGCGGCAAAAAAGTGGATTCTCCGTCATGTCCACACGGCCGTTCCTAATTGGGGCAGTGGTTCTGCGTTCGGTTTTGCTGCCGGGATGACCTCCACACTGGCGCATGCCGCCGGTCCGGTGATGCAGATGTATCTGTTACCACAGAAACTGGATAAACGGGTTTTTGCCGCCACGAGTTGCGCCTTTTTCTGGATGCTGAATCTGGTAAAGCTGTTGCCGTTTTCGCTGATGGATCGGATCGAGGCCGGAAATCTCAGGTTGGGTGTGATTTTGCTGCCGGTGATTCCGCTGGGCGTCGGTTTCGGTTGGTGGCTGACCCGGCGAACGCAGGAGAAACATTATACTGTCCTTATTTGCGCCGTATTGCTGATAACCTCGATCTCGCTGATTTATAAAGCGGTTGCGGCGTAATTCGTTCGTCTGCGTCGAAAAACGGAGCATTCTGAGCTCTGAATCAGAGGCGCGGCGGCGCGGACGGGGTGCTGCCGCGTCGAAAATCGCGCGGTGATTCGTTCGTGATTCGGCGAAACTGGCGGGAAAAATAGTTGCTGTCGTTGAAGCCAACCTCCATCGCAATTTCCGTGATGGTGCGGTCGCTGTTGCGGAGCATCGCCATGGCCCGCTGGATGCGGATGCGCAGGAGATATTCAATGGGTGTTTTGCCGGTGGCCTTGCGGAAGGTCCGCATCAGATTACTGCGCGACATGTGGGCAACCTTTACCAGATCATCCAGCTTCCAGTCTTTTGCATAATCGCTTTCCAGTGCGCCGATCACATCGCCCAACCGTAAGAGGGCGTGTGCTTCGACCGAGTCGGAGTTCGTGTAGGCGCGGGAGAGAAAGACAAGCAGTTCCATCAGTTTTGCACGCAGAACGATGGAGTGACCCGTGTCTGTGGAGATGCTTTCCACCTCCATTTCTTCGGCCAGTCGTTCAGCGCGCGCAAGGAGAACGCGTCCGAGGTGCAGCCGGCTGGCAAAACGGTGTTGGCGGCGATAGTTGGGTTCAAGCATAAACATGGCGCAGTAGCCCGGCATGCGGCGCAGTTCATTTTCCGGAAGACCGATCTGATTGGGATCATACATGATGTTGATCAGCTCAAGGTTGGTTCGTTGGTGGAAATAGTGCCGTTGGCGCCCTTGAAGGAGAAAGATGTCGCCGGCAGCAACGGGAAAGTCGGTTCCTTCCAGCCAGTGCATCGCACTGCCGTTGGTTACGATAACGAGTTCGGAAAAATCATGACTGTGTTCAACCTCGGTTAAATCGTGCGGATGCGAGGGTGTACGGTGGGCATCGGTCCCGACCCTTCGGACGGTGATAGGGAAACCTGATAGGCCGAAGTAGTGTATTCCATCTGCAATAACCGATTTCATTAGTGGAGACTATTGTGTATATTCTTCGGGTCATCAAGTGAATAAAATCGTCCTCTCCGGCACATGGCTGTAGGGGGTGTTGGAGGGGATGAGGTTTTCTTGCAATTTGCGCATGACAATCGTCCGACATTATGGGAGTGTGTGCCGTTGAGATTAACTATAGTTTTTTTTTACACAAGTGGGGGAATAATGAAAAAAACAGCGTTGTTGATAATTGCAGTAGTCGGCGTCGGATCGGTTCTTGTTCCGGGAGGAGCCGGTGCTGTGGACTTATTTAATACAAATATTCTCGCAGAAGTGAATGAGACGACTTCTGACGCATGGGTGATCAGTGATGCCACTGCGGCGGATTATGTGATCACGGATAGCACGATTACTGCCTCGAACTGGACTGATAAGGCGTGGACGACGGCGTCTACTACTAACGAATCTTCTTATTTTTATTCCTTAGGACGCGGTGGCCTGAGTTCTTCGGCAACGGAACATAATATGACCGTTACTGATTCCACGATTAAAGGGAGTGACGGTGGAGTTATAACGGTTGTTTCGAACGTGGTGGGCAGCGCTAAATTTTACGTTGATGGCGGAGACGGGATGTTGCTCAAGAATGTTACCAATGGTGTGTTTAATAAAGCGACGATTCTCGGTGGTAACGGTGGAACGATAATTGCTCCGTATGCAGGCAAATCAACCGCTAATGCCGGGTCTGGTCTCACCTTGCGGGGGACTTCTACGCTACATGCAACAAACAGCATTTTCAACGGAGGCAACGGCGGTGAGATTCGTACCCCTCCTACTACAGGGGATGCTGTTGGCGGAGACGGTATTGTTGTAGATGAAGCGAACTCGACCGTGATACTGGATTTAAGTGATGATACACAGGTAATCGGTGGTAATGGCGGCAGCGTGTCCGTGCAAGAAACAACTCCGGGGATCGCTGATGGGGGTAATGCGTTGTTGGTAAGTGGGAGTGGGAAGAAGGACGTGACCATTAAAGGCGGTACGTTTATCGGAGGTGAAGCTGGAATGGTTGGGACGAACACGATGCAGGCCGGGAAATCCATTTATGTGACTGGAAAAGGTGCAGTAAACCTTACTCTTGAAGGCGGAAATTTTGATGATGGAATTCTGATTGATAATACTGCAGCTTCGACATTGGCTCTAAAGAGTACGTTTACGAATGATGCGCCTCTTCTTTTTCAAGGGGATACACTGACGATAACAGAATGGACTGATGGACAACTTTCTGATGTCAGTATTTCCGGCAAAACGGCATATTATGTAGAGCTGGCTGGTACAAACGAGTTCAGTTTGTCCGGCAGTTTCATTGTTGGGGGGAATGCACATGCGAAGTTTAGTAGTGGTTTGGTGGTTGAATCAGGAGGAACATTGGATCTTGGTAGCAGCCAAGCAGCAAACGAAGCCTCGTCTGCTTACATCAAAACCAATTCGACTATAATTACTTCTACCAAAGGGGTTGGCATGGGGAGACTGAATGCGGGTTTATTGACGATTGAGGACGGCGCCACTTGGAAAATCAAGAACGATACAGGAGCAAAGATAACAATCGGGACGAATCTTCTACTGGCAACGGCTACAGATATAAACAGTAGTGTTACTAATTTAAATGTTATTTTAGATAACCCCTATCAAGGTGTAGCAGGATGGTTGGGAAAGTTTGTCAATATCGGCCTAACCAATATTGTCAATAGCGGCCTAACCAATAAGGAGCTTCGGGCGCAATACTATATGGGCGATATTGATGAAATGCTCGCTGTTGACAATGCCTCCCCTTTAGGCATCGCAGTTGCAGATATGAGCCTTATAGTGAGTAGCAGCGCTTCAAGCTCCAATATTTTGTTTGATCTGGGCGGGTTGACAACGACTCTTGAATCGGGGCGAAACGCGTTCACCAATGGGTTGATTCGTACGACTCAGTCAGCGAAGTCGGTGGTAGCGAATCAGAAGGTTTATGTCGGCGTTATCAACAATCGCACGCACTCTTATCTTAACCATGAGGGCGTGGGTTATCCTGTTGCGGGCCCAAGTGGTGCTGCTGGGTGGGACTTGCTTCGTAACTTTTCCGATCGAGCGGAATCAAAAATGAGTACCGACGGGCTTCGTTCTTTCTCGGATCGAGTGGAAGGCCGATACGGATATGACGACGTTGCCAGTTCGATGCGCAACGCCGAAGAAGGGGCCTCTTTGGCAGGCGTTCGTTTGCCGGAATCTTGGCAGATTTGGGGAGAAGGCTTCGGTTCTACGGCCCATCAGGACACGGTTGACAAGATTGCTGGGTATGATGTGGGCACCGGCGGCGCAATGCTGGGTATAGATAAACGCTTTAATAACATGATGATTGGTATTGCCGGCGGATTTTCACAAAGCAGTGTGAATGGGAATGAAGGAAATGATGCCAGAATTGATACGCTCAATCTTATCGGATATCTCTCCGCGTATATTGAGAATGCCTATATGGACCTCAATGTAAACTATGCAATGAACAATGTTGACACCGAGTTCAATGGCCTTAGATACACGGGTAATTATGATGCGAACGCACTCGGTTTTTACGTGGGTGGTGGATATGGAATCGCGCTTAACGATTGGCTTATGCTGACCCCGGAGGCCTCCTTCCTGGGAACGTACTACAGCCGCGATTCGTATGATGAAAAGTCGGCTATTGGATTGCCGACCAAGCAATACGACACCTACGACCAATTTTCTTCGGTCGGTACGATCGGCGCTACGCTCACGATGATCCGGAAAATTGATCTAGGAAGTCATGAAGTGTTCATGCAGCCCGAAGTCCGTGCACATTTAGTCCATGATTTTAATGCAGATATGGACCCGGAAACATACCGCTTCTTGGGCGGTGCGACCGTCGTTGAGACTCCACTGATTGAAACGGAAGATAACCTCTTCAAAATCGGTGCAGGGATTCGCCTTTCCGAATGGAATAATTCGTCAACGGAAGTGGGTCTGGACGTAGACGGTCTGTTTGCTGACGGTTACAATGCGTATATGATCAGCGGTAAGATTACGCATCGTTTCTAAGCCAGATCGAATCGTCTCGCAGAAAACCCCTCTTCATAACGGAGGGGTTTTTTGTTTATGGAGCGCTTGTCGGACGCACTTTCTTGGGAAGGTGAAAGGCCTCTATCGACCGACCGGACGCCATATTGTGGATATGCCGGCGGCCCCTGTGACTTCCAGATTAATGTGCCCGAGCCCGTCGAGACGGAGCTGAGAAGCCACCGTGCGCAGGGCCGTATCCGGCGTGTTGCAGTCGGAGCTCAGATGGGCGAGAAACACGTGTTCGAGATGTTCGGTGGCACACTCCGCGATCAGGCGTGCAGCATCAATGTTGGAGAGGTGGCCTTGTCGGCTCCGTATGCGCTGTTTGAGCGACCACGGGCGAGGGGCCTCGCGCAGGAGATCTTCGTCGTGATTGGATTCCAATACAATGGCATTGCATCCTTTGAGCTTTTGCTGAATCAGTGAGGTGCTCATCCCTAGGTCGGTTACAACGCCCACACAAAAGGAGCCAGCCTGCAAACGGAAGCCGACTGGCTCGTACGCATCGTGTGGAACGGAAAAGGGCTCAACTCGAATGTCGCCGATCGTAAACGGAGAGCCGGTCTGAAAAATCTGTACCGCAATTTCGCTGCCTTTGGGTTGTCGGCGGATTCCGTTAAGGGTGCCGGCATTGGTATAGACCGGAGTGCCGTGGCGTTTCTGTAAAACGCGGATGCCTCCGACATGATCGCTGTGTTCATGCGAAACGCAGATGCCGTTAATGCTTTCGGGGACTACACCGATCTGTTCCAAACGCAGGGCAACCTGCTTGGCACTCAACCCGGCGTCAATCAATATTCTGGTTTTCGGGGAGGCGATGTAAATAGAGTTCCCAGAACTCCCGCTCGCCAAAACACAAACTTCCAAATCCATAACGGCTCCTAAAACGCTGCTTATAATAGGAACTGCGGTGCGGATGAAAACAATAAAGCGGAAAAAGAGCCCACTGCTTGCTCGTTTCAAATAGGAGGAGTTGACCAGAGGTCGCTCTTCTCCATGCCTCCCAAATGGATCAGACGAGATCAGTAAGCTCGTTGAGCCGATGGCTGACGAGGTAGTCGTGGAAAACCTGAATGAGGCCCTGCCGGGCGAGGGCGGAGCGGTAGACTTTGGGAGAGTGATCGGGACCGAACAGCGTGTGGGCGGTTTGCCGAATAATGCTGTTGCTCGGCTCGGTGGGTAGATTCTGAAGAGTGAGCTTCGTTTCGCCGATAGCCGCGCGGAAAGGAACGAGAATGTTGGTAATCATGGCGTGTGCACGCGCTTCGCCGACGAGCGAGGTTGGGGAGCACTCGCGCTTCCAGCTGATGTGTGTGGTCCAAAAATTGATCGGGAAAGAGGATAATAGCTCGGCATTTTGAGGAATGGATTGAATCCGAAAAGCATAATATGCTGCAGCCATAAGGCGACGGACCGGGTGGTTGGCCGGCCGGATGCCCGAAAGCGACCAGTCTGACCAGTTAAAGGAAAATTCGGAGAGATCATTGTTCTTTTTCCACCAAAAATCCCAGAGTGTCCGGACAAACATGCGCGTTTTGATACTCCAGTCAGGATCGGGATTTTTGGGGAGCAGACCAGAGAGCCCGAGGAGTAGAGCATAGGTTTCGTCGGGGGTTTCTGCTGCTGCGGGAATACGTGCAAGGGGAAAAAGCGCGGCGAGTCGGCGAAAAGGAGCTTTGTTGTTTTTGTATCCGAGAGCCGCAAGCAGCTCCTCCCACAAAACCTGATCAGGACTTTTTGTCTGTATGGCCAGCGCCAGCCGCTCGGTTTTAAGACGCAGCCGTTCTTCGCCCGCGCTTTCGAGCCACTCGGTTTTTTGGTCGGGATGCATGGGTTTGAGAGGAAAGTTTCCGTGTGGAATCGAGTAGGGGTAGGCCGTGGTGTCGATGTTTTCAAACGAAAAGTGCGGATCGGTACTGAGCAGCTTCTGCAGCGGAATTTGCAGCAGACCGGGAATTTCGAGCCCCGGAAAAAAGACCACATGGAAACGAACGTTGCGGTAGCGCGGATCATGGGTGTGACCATGCTGCTTCCAGTCGGCGGGATGAATATGAATTTCGAGATCTCCGCCCACGCGCCGCCGTTCTCTTCCGATGCGCAAGATCGCATTCAAAAAGTCGGGGCCGGCCTCCAGATTCCAGTCGCCGGGATGTTCCACCTCAATAGGTTCTCCGTCGGTAGTAGAGAGATTAACAGGGCGCAGGCGCGGGTCAGCCCAGAGGCATTGAAGGTGGCGTTCTCGGTAAGGGAAGGAATGATAGGAGGGGGACGATTCGCACACGGTTGAGTTTTTGCCGTGTCGATAGTTGGCGGCACGCGGGAATGCAGATGAGAAAGTGTAGTTCTGAAAGTTCATAGCGAGAAAGTAGCACATAAAATAGGCAAAATCAAGGGTTGAGTATTTCGATTGAACCGTCGTCTCGGTTTTGTACTATCTCACGCCATGAATTCAATGCAGGCAGATCGAGTGATGAAGGCCGTCGTCGACGGCGTAGAGGAATATGTGCAGCTGTCGCAGCGTTCAGGAGCGGAACCCGTTGATCTGGCGGCACAGAGCGAGACGTTGGACCGGGCGATTCAACTGATGCGGGGATTTTATACATATGGTCACGAAAACATGAAGCCTGCGGGTATTCCGGCACCGCGTAATCCCTATTTCGATGCCGATGCATCCGTAGATACCCAACCGCCGGAATATTACGCTTACGAAGCCGTTCAGCGCGGCGGAGTAAACCGTGCGCGGTGTCTGTCGATCTGCGGACAGTTTGGACTGGCACCAGAAACAGCGGAGCAGGCGCTGGACAATGTCATTATGCCGTGGCGCGAAGCCAATAACTGGCGAACCTATGTTCGGGAAAATGAAGACGGCATATATGTGCTTCAGGATAAGCCGCCGGTCAAATTAAAGCGCCTTCTCGAGCGTTTCCTGCAGCAGTTGGTCGATGCTCAGGACTTCTGACCGTCTTTAATCAAAAGGCGGTGAGAGAGAACCGCGAGGCTGGAGGCGAGTTCTTCGCGTTGGAGAATGACGTTGTCCGGAACATCAAGCGTCGTGGGCGTAAAGTTCCAGATGCCACGGATCCCGCCTTCAATCATCATATTCGCTACGCCCTGTGCAACCGAAGCGGTGACGGTGAGTACGCCGATCTGTACGTGCATCCGCTTGGCCATCGCGGGCATTTTGGACACATCCATAATCGGTTTCCCGTGGACTTTGGTTCCAATAATTTCGGGGTTGCTGTCGAAAGCGGCGACAATTTTCATGCCGTATTGCTCAAACCCTTTGTAGCCGAGCAGAGCCCGACCGAGATTGCCGACGCCGACCAGAAAGGCATCGCTGGTGTTGGACCAGCCGAGAAAATCTTCGATGGCGGAAATGATTTCGTCCATAGGAAAGCCCAAGCGCGGGCGGCCCACCGCTCCCGTAACAGCAAGGTCCTTGCGGACCACAATCGGGTCGAGGTCCAGTTCGCGGGCAACAACGGCTCCGGATGCATATTCTTCGCCCCGCTCCTTCATCTGCCGCAGCAGGCGGAGGTAAAGAGGCAAGCGTTTAAGTGTCGGCACACCCGCTGTTCTCTGTTCCATTCGACTCATAGATCAATCTCCAATCGGGCCGCAAGATACCCTTCAGGGGAGGCGGCGTCAACGGAATCATGACCGCATATGTCGAGGATAAAAATCCAGTAGGAACCTCTCTTTTCAGGCTTTTTTGTACTGTACAGTTGCGCTGATCGAGGATCTGCACAAGAATGCGCGCTTCATGGACATGATTGACCACATTAACAGCTTCCCTGCGTTGCCGAAGGAGGCGATTCATATCTGGGGCGTACACGTTCCCGAGGTGCAGGATCGGGCCGCAGAGCTGGAGCTCGTGCTCAGTGCGCACGAGCGAGAAAAGGCTGCTCGGTTCCGGCGTGCAGCGGATCGGGTATCTTCCATTTCGGCGCGCGGTGCTCTGCGGATGCTGCTCTCCGGATACACCGGGATCCCGGTCGAAGCGATTGATTTTTCCTACACCGAAAACGGAAAGCCGTACATCCGAAATTCGGATATTGCGTTCAACGTTTCTCACTCCTCGGAATGGGCTCTTATTGCGATCGGACGGGGTCGCAAAATCGGCGTAGATACTGAAAAAATTAAGCGGACGATGAAGGTGGCACCGATTGTAGAGCGGTATTTCAGTTTAGAGGAGCAATCCGCGATGTTGGCGGCGAACGATCCGTGTGCGCTCTTTTTTGAATTATGGGCCCGCAAGGAAGCCTACGTTAAAGCGTGTGGATCGAGGCTCTTTTCTGAGCTGAAGCGCATGAGCGTTCCAATTGAAGACGTTGCGGAAAAAGGCGGCTGGTTTTTTCATCGGCTGGAAGTCGACTCGCAATATGCCGCCGCCGTCGTGAGTGATCAGCCGATAGAGCAGCTCCCTTGCTACAACTTTGGTGCCTCGTTTCGGAGCGGGTTATTTACAGAATGATGATGGACAAAATAATCGCGTAACCCGACAAGGACCCACCTTATTTCACCACGGAGTCGCTGAGGCACGGAGTTATTTCTCTCTATTGTGCACGCTTTTAAACACCAAGGTCACAAAGAACGCAGAGCGAGCAACTTGATTCTTTGATTTCCTGTGCCCCCGAATCCTGCTATTAATATAAGAGGCTCTTGAAAAACCTATGGTTCTGCAAGAGCCGGTTATCAGTTGATTGTTGTTGGTTGTTGGTTGTTGGTTGTTGTGGTTTGCACGAATAACCATTAACTGATAACCAATAACTGCTTCGGCAAAGCTGGAGCTTTTGCCGAGGCTTAATCGGGAATAATTTATGGGTGAACTAAAAAATACATTTTCGTGGTCGTTCAGCGCGGCGGAGGATTTCGAGCAGTGCCGGCGTCGGCGCTACTGGAGTAAATACGGGATGTGGGGCGGCTGGGCGCGTACCGCCACGGCGGAGCAGAAGCTCGCGTATCGGCTCAGCAAAATGGATAACCGCTGGGGACTGATGGGGCAGGCGGCGGAAAATGCCATTATGTGGGTGCTCAAGCAGCATCAGCAGGGCGTGTCCGTCGACAGCAAAACGGCTTGGGAAAAAATTGCCCGCCCGTTTTTAACGCAAAAGTGGAACGAGTCGAACGAGGGCAACTGGCGTAGCAGCCCGAAGCGCTTCTGCTGCCTGCGCGAGCATTACTACAAAACCATGGAAGACGAAAATGCCGCCAAACGTCAGGTTGCCGCGCAGGTGCAGAACTGCATCGACAACTTTATCGATAAAGTCCTGCCGCGCATCCGTTCCATCGCGCCGGCGCAGGAATTTCAGATTGCCGTGCCGGAGATGGGCGGCGATGTGGAGCACTTCTTTTATGAGGACGTAAAAATTTATTCCATTCCCGACTATGCCTACAAGATCGGCGATCAGGTGCATATTCACGATTGGAAGGCCGGAAAAATCAAGGCGGAGCAGCACAAGCTCCAGCTCTCGCTCTACGCGCTCTGGGCCATCGTTAAGCACGGGGCTTCGCTGGATAACATTTTCCTCTACGTCGAATATCTCAACGAAGGTCAGGTGCTCCCGTTCCAACTGACGCAGGAGGAGCTCGACGAAACCAAGGCGCTAATGAGCGACTCTGTCGGCGAAATGACCGAATACCTCGTCGACTGCGACCGAAATAAAAACGAGCCGCTGCCCAAAGAAGAGTGGGAACTCGCCCTCGACCCAACCAGCTGCTCACAGTGCAACTTTTACGAACTCTGCCGCCCCGAGCTGGAGTGAGGGGAACACCTGAATAAGCTGAATTAAGCATTCTAAACAGATTGGGATGATCTCCGGTGCGGTTCTGGGAGGACCGGCCCTGTTGATGCTCATGATGAGCGGCGCCGGAGATAACCCGCCGGCGCGATCGAGGGCGGAAAGCCGAAGTAAAAAGGAGAAGAGATGATCCCTCGTCCTGCTGAAGCAGGCGCCTCTTTGGAACTGAACGCGGTGAATCAACGTAAACGACTGTGCTAAGTACAGCCTGCGCTACGCGCCGGCTCATGCACATTTGGCCTATTCCCGAAAACGCCACCGGCATAGCGGAGACGCTACCTTTTTCCCTGTACCGCAGCCTTCCAGGCTGCCTTGCTCCCGTATCGCAGCCATCTTGGCGGCCCCGTCGCTGAGCAGGCAACCCCGGAAAAACAAACTATAGATCCGACAATTAAGCGTCGCGAATCGCGTGTTGATTTTTAGAGCGTTTAAAATGAACCCGACTGAAAATGTGGGGTAGGCATCTCTGCCTGCCCATCTTAATTTGCGTCGTCGTGGGTGTGTTTTCCTTCGTCGCGTGAAAAAGAGCGCGCCGGAGAGAGATTACCGTCTGCTGGCGTAATCACTTCTACGATGAGATCTCTGATTCTTTTTACGAGTAGGGCTCAAGAGCCCTATGTGCATGGATCGATAGACCTTTTTCGGAAAATTCAGTGCATATTTTACAGCACACAAGAGGCATAGAATCCCTTTATTTACGCAATATCTAAGCATATCAGTGAAGTGATTTTTACTTAATATGAGAAATATCAAAATAATACTTGAACTGGGGGGGGGGGCATTTAG
>JAAYDL010000248.1 GCA_012729265.1 Lentisphaerota bacterium | reverse complement strand
CCGAGGTTGGGGTCCACCATCTCGACCATCATGGTTCGGATCTGGCGGGGCGTTCGAAATTGGCCGTTCAGAGCGGACTGCCCCAGGTGGGTCAGCATGTACTCGAAGATGTCGCCCTTCACGTCGGTGCCGAGCTTGGCGAAGTCGATGCCGTCGATCTCGTCCACCACTTGCTTGAGAACGTTGGGGTCAACGACCTCAAGCACGGCGTCGCGGAAATACTCGGCGATCTGTGGCTCCTCCTTCACCAGCGAAGCCATGTAGGGAAAAACGTGGTCCCGCACGAAGTCGCGGAGGTCTATGCCGCTCTTGAAACGCCATTTGGACCAACGGAAACGCTCGGCCTGTTTGGGATAAAGCAGTTTGCCGTTACCGTTGGTCTGTTTGCCCATGAGGCGCTCTTTAAGTTCGCGACTGGATTCCTCCTCATCGAGCAGCTTGAGGTAGATCAGATAGGATATCTGTTCGATATAGGTAACCGGGTTGGTGACACCGCCGGCCCAAAGGATGTCTGTGATCCGGTTCAATTTTCTGCGCAAATCCTGGTTCATCGCTGCTCCTTATGCGACCTTCTTCATGAAGACCGAATCGTTCAAATCCTGGATGATTTCCTTGAGCCCCGTCTCGCCGAAGAGCTCAACGCCCAGCTCTGCCGCATTCAAAATGGAAAGCGGCGGCTGGAACAAATCCTCCAGCTCGATGCGGCCGCGGGCGATGCCGCGGTTCTTTAAGAGGGAGAGATACTGCGCCTGCTGGGGCGTGATCGATTTTGCGACCAGCCAAGCCTGGAAATTCTCAGTCAACTCCTCCTCGCGGGGTTTGATCTTGAGGGTGCCAAGAGCGGCCTTGATAAAATCGATCAGGTTGCCGCCCGGCTGGCGGTAAGCTCGGCGAAGGTTTTCCTCGTTGAAGTACATCTCCGGCCGGTTGAGCCGGTCAGCCAGCGCCCTCTCCTCGTCTTCGGTGAGCAATTCTCCCCGCCGGACCTTCTGGATGATCGGGTCATCCTTCACAGCGGATTGAACGCTCGTTTCCCAATTGGAGACGTAGTCGCGCTTGTCAACTCGCTCACCCTCCGGTCCTACCTCCACATAGGTGACCGCGTGGAGCCACTCGTCCTCGAGGCCAAGCTCGACAAGGTCACCTGGCGGTTTGGGTGGTTTGCGTTCACCGTCAGGAGCATGTCCGCGACCGATGCCGGTGAAAATGTCGGTATCGCTGTCGTTGAAGTAGTCGTGGTTGCCGAAGAAATCATAGATGACAAATTTCTGCTTCCGGATATGATCCGCGGTGCGGGTTCCACGCCCCCGCATCTGTTGGTAGAGGATGGGGCTGCGCACCCGGCGGCACATTACCAGGTGGAGCACTTCCCGACAGTCGAAGCCGGTATCCAGCATGCCGACACTGACGGCCACCTGCGGATACACCTCGCGTTTGAACTTGCGGATGAGATCGTCGGCGTCTGCAACGTCGCTGGTGATAACCTCGGCGTACTGACCTTTCAGTTCGGGATGTAATTCGTTTAAGTAGTGAGCGAGCCGTGCGGCATGGTGCTTGGTGATGGCAAAAACGATGGTCTTGCCGGGTCCGGTCTTCTGACCCGGAGCCAGCTCTTTGAAGTTCTCACAGGCGAGCCGGTCGAACTCCTGCATCATTTTCTTGTTGGTGTCCTCGTTCGTCCATTTGCGTTCAAATTCGGACGGGTCGTATGTTTGCTCATCAATCTCCGCACCTTCGGCAAGGATTTGGGTGATGCCGGTGGCAAATTTGTAGGGACACAGATATCCCTCCCGGAATGCCTGCAAGATCGGGAAAGTAAAATCCGGCCGGCCATCGCGGCACTGATAGAATCGGAATGTGTTCCGCTCGATATAGGCCGAGGGGGTTGCGGTCAGTCCGATATGAAGCGCATCGAAATGCGTGAGCGCGGTCTGCCAAGAGCCATAGATGGAACGGTGGCATTCGTCGGCGATGACCACGTCGAAATAGCCACTGGTGAATTCCGTGTAACGACTGATCATCGTCTGGAGCAGACAGACCGTAATCTGTTGCTCCTGCCGGACCATGCCGGGACGCAGCCAGTAGCTGCTGTACTGGTTCAGAATGTCTTGCATGGCTTCGAGCGCCTGTTTGGCAAGCTGCTCTCTGTCCACCAAAAACAGAACCCGCTCGGCGCGTCCGGATTGAATGAGCCGTTTGATATAGATGGAGACGAGATCCGTCTTGCCTGTGCCGGTGGGGAGTTCAATCAGAAAACGGCGCTTGCCGAGCTCCACAGCGTGGTCCAGAGCCTGCATGGCCTCTCGCTGATAGGGCCGCACCTGCCGGGTCTCGCCTTGGCGCAGGTAATACTCGGGGATTTTTATTAACGCGAGCGGCTTCCGAGTGGCGCGCATCTCCACCAAGCGTTCAAGATCGCGGCGGGAAAAGAGCGAGTTGACGATCCGGGCGTCGTCGTTGCCGTAGTCCCAGAAATAGATGAGTTCGCCATTCGTAAGAAAAATGAACGGCGAGCCGATTTTCTTGGCATATGGCAGCGCCTGTTGTTTGGCCGTATAGGGCTCTATGGCCGTGCGTTTTGCCTCTATGATGGCAAGCGGGCGACCGCGCCGGTCCATCAAGACATAGTCTGCCCGGCCGGTTGGTATCTCATCGCCGTCCTCCGTTTTCCGGCCGGGTTTGTACCCATAGGGTGCAACGGGTTCAGAAGTGACCCAAGATGTGTCACGAACGTGAACCTCGGTGAGCACCTGCGACTTGTCGGCGGGGTCCCACCCCGCCTGGCGGAGCAGATCGTCGATGACGATCCTCGCATCTGCTTCGGTCGAATAATCCTTCACAGGCGCTCCTCCTGAAATTTCAGCCGATCACTGCCACTCGGGAAAGTAATCCGCAAGATTCGTGTTTCTGAAATAGACCTCGCAGACCAGGCGTCTCCGGTCGATCTTGTGGGCAGTCCGGAGTTCGACTTGCCCCCCATATATGAGCCTCGACAACCGGTCCTTGGCCGCTTGGCCGCCATAAGCGTGAAGCTCCGGGGCGTCGTAGCCCGCCGGGCGGACTCGGGTGCCCGTCTCACCGTTCCATTTCCATTGAGGGGTGACCTCGAAAGTATCTCCGTCGATGATTGATGTGACCGTAAATGTTGGCATGGCTGCTCCTTTCTGGTTTCGGACCCTTGATCGGTCTGTCTGTGTCCGATATAGAGCAAGGCCCATGCCACTTCCCGGAGTGAACGACGACCCGCTGTTATCATAGGTGTTAGCTCATTTGTCGTTAGTTCTGACATCATCTCTTCCTTCAACCCAGATTGAAACACCTTCAGCCCTGGTTTAAGTCTTTGGTCTCGATTGCAAGAACTTGTGCACCGCCTGCGGCGTGACCCCAAGCATTCGAGCCGCTCGGCTTTGATTGCCGTTGGCTGCTTCAAGCGCCCGGAGGATCATTTGCTTCCGAGCGCTCCCGAGAAACTCATCCAATGAGAATCCCTCGTAAGGCTCGGGAAGTGCATCCAGTGGGTCGGCGTAGGTGACCGGTTCCGTGATCAGGAGGTCATCTGCGTCCAAAACATCGTTGCGGCAAAGAAGAACAGACCTCTCGATGACGTTTTCCAAATCGCGAACATTTCCCGCCCAGTTGTGAGATTGCAGCCTGGACAAGGCTTCCGCCGACAACCTCTTGGGTCGTCGCAAAGAGCCATTCAACCTATCGAGAATGTGAAGCGCCAGTTTGGGAATGTCAGAGCGTCTTTCACGGAGCGGAGGAAGTTTGATTTCGCCGACGT
>JAAYDL010000247.1 GCA_012729265.1 Lentisphaerota bacterium | reverse complement strand
TAGCGGCTTGGCGTGGGAACTATTCCTTCGGTTGCCTTTTTTATCCCTTTTCCTTCTCCTCGTTGAACCCACTGGAGCTCGCTACGGCAAAATATATTTAATAATGTTGACTTGAATATCAATATTATCAAACATTGGCCTCAATAAATTAAAAAAAGGCGGGCGTATGGCGCGATTCCCCATGAAATGCAACAGCTGCGGTGGTCCCTTGGAGATCAGCGAAGTGACTTGCCCTGCATGCGATCTTACGATCCGGGGAACGGTCAGCCTTCCGCGATTAGCCCGTCTAACGCCCGAGGATTGCCAGTTTATCGAATTGTTTGTGCTTGCGGGCGGCTCGCTGAAGGAGGTGGGCAAACACCTCAACCTGTCCTATCCAACGGTGCGCAACCGGCTGGACAAGGTGATCGCCAACCTGCAGCAGCTCGATGCCGACAAGCGGACTGAACGAGCCCGGATCATCGAATCCTTGGAACGCGGCGAATTATCGACGAAAGAAGCGCTGGATCAATTGAACAAACTATAGAAGAAGGGGTGGTGCAGAGATGGATTATTCAACAGCCATGGCCATGGAGAGCATGCAGACTGCGCAGGAGTTCATGAGGAATATCTATCCATGGATCTGCCTGCTGGTACTGCTGGTCACCATCCTCGTCGTAATGGTCAAGGAAAAGCGCCGTCGGGCGTTGCTGCTGGAGCAGTCGGAAGAAGAAGCGCGGATCCGGTCCCTGCCGGATCTCGGCGAAGCCGACAAGGAACGGTTGCTGGCGTCGGCCGCTCCGTTGCCCATCTCGAAGGAAGCCTTTCCGCTGCCCGATGTTCCGCTGCGGCTGGTTTCCGCGCTGGCCAAGGTCTTTGGTTTCCTGAAGATTGTCATGCTCGTTGGCGCGGCATACATCATGGCACGTATTTTCGACATGGCGGATGGTCCCGGTACCTGGTCGTCCTCGTCCACCCATCCGATCCTCTTGTCCCTATTCATCGTGGGTCTGGTCATCCTTTCCGTACTCCAGATCATTGCATCCACGCGCGTCACACGGGGATCAAACCGGGCGCGCCGGTTTTTGATCTTCATGGCGGTAGTCGAGCTGGGCCCGATGATACAGGATCCCACCATGGCCCATGCCGCTCTCTGGCACGGCATTATGGTGGCCATGTCGGCATGCATGTTGTGGGTATTGCTGCTGCGCCCCCGTGCGCAGGCAGCGATCATGCACAATGCCGGCACCACGCGGCTTTGGCAAAAAGCGGCGATTCTGGTGCTGGCGGTTGCCTGTCTGGTTTCGCCTCCGTTTGACCTAAAGTTGAATATGAATAACACCTACCAAAGCATCGACAGTAGCATGGGCAGTAGTAGCAACAACGGCATCAAACTCCCCATTACCCGCATCCACTTGCTGGCTGGAGACGAGAGCAAGGAGACGATGGAATTGATGGAGCAGTTGCAAGCCAAGTCCAGTATCCCTGTTGAGTTGATTGCGTTTGGGCAGGTGTTGCCGCAAGCCCTGAATGGTCACGACCTTGTCCTGCTGGTAAGCAAGACGCTGGATCAGAAAATGCCAAAAAAACCTGAGCCGCAACCTCAACTCCCGAAAAGCGTGATGAAGATTCTGGCAAAAGAGGATCCCGGGTTTGCGGGATTCTTTCAACCGCAGCCGTCCGGCGATGCGGAAATCGCATTCAACATCGAGACCCCCTTTTCGCACATCAACTTCGCATCGCGGCCAAGCCGCCAGCGTCGACTGTTGTATGAAATGGATAGTCCGGAGATCAGCATTTCCGTACGTGCCGAGTATTCCCGTGGCAATCGCGACAAGGCAATAGATGAACTCGGAGACTCGGTTGAACAGCAATTGGCCAATTGCTTGCGAAGCCGGAACGAAACGAGTGTCGTTTCCGCGCTGCCGGAGCCGCTGGCCATTGAGCCGGACACGATGGATCAACCTAAACTTTCCTTTGTCTCCAATGCCGTGCAAGTGGCCCATTTCTTTACTCCAGAGCAACAGATAAATCTTTACAGACTTCCGGATAACAGTCCGGAGTTCTTGACGGCCATATCGAACGAATTGGTCTCGGCAAACTGGGAACACGAGTCGCATGGAAGATATCAAAAAGGCAATGAAAGGATTGTCATAGCGGGTCCTGCCTATTATGCGGCGGAAAATCCGCTTCCCCATATCCATATGGTTCATTCTAAATGTCGGGATGCGGCGTTCCCGGAATCTTTCCCGGTGGAGCTTTGCCAGCAAAATTTTGCCTACTTCATCGAAATATTCCGCGCGAATTCCGTGCCCGAGGATATTCTGCGGGAAGCCACGCAAAAATATCTCGAGACGCCGGACCTTTCCGCCCAGGAGCTGTACAAGGTTTACATCAGTATCTCCAACATTGAAGGCCTCGATTCGATCAAGCCAGATCTCCTGTATCGCTTCGCCCAGGTATTGCACGGCGAACCAATCAGTGAGCAGACATTCGCGCTTTACAGAAATCTTGCGGAGGAGATGGCAAAGAAGCGTCTTGATGACGCCGAAGAGTGTTACGGGAAAATCAAAGCACTCTATGCCGACCAGATTTTCCACCTGGAGTTGAAACCCGGCACCAACGGGATGGATCAAGCGGAAATCACATTGGAGGATCTCGACCGACCGAAAATGATCACCTTTAGCAAAACGCGGAATGATCCCGCCAACAGCGTGCAGCATTTTACCCTGTACTTTCTTGGCTGGCTGGAGTCCATGGAAGACGGGCAATACAAAAGCCATTATGCCGATCCACGAAGATCAGGCACAGAAAAAGGAAAAGTTTTCAATAAGAGATACATTCGCATTCCCAGTTTTCAACCTTCAGGCGAGATTGGGAGTTATTCATGTGGAGATGGTAGTTACACGCGTGTTGAAGAGATGACGCGTCCAGGCAGCTTGTCCCTCGTTCACGAATTTTCCGCAACGAACAATACGCTCAAGGTAGAGGTGTTCTACAACGACATTACGTTGGATATCGCGCGCACACCCGACGGCAACTATATCCTCAACAAGGAAATCCTGACCGCGGATGAACTGCATGAAAGGCTGCGGGCCAAACATGAGAAGGCCGAAAAATTCAAACTATACGCAAGCCTGAAAGAATCGGAGCAGGAAGAGTTCTACAAAACGGTGATTTCCGATCTGCCGCAACAAACCCGGATCGAGTACAATGATCTGCCGGAGAGAGATGCTAATCACCCGACTGAGATGTAGGTCTTTAATGATGAAAAGAATAATTTTTCAGGTTAAATTTAACAAAAACGCATTTTGCAGATGGGGTGGGCTTCTTGCAACCCTTTTAATCCAAAGTTTTTCCGTTTGGATATCCAAATTTCGACAATATCTGACAGGCATAAGAGACTCTTAGAAAACCTCCGGTTCCGGAAGAGTCAGTTGAACGTTGGCCGTTGTTGGTTGGCGGAAAATTTTCTTGTGGCGCACGCGTCCCGCTTGCGTAAAAACGAGCGGGACGCTCATTCTACTCTGGGGTACTGGTGGCCGTTTGAAAAGCTGCATGAAGGTGGAACTACGAACGCGATTAAGCGACGAGGACGTGCGCTTCTACGACATTGATTGTTTTTCTGGGGTGCCTACTCAGCGACGAAGCCGCCAAGATGGCTGCGGTACGGGTAGCGCCGCCGCTATGTCGGTGGCGTTTTTCAAGAATGGGCCGAAGGTGCATGAGCCAGCGCGCAGCACTGGCTGTACTGATCTGGAGATATATTTACAACGAATGAAGGAATAGCAACGAATAGGAATCATTCTGCCCAAAATCATTTTGCCTGAGATAAAACCTCCGCGCCTCCGATATACCCTTGCGATCCGTTCGTCGCAGTGCTAATTTCTGCTGTTTCAAGAAAGGACTTTACATGGCAAGGAACACACCGCTCATCGTTGAAAACGCCTCCTATTATGTTGAAGGAGTCAGCCAACCGTATCTCTGCGTCTGCCAAGACGATGACGAATATGCCATCTTTCTGGAAACCCTCGAAGAAACCATCCAGACCTATGAGTGGACCCTGCACGCATTCTCTCTGACGCCGGAAGCCTATTACCTGCTCGTCGATACCCCGCACGACAACCTCCCTGAATGCATGCGCTATTTCCAGGGGACCTACTCCAACCGAATCCACCGCCGTCGCAACACCTGCGGCCATTTTTTCAAACCCTATGCCGCAAAATTGATTGAAACCACCGGAGAAAACCTCGCCTCTGTCAGCACTGCTGTTCACCTGAAACCGATCCGGAAAAGAAGCATCACCGACCAGCAAAAAGCGCTGATCGAAAACCCGTACAGCAGCTTTTCTCTCTATATCAGCCCCAGCGAACGACCCGCCTGGTTATCGGTTCAGCCGGTACTCAACGCCCTCGGATTCCCCGACAACCGATCCGGCCTCACCTGCTACCGCAATCTGCTCATAAAACTGCTGGCCGAAGGCTCCGTTACCGCGGGAAGTGTTCAGCTCCACAAGCAAAACAAAGCGTTGCAGACCGACTGGGCCATCGGCTCCAATGCGTTCAAAGATTCCATTCTGGATTTACTGGGAGAAAAACTAAAGCGCGTTTCGATCGACTCCATACCCATCGCCATGAAAAATGCCTACCAGCTGCGGCACGCCGAACAGCAGCTGCACATCGCAATGGATGCCGTCGGCCTGACCGGTGAAAACTTGGAAGACCTAAAAAAACAGGATCCCCGAAAACAAGCCGTCTGCTGGTACATGAAACGG
>JAAYDL010000246.1 GCA_012729265.1 Lentisphaerota bacterium | reverse complement strand
GCTATGAGCAGGAAATCGTGCTGGATTAAACGGTTCGCGAACCCAAAGAAAAGGTGCTCCCTTTCTGGAGCACCTTTTTTGTGGGTCTTCCGCCAAATCGGTGAGCAAAAAAATTGAGTTGACCACAGATCCGGCGGATTGAGTCTTTTGCGACTATTCCGCTAATCGAACCTCCAGTTTATAGAATCCGGTACTGTCGGCACGATGGACGGTGTCGGTGAACCCGTCCGCGCTCCAGAGAATGTTGCTGTCGATGCACTGGAACTCATCCATCAGGTCGGAGCTCCACCATACCGAATAGACTCTCCCGGAGACACTGTTCCACGATAGGGTTCCATTCTCGACATTGCCTCCGGTGATGCCGAACCAGGCATCGGGATCGGTTGGATCCAATCCGGCGGTGTAGGCTTCCAACACCGTGTTGAGGCCGTTCGCGCAGATTACGCCCGGATCGACGCCAGCCGATCCGTAGTACTGTTCCTCCCACGCGTCCGGCAATCCGTCGCCATCCGCGTCGTCCGGGGATGCCCCCTCAACGATCAGGCTATGCCGCGAATAACGTTCGTTCGCGCAGTCGATCCTGGTTCCGCCCGCCGTCTGTTCGGACTGCACGAAGAGAAAGCACAGCTCGATGTCATAGGTTCCGGCGGCAATGGTGGAGGGTGTATACGAACAAGCCCCGGCGATGTCGGTGAAATATACCGCGACGTCCTCATCAAACTCGCCGGTCCCGGTGATCTCGAAATCCATGTGCGTGGCCGAGCCCGTTGTCCCGCCGTAGGCCTGCCATGTGTAGGTTTGGTCCGGCACGGCCCGGATCTCCCCGCCGGAAGGCACGGGCTGGGTATACACCGGAAACTCCTCTGGGAAAGGCAACGCGCCGCCGCTGTCATCGCTGAACGAAACCACCAGCGTCTCCTCCAATATCGTTTTCTCGGTGTCCGCATACAACCGCAGTACATAGTCTCCCTGGGGATACCGTGCGTCAAGTGCCTCCATCGGGGTCAGTTCATAGATGATGATGTTCGGGTCGTAATATTCATACTCGCCGTCGTCCTCCTGCAGGTCATAGATGGTGGTCGTCGGCGCTGTCGGCACTTCCACCGTAATCGTTTTTCCGACGGGAGCAGAGACATCCACCTCGAACCCCGCTGTGCTGTTTTCCTTCAGCTTCAGCGTCCTCAGGATCGAGACCGAATCAAACTGCGAAGGCCGCGGAGTCGGCAAGGCCGATTCTTCGACGTATGCGCCATACACATTCACCGGAATCCAGTTGGTATCAATCGTCTGGATGCCCAGCGCAAACCCGTTATGCGCAGGCAGCACCATCGCTGCCAGCACCGCCTCGTTGTCACCAAAAACCCCGGTCACGTCGATCCAGGCAGAGACCGGCTGCATTTCGGCATCGAACCAGCGGGCCCGAATCACGCCGTTGGTATCAATAAAATCCTCATTGTCCGCTGGTATCGGCATGCTTTCGCGCAGGGCAACAAGATAGTTTGTTCCGTTCCAGCCCATGAAGGGAAACTGCGCCGCCACAGTCTCGTTGCCCGCAATATAAATCCGCTCGCCGGAAACCACGCCGTTGGTCGAGACGAGCCGTGCATAGATCTGCCAGGACTCCGCATTCGCCGTCGCGAGGCTCTCGTGGAACAGCACGGCATACCGATCGTCGGCAAAGACCGTCGCGGTAGGATTGCTGCTCGGAATATTGTTCTGATCGATCACAAACGAATCGCCCGCCAGTCCGCTGACGGGAGAAATAAACCGTCCGTACACGTCTTCGCCATCTTCACTAATCGTGCGCGGTTCCGAACTGTAGACCACAAGAAAATTTTGGCCGTCAAACCCGATTGAGAGGTTGCTGTCGTCCTCAGTCACCATTGTCGGAAGCGGAGATCTGCATGTTGTTGTCCAGAAACAATGTGCCGTCCGGATTGACCAGCCGCCCGAACACATCTGTATCCTCTTCATCTGGATCCGGATCCAGACGGATATCCTCCCACGCCACCAGGAACCGGCCCCCGCCGTATGCCGCATGGCAGGTTCCTATATCAACGTTGGCCGTTCCAGGCGGTGAAAGGACAAACGAACCGCCCTGCAGCTCACCATCTGGCGTCACCATCTGTCCGTTCACCGAACCGTCGTCGATTCCCACCCACGCCATCAAATAGACGTTCGAACCATACGCAACCGCTGGCGGCATGCCCGCAGCCCCGGGAATCGGAATCGGATTTCCGTCCGGCAGGCCGGAAGCCGAAACAAACTGAACGGCAATGTTCTGTCCGTCGAGTTGAAGCCCAATCATATACCGTTCGCCGTCGAATGCGCCGCCCATCGTGAATTCCGGACGAGCGGTCACAGCAATCTCCGTCAGATCCAAAGCCCCGACGGCCTCCCTCTCGAACAACACCGATAGACAAACGACTGCACACAGCACAAAGCACATTTTTAACCGTTTCATGCGATCTCCTTCTGATTTACCCGATATCTGGACCACGGGTGGTCATGTTTTAAGCGAAACCTTTGATTCCTTTTTTATTGCTAAGGCCGACAACCAGTCGGTTTTCCCTTATTGCCGCCGCAGAGCAGAGCCCTTCCCCAAGCGATCCGCAGGATGCCCAACGGTGACGCTTTTGGCCCGATGAACGCACTCTATTCGCTTGCTGGGAGATGCTTCCCCGAGGCGATGATGAATTGGCTCGTAGAGCCAACGCTACAGCAAGGCAACGTTGTAGAGTCGGCTCTATGAGCCGAAATGCGCCGCGATGAGCCATGCAGGTGCCGCACACCTCGATCTCGACCTTGGATGCAATCAGCTCCTTGAGCATGGCTTTCAGATCCTCTTCGGGCAAAGCGGAGGGGATTGAGTTTGTTTGTTCATTTCGTGGTTACCTCCGGATTTTCCTGATGTTTCGCGGCAACGGCAGTTGCAAGTTCGTCGAGTTGCTTGAACGCAGCAGCATCTGGAAGCCCCTTTTGCAGAACGGCTCCGAGCACTTCGACCTTAAGATTGGGGATCAGCCCGGATATCTGCTCGATCGCCTTGCTGCTCCAGCCGTACGAGCCGACGATGGCCGCATATTTGACTTTCGGTTTCAGCAGGTTGGCGAGGTGCGACGCATAGTAGACTGCCGGATGCGAGCCGACATGCACCGTCGGCGTACCGACGATCAAGGTGGCCGCGTCGACCAGCGCCATGGCCAGCTTGCCGATATCGGTCACTGCCAGATCAAAAGCATGAACGGTGACGCCACGAGCGGCCAGCGCGTCGATCAGATGTTTCACCATGATTTCGGTGGAGCCGTGCATGCTGATATAGGGCAGCACGACTTCGTTTTTCATCTTCGGTGAGATCCAGTCTTTGTACGCTTCAAGAATAAAGTTCGGCTGATCATAGACCGGCCCGTGGCTCGGGGCGATCATGTCGAAATCGAACGCAGACAACTTTTCGATGTTCTTGGCGATAATTGTCCGGAACGGCATCATGATTTCGGCATAGTAGCGCTTGGCCGCCTCGTACACCAGAGCCTGGTCGGTGACAAACAGGTCGGACGAGGCCAGATGCGAGCCGAAAAAGTCGCACGAGAAGAGGCATTTGTCTTCCGGCACATAGGTGCACATCGTTTCCGGCCAGTGGACCCAAGGGGTGTAGACAAATGTTAACGTCTTGCCGCCGAGCGAAATGCTCTCGCCGTCCTTTACAACCCGAATCCGCTCTTCCGCAATATGCAGATGTGACGTCAGCATGTCGCGGGCTTTTTCACTGCACAGCAGCTTGGCGGAAGGAAACCGCTCCAGCACGTCCGGAAGGAGTCCGGCGTGATCCTGCTCGGAATGCTGCGACACCACATAGTCGAGTTTTTCCACGCCCTGAAGCGGCCCCATCAGATCGGCGCTCAGCACCGGGTCGGCGGTATCAATCAGCGCCGTGGCATTTTCGCCGCGCACCAGATAGGCGTTGTAGCTGGTTCCGTCCGGCAGAGGAATCAGTGAATCAAACAAGCGCCGTTCCCAGTGAACACAGCAAACGGCCTCAATCCCTTTTTTTATCTCTCTTGCATGCATATCTGCTTCCTTTCATTACACTTTTTCTTCATTCACTTTTGCTTTCAACGCTTCTCTTTGTCTTTAAATCCACTATAAAATCCGCGTCTGTTCCTGCGGTCGGGGAACCTTCACCACCAGCACCCGCAGCACCTCTGTCCCTTCTTTTTTTGCGGCTTATTGATTATCAAAATTGTCTCGCCAAGCGACTGGATGTATAACGCCGCATTGAACGGGTTTGAGATTGCTTCACCGCCTGTTTAAAATCAACCCTTAAACTCTGCGGTTAAACAGTAATCCGTTCAGTGCGATCTGCAGGGCCCGCCGTAAAGCGCTGCTCTTTCAACCGTATCGGGGTCAGAATACCAGAGTGAGTGTAAGTGATTTAAAAAAAGGTTTAAAGGCAGGACGGGGCGGTTGCGTATACATCATAGAGCGAGGGTTTTAGGGAATGATCTATGATAATTAGGGTTGAAAGAAGCTTTGTGATGAATAAACCGTCAATCTTATTGTGCGCTCGGGCTTGCCCTGATGCTCCTTTATAGGCACGGTATGCTGTTTTAGACGTTTGATGCAAGGTAGATAAACGGGGTTAGAGGAATGAAAAGAATTGCCGGAGTTTTGCTTATAGTCGGGTTCGTAAGTACTGCCGCTGCCGACTCGGTGTTGTCGGGTTCCCGGACGGTGAGTAATCCAAAAGTTTCGACCACGCTGACGATTGATACCCAAGAGGCCAAAGCGGATGCCAGCCCTCTGCTGTATGGGTTGACGGCCGAAGAGGTGAACTATTCCTTTGACGGAGGGCTGTATGCCGAGCTCATCCGCAACCGCTCCTTTATGGAAAATACCAATTCGCCCGTTCACTGGGCACTGGCGGTAACCAACTCCTACATTGAACTGGACCCGGGAACGCCGTTGAACGAACACCATCCGGTCAGTCTGCGATGGGAGGTTGGGTCGAAAGAGCCGACGCGGATAGTGAACGAGGGCTATTGGGGGATTCCTGTATATCCCAACACGGAATATAAAGTGTCGTTTTATGCCAAAGCCTCGGAGGGCTATACCGGGCCGATCGGGGCCGCCCTGACGAGCAGCGATGGGAAAACAGATTATGCGCAGGCTGTGGTCCGCTCGATCGGAACCGAGTGGAAAAAATATGAACTCGTGCTGAGGACCAGGACAATAGAATCGGTGATCGACGGCAAATTTGCGTTCGTGACGGCGGGTGACGGCACGGTCTGGTTGAATCTGGTCTCGCTCTTTCCCCCGACGTGGAACGACCGTCCAAATGGAGTCCGCAACGATCTGATGCAGATGCTGGTCGATCTGAAGCCGAAGTTTCTTCGGTTTCCCGGCGGGGAAGGTCTGGTGGGAAACACCATCGATTCTCGATATAAATGGTGGGAAACGCTTGGGGATCTCAGCGAGCGGTCCGGGCAGATGGGGCAATGGGGATATCGCTCCACCGATGGAATGGGACTGCACGAATTTTTGCTGTGGGCGGAGGAGCTGGACGCCGAGCCGGTACTTGGGCTGTATGCGGGATACTCCCTGAACGACGAAACAGTTAAGCCGGGAAAGGATTTGCTCCCGTATATTGAGGAGGCGCTCAACGAAATTGAATATGTGATTGGGCCCGCCGATTCCGAATGGGGCGCGAAGCGCGCGGCCGCCGGTCACCCCGAACCATTCCCGCTGCGCTATGTGGAAATCGGCTACGAAGACTGGGCCGATAAGTCAGCGAGTTATCACAACCGCTTCATGCAGTTTGACGATGCGATCACGCAAAAGTATCCCCAGCTCAAATGCATATCGAGCATTGGAAATGATCAGAAACGTAAAATGGTGATCGGACGTGATCCAGATGCGGTCGATGAGCATTATTCCTTCTCCACACAGGAAATTATGGAAGACTTCGGGGGATATTTTGACCGTTACAATCGAAGTGGGGCGAAAATTGTGGTCGGCGAATGGACGGTCCAAGAAGATAGTGCAAGCCAGCTAGGGGGTAAAAAATCCTGCACGCCAAATATGACTGCTGCCATCGGCGATGCGGTGTTCATGACTGAGATGGAGCGCAATGCCGATATTGTGATAATGCAGGCGCGTACGCCGATGCTGGCCAATGTGAATAATATCAACTGCGCCCGAGCCTGATCGGTTATAATGCCTCAACGGTTTACGGATCGCCCAGTTACTATGCCCTGAAAATGTTCAGCACCAATTATGGCGATGAGATTCTCTCAGCGACATTGTCCAACGGGGAGGGAATGTACAAATCCGTTACGCGCGATTCCAACACTGGCGTTATCTATATTAAATTTGTAAACACCGTTGCCGGAAAAGTTGATCTGACTATTGCGCTGAATGGAACCCTTGAAGTGGCACCCAATGCCGTTATCGAAATATTAGAGGGAGCCCCCGAAGATACCAATTTTATCGACGAACCTGAAAAAGTGGTTCCTCGGACCCAAACACTGAAAAATGTTACGCCCACATTTAAGTGCGAAATCCCGCCGCACTCGATCGCGGTAATCAAGCTCAAGGAGATGTGAGCCTATACCTCCGCGAATCCCGTTCTGTCCAAATGAAAACTCCCCGCTGCGAGCAGCGGGGTATCTAATCGTTGTAGGCGGGAACGGCTGAAAGCCTTCCCGCCACGGCTGGACGCGCAGCGAGGCTGAAAACTTGGAAGCCAACGTCTACGACCATTTCAGCCCTACAATTTTTCGCAGCAAGCTGCGGGGTATTAAACCCAACGCTCCGCAATAAATGTGAAGCCCCTAATCGGAGGCTTACAGAAATTCAGTCTGAATCTCTGCCGGATCAAGGCAGCGAGGATCGTCGTGGGCGACGGAGTTGACGCGCCGGGACACCGGACGGCAGGTGAGCGGTGGTGCTGTGCCGCGTAAAAGGTCGAGCGGATCAGCGGTCTTCAGCCATTCTTCCCAGCGGGAGCGGTTGAGAATAACGGGCATGCGGTCGTGAATGCCGCGCATATTTGCATTGGCCGCGCGGGTGATAATGGTGCATCGGTCGCGGCTGTAAAGTCCGGCAAAGGCAAAGATCGGCTGTTCTTCGAGCTGAAAATAGTAGGGCTGCTTTCCGCTCCATTCGTAAAATCCATCAGCAAAAATGAGGCAGCGATGTCCTTCAATCAGATGCTTGAACATGGGGCGCTCGGCGAGGGCTTCGCTGCGCGCATTGATGATTGGAGCGCCCGAGTGCGAGTGTTCCAATCCCCAGATCGATTCAACCGCTTGGGTTGGTTCCTGTTGCTGAACAATCGCGACCTTCTGTGTCGGTGCAACATTGTACCGCCGGTGGAAGAGCGGCGGCAGTTCAATGGTGGTCAGTGCCTCCAGGGTCTCTTTCCGGCTTTTCGTTTGAGTAAAGCGTCCGCACATGCGCAGAAGAGTGCGACGATGCGCTCAAATTTTCAACCTCAGGGTTTCGTTCATTTCTGACGCTCCCAGCTGCGTCTCTTTCGCAAAATATTGATTCGGTAATTTAATATCACGATAACGTGTTTCTTATTTTGCCGCGAAAGAACACATAGAACGCAAAAAAGAAGGGGGTTATGTCTTTGTGGTCCTTGCGCTCTATCGTGGTTAATCTCAACATTTCGGCAGAATGATGGGGGTGGAGATATTTTGACAGAATGATGAGGACAAAATAATTCGGGTTGTGGGGCAGGCATCTTGCCTGCCTTGTCGTATTGCGGGGTTCTCTGTCGCAAACTCCAGAAGGGCTTTGCTTTATCCACCGCTCCGCCTCCGTTCAAATCAAAAATCGGAATTCGAAATTCGGAAATTTGCTCATCCCTGCCTGCCGTGCCGTATCGCGGGCATCCCTGCCTGCCCTGCCGTATCGCGTGCATCCTGCCTGCCGTGCCGTATTGCGGGATTCTCTGCCGCAAACTCAAGAAGGGCTTTGCGCCAGCCTGCCTATCTTTTTTCACAGTTGTAGCGTTGGCTCTGCGAGCCAATTCATGATCGTCTCGACATCCCCGTCGCGGTATTAAGATTGAAGATGATGCAACATAGCCTGGAAATGTTTTGACTCATCTCCTGGTTTGCGTTTCATGTCCCCAAAAGGGCATTCGATGGATCGTCCGTACGAGCGAGCGGTCAGAAAAAGGGGGCATTTGTGTGAAATTACTAGATTACGGGATTTCATACCCAAGCCATAAAAAACATTATTTCATAAGACTGCCCCCGGCTAACTGAAATCAGCCGAATCCATAGCGCAACGGACGCGGAAAAAGCAATTCGTAAGGTCAAGACTCACAGCGTAGGTGATTTCTTTATCCTCACCCATGATGACCTCACCATCGACCGGGTTCCATTCCGCACCCAGCTCTGATGCATACACCACCTGATAACAACGATTGCTCACACCATACCAAACAAGTTCACGAGTCGCGTCATTCATCGAACACGCGACAAACAACCTGCTTTCAGAATCAATCGGTGATGTTCCCGCCTGATATTCGGCATAGTTAGACATCCCATCCGCATCAAAATCATCATCCGGTTTAACCTGAAACACCGTGGTGAAACTTCCGTTGGAAGCTTCTATAATCTGCTGTTCCCAGCCGTCGGGCATCAGATCGGAATCGCCCTCTAACTGCACACTCGAAACGCCCGCAAAGGTGGGCGTCGAAAATCCCGTCGCCCCCTCATAAAAATAAAGAACACATTCTTCGGACAAACCATCAAAGACATGGTCTCCAAATGCCGGCGCATTGCCCTCAAAACTCACGCTCGTCAGAGCGGAGCACCAAGTAAAGGCGTAATGGCCGATCGACGTCACGTATTCGGGAATCGTCACGCTCATCAAACCGGTGCAATGATAAAAGGCGGAATTGCCGATCGACGTCACGCCGTCGGGAATCTTCACGCTCGTCAGACCGGAGCAATCATAAAAGGCCCCATCGCCGATCGACGTCACGCATTCGGGAATCGTCACGCTCGTCAGATTGGTGCAAAAAGCAAATGTGTCATCACCGATCGAGGTCACGCCGTCGGGAATCGTCACGCTCGCCAGACCGTCGCACCGACCAAAAGCCCCATCTCCGATCGACGTCACACTGTCGGAAATCGTCACGTTCGTCAGACCGGAGCAATAAGAAAAGGCGTGATCGCCGATCGACGTCACACTGTCGGGAATTGTGTACTGATTAGGTCCTCCCTCCGGATAAGCGATCAACGTTGTTTGCAATTTATCAAACAAAACGCCATCCAAGGAACTATAGGCGACATTTTCTGCATCTACATGTATTGTCGTCAGATTGGAGCACCCATCAAAGGCCTCATCGCCGATCGAGATCACGCTGTCGGGAATCGTCACGCTCGCCAAAACGGAGCAACCATAAAAGGCTGAATTGCCGATCGACGTCACACTGTCGGGAATCGTCACGCTCGCCAGACCGTCGCAATACCGAAAGAGACAATCGCCGATCGACGTCACACTGCTGGGAATCGTCACGCTCGTCAGACCTTCGCAACCCTCAAAGGCCCCATCACCGATCGACGTCACGCTGTCGAGAATCATCACGTTCGTCAGACCGGAGTAATAAAAGGCTAAATCACCGATCGACGTCACGCTGTCGGGAATCATCACGCTCGTCAGACCGGAGCAAAGATAAAAGGCGTTATCGCCGATCGAGGTCACGCTGTCTGGAATTGTGTACTGATTAGATCCTCCCTCCGGATAAATGACCAACGTTGTTTGCAATTTGTCGAACAAAACGCCATCCAATGAACTATAGACGGCATTTTCGGCATCAACATGAATGGCGGTCAGACGGGAGCAATAAAAAAAGGCCAGATCGCCGATCGACGTCACGCTGTGGGGAATCGTCACACTCGTCAGACGGGAGCAAGAAGAAAAGGCGTATTCGTCGATGGTGGTGACCGGAATTCCCTCAATTGACGACGGAATAGAGAGCGCGCCGGAAGCGCTGTAGCTGCATTCCTCAATTGTTATTTCCCCATCGACTATCGAATACGTAAAAACTTCGTAGGTCTCCGCCTGAACCAGCATTGCCCACCCGAAAAAAACAACCCATCCCAGCCATCGCATCATCTTCATGTATGTATTCTCCCTTTCAATCTCACCAATCCCACCGACTTCAAAATCATTTCAGGTATGAAATGTTAGAGTTGTAAGCCTTATTTCATAGTTGCGTCAAGAGCGGATAAGCAAAAAGCATCTGGATTAGACATGATGCACTTTGAATTTATCATCCAGCTCATCCATCCGCTATCGAATCTTTCTTCCCATTTTCCTTATTCACGAGAACGCTTTTATATAATGCCAAAAATGCCTTGGCTGTGATGAAGAGCAGCACCATTAGGGCGCCGAAACCGACCGTATGCAGCGTTCGGCGGCATCTGGACAAAGCGGGAGAAGATGAAAAATCCGAATTCCCGCTTTCAAAAAGGGATGGCTTCAGCGAATAATACTCACCGTTTTTAATCAAGGGGATGAGTTATGCTGGACATTCGTTTTATTCGTGAAAATGCCGAGGCCGTGAAAACCGCAATGCGCAACCGTAATGCCGACGTCGATGTGGACGCCGTTCTGGAACTTGACAGCCGCCGTCGCGCGATGGTGACCGAAGCCGAAGAGCTGAAGGCCGAACGCAACCGTATTTCCAAGAGCATCGGCTTGATGATTAAAGAAGGCAAAGATCCGGAGGAGATTAAGGCACAGGTGCGCGAGATGGGCGATCGGATCTCTTCGCTTGACGAGGAGCTACGCCAGGTGGACAGCAAGCTGCGCGATGGTCTGCTGTTCATCCCGAACATGCCGTCGGCTACTACGCCGGTTGGTAAAGACGAAACCGCCAATCCGGTGGTGCGCTCGTGGGGCGAAAAGAAAACCTTCGACTTCACGCCGAAGCCGCACTGGGATCTGGGTGCGGATCTGGGCATCTTCGATTTTGAGCGCGGTGCAAAGATTGCCGGCTCCGGGTTTCCGCTGTTTAAAGGACGCGGTGCCAAGCTGGAGCGCGCGCTGATTCAGTTTATGCTCGATCTGCATACCGAGGAACACGGCTACACCGAAATTGCTCCGCCTTTTATGTGTAACGCCACGGCGATGACCGGAACCGGCCAGCTACCGAAGTTTGCGGAGGACATGTATAATGTGCCGCTCGACGGACTGTATCCCATCCCGACCGCCGAGGTGCCGGTGACCAATATGTACGGCAACGAAATCATCGATCAGGAACTGCCGATCCTGCATACGGCCTACACGCCCTGCTTTCGTCGTGAGGCGGGTTCTGCCGGTAAAGATACGCGCGGGCTCCTGCGGGTGCATCAGTTCGACAAAGTGGAGCTGGTTAAATTCACCACGCCCGAAACCTCCGAAGCGGAGCATGAAAAGCTGACCGCCGACGCCGAGCGCGTGCTCCAGAAACTCGGACTGCACTACCGCGTGATCGAGCTGTGCACCGGCGACCTCGGCTTCAGTGCCTCCAAGTGCTACGACATCGAGCTGTGGGCGCCGGCGCAGGATAAGTGGCTGGAGGTCTCCTCCTGCTCCAACTTTAAGGATTATCAGGCGCGCCGCGCCAACATTCGCTACCGCGACGAAAACGGCAAGCCCGCGTTCGTCCATACGCTCAACGGCTCCGGCGTTGCGCTACCGCGTCTCGTGATCGCCATCATGGAAAACAACCAGAACGCCGACGGATCGATCGATCTTCCCGAAGTGCTCTGGCCTTACATGGGCGGCCTGAAGAAGCTTGTATAGCTTAACGTAGACGCAACCACCTGCTCCGTTGTCTTGGATCGGGTCGTGCGTAACGGAGCAGGATGCTTCCGTCTACGGTTTCGCGTCCCAACCATCCTCGTCAGGGGCAAGGTTGCTGTATTTAATGCTCGATCGCGGCTCGGCCATCATGTCGGCGACGGTGTCGCGCCACAGCTGGTAGTGCGCGGTTTCTTTGTGTTTCAGTGCGTCCTCGGGGGTGCGATACACCTCCACCAACACAAAGCGGTTGGGATCGTCCTGCTGCTCAAGAAAGTCAAAACGGGCGATGCCCGGCTCCTGAATGGAGCTTTGTGCGTTGGCGATGGTGGCCGCTTTAAAATCGGCGACGCACTCTGGTTTGACGTGAACGAATACGTGTACAATGAACATGGAGATCTCCTTAATTATAATTGCCGATTGCCGATTGCCGATTGCCGATGAACCGCTCCTCCGTCGCTATCTCTCTCTCGGGAAATGATCTACACTTCGCGTTTCGGGCGGATCGAGTATAACTCTAAAGGCGTCGCAGACCCATAAATCATCAATCGGAAATCGGCAATCGGAAATTTTAGATCCTCTCATGCCAACACACCAGCGTTTGTTATGCCAGAAATATTGTTCCGGCGTCTTCAGGATTTCTTCTGAAAGTGCGCCCATAAGTTGCTGCATGATGCGCTGCTGATCTTCGGTTCGGTCGGCCTCGGGATCGGGATAAATGGGCTGCAGCAGGGTGGCGTGGTGCTGCGTCCAGCCGATTCGACGGACGACGACCGGGTAGATCGGACAGTTGGCCATCTGTGCAAAATAGGCGGCCCCTGGAGCAATGGTGGCCTTGCCGTTGAGATAATCGACAGTGATTCCGCGGCGGTTGTTGATATCCGGAAGCACGGCCATAATTTTTCCCTCCTGAATCCGTTTTACGACGCCGTGCCACATTTTGGTTTCCTTGAAAATCAACTCCAGATTAAACGCTTGGCGCATCTTATTAATGTAATCGTTGATGAGCGGGTTGCGCTGTTTGCGTACAATAGAAAAGAGGGGGAGTCCAAGCAGATCGCCTGCCACGGCGGCGATTTCCCAGTTTCCCATGTGCGGCGTGGCAAGGATGAATCCATTTTCGCATTCGTCGCAGATCCGTTTGAGATCCTGCTCCAGCCGGGCCATTGGCTGCTTGCGGACCGCGTCCGGCGTTAGCTTCGTAAAGCGGAAACCCTCGATTGCATTAAAAATCAGGTTGCGCCAAGCGATCCACGCAATGCGGCGGACTTCTTTGTTGGGCGTATTTTCGCCCAGTACCTCGCGAATCCGTTGATGCGTCCGCTCCACATGAACGCGTCCGATAAAATGCGAGGCTGCCGCTGCAATCCAGCCCAGCCCGAGAGCCGCGCGCAGCGGAAGAATGCGGATTAGTCCGCCTAGGGTTACGACTGCCGTGTATTCAATCAAATGTGCAGGTTTGTGTTTCATGGAATGTTGACCTACTACCTCTTCTGCCATTTTCGCTCGGGCGTCGGATTGCGGAGTGCGTCGGATTTCGCGGCGATGTAAACGAGGCCTTCGCCGATGGTTTGCTCGATCCGGCGTTCCAGCTCGGCGCAGGGGCGTACCTTGAAAGCATGGTCGGCGTTGATAAACACCTTCGGTCCGTCGAGAAACTCGATGCAGAGACGCAGCGGGGTCGATCCGCGGAATTCGGTGGCGATGTCGCGCAGGGTTTCAGTGACGTGCGGGTTGACGCCCATTTCGGGCAGATGAATGCTCACGCGGTCACAGAAGAGTCCGGGGGCTTGTTCCAGCGGAAAGATTTCGAGCACCTGCAGTTTGGGATCGCTGCCTTCCTCTTCCTTCATGATGCCGCCAAACATAAGAGTGGCATCTTCAGCCAGCAACGAGCCGTATTGATCGAAGGGGTCCGGAAAAATAATCGCATTGGTCGAGCCTTCGAGTCCTTCAATTCGGAAAGTTGCCATCGGTTTCTGATCTTTTTTGGTAAAGAGCTTGCGCATCTCCACCACCATGCCACCCACGCGCGTGCGGGTTCCGGACGTCTGCTGCTGGATATCCTTCATGCGCGTCAGCGCAAAGTGGTTAAGCGTCCATTCGTGCCGGGCCAGCGGGTGGCCGGAAATAAAGAAGCCGATCAACTCCTTTTCGGCGGCGAGCATTTCGGATTCAGACCAAGGCTTGGTGTCCGGAAGCTCGTCGTCGCTGGTTCCCGATGACTCGGCAGTCCCGGTATCGAGCAGATC
>JAAYDL010000245.1 GCA_012729265.1 Lentisphaerota bacterium | reverse complement strand
TGCTGGAATGCGCGCTCGCCGCGGGCAATGCCTTCCAGGATTTGCATGCGCGCCTGCTGTTCTTCGTAGCTGGCGACGTTGACCAGATAGGCCGCCGGACGTCCATGTTCCGTAATCAACACAGGAGCCGGATCTTCCTTTAGTTCTGCGATCAGGCGCGTGGCCTGCCGCTTCAGCGTGGTAACAAGCTCGGTTTTCATAGTGCCACTATAGTATCACATATCGCGTGGCGGTCAAGGAATTGAACGTCAGCGGTCACCCTCGCGCCGCTTGCGGCGCGTAGTGGTGGACCCGCTTCGATTCTCTTTATCTATAGACCTCTCGCCGATTCCCGATGCGTAGAATTAAAACATCGTTGTCTAGGATGGCATAGATCACTCGATAGTCGCCTATGCGCATCTTGCGCAGTCCGGCCAATGGACCCTGAAGAACCGGGTAGCGGTCAGGGTGTGTAGATAATTCCTTCTCAAGCTTGCCAAGAAGTCGGCGCGCCTCGGTTTTTCCGATGCGCGCCAAATCCTTTGCGACGCTCTTCTTGTATTGGATGTTATAAGCCAAGAGACTTCCTCAGATCGCGGCTGGAAACCGCAGGATCCCGAGGATCGCGCAGACGGTCGATTGCGATCTGGACATCCGCAAAGTCCTCGATGTAGTTCTCCAGTGCCTTCTGGACATGGAACGAGCGGGAACGCTCGGTTTCCTCGGCGATCTGGTTCAGTTCTTTTGCCAGCGATTCAGGCAGGCGGATGGAAAGGGCTGCACTCATAAGTCTCCTCTTGTAATCATCTGTAATACATTGTATGCATTGTCACGTCGCAGCGCAAGCCTCATTTTCTGGAAATCGAACGTTACGGGTCAGGGGACCCGACACCTTGAAACGGGTGCACCCCATTGAATCTCCTCAAAGCCCGTTTTAGGTGAAGAAGTGCCCCTCCCCAAAGGTGCATGATGGAGCGGGCTCACCGCTTGCGCGGGTCCTAATGAATAATCACACTCAAAGTGGGGAGGCACGGATGAAGTATTACACGACGACGAAATACAACTGCGGAATCGACCTGCACAGCAAACAGATGTACGTGTGCATCATGGACCGGGAAGGCCGGATTCTGCTCCACCGCAACATCCGGGCCAATGACTTCGCCTTCTTCCTGAAGCTGGCGAAGCCGTACCTGCACCAGGGCTGCGTCAAGAAAGCGACTCATCGGGGGCGATTCGCCCTACCCCACCCACCCTTTCTCGGAAAGGGTAGGGCGAGGCATCCCTGCCAAGCCGGACGGTTCTGAAAACACCTTTCTGGACGCAGCCCTGGACGGGTTGAAACAAAATCCGTGAAGGCACGCTTTTTGCCTGGCCCTACCGTGGGCTTAATGGTTGTCGGGACCATTTTCCGGTATGATTTCCTGACCCGTTTTGCGCAAGACAAGCCGGTCTGATGTGCTGGCGCCAACTTCCCACACATATCTCATACAGCCCGTCAGCGGATGTTCTCACTTCGGGAAACCAATCCCATAGGGGTTTGACTGAATGCCATACTTCGGCACCCGGCTGAATAGCAGTCCAATTCATATAACCACGGGAGCCCCGATCCATATTGTAGTTAAGAGTCTTGCCGCCCGGAACCTTTAGGTAAACGAACGCTGTCTTGTGCATAAAGATGAGACTGGAGTCGATTTCTTCAATAAGACTTTTTCCAGCATTACGAAGGCCGATTCCAATGCGATGTGGTGTCATAAATTCGCGCCCAGGAATGCCTGTGGAATGGGGCGGTTCATATTTCACGAGCAACTGGAGTTGGGCGAGGGGGAGTTTTTCTATAGGTACACCTTTCCACAGCTCTTCCTCGGTGTACTTGCCTTGAGCGAGGCATAGGACAGGAACCAATATAATGGCTAGTAATAGCCGTATCATTTCTTTTGCCAGCCGAGAGAAAGGGGTGGCGAATTGGCGGCATGCGCAGGCGCGGGATGCGCTGGAGTTGTATTATGAGCG
>JAAYDL010000244.1 GCA_012729265.1 Lentisphaerota bacterium | reverse complement strand
TCCGTGAGATGGGATGGACGGTAATCCGTTTGTGGCAGCATGACGTTCAGAAAGACTTCGAACCCTGTATTGATCGGATCGTCAAAGCGGTTCGCGGGGAGAAAGTGCGGACCCTATCACATCAGGAGGAATAAAAATGTCGAAACGAAAAACTTACCATGTAACACCCAGTACCGACGGCGGCTGGAAGGTCAAGGAAGAGAACGCTTCCAGGGCACTGAGCATACACGACACGAAAGCGGATGCAATCAACCGCGCCAAGGAAGCAGCAAAGAACCAGGACCTTGGACAGGTGGTCATCCATAAGAAGGATATGACGATTCAGACGGAGCACACCTACGGCAAGGATCCGTATCCGCCCAAAGGATAAGCGATCTGGGAGGCACACCGATTTCCATGGTTCAAGATTTGGAACAGATTGAATACCGCCGGGGCATGCTTGAAAAGGGCATGAAGCAAGAAGATCTGCCTGTCAAAGTCTGGCGGGGTTCCAAGATTCCTGCAGATGTGCGCGCAGCGATAAACGCGGAGGACCTGCTGAACCTCGGCGGCGTTTACGGTGACAAGAAGGCCGGCGATCCGATGGAGTACGATAACCTTAAGCTGGTCCTGACCGACGACACTGTCGAGATCACGGTCTTCAACCGCGGAATGACTCTGTTCATGTCGGACGATGAGCGGGTTCGGCGTATACACCGGGTCCTGTGCAAACTCGATGGGACGGGGAAAGACTGATGGTCAGCTCAATGGCAAGCGCGGAGAAGGTAGCATGGTCAGGCCGTGTCGCGGCCGTCCAGCCCCGCATTCGGCTCACGCGGTCTTTCGATGAGCGGTCCCACAGCTACCTGGGGTACGTTCTTCGCATCGATGGAACTTGCGGTGGGGAGGCCGGCGAGTTCCTGATCGCGGTCGGCGAAGCCGCGCACGAGAAACACCGGTTTCAGACAGGCATTGAACTGAGGGGCTGCTCCGTGCCGGTCGAAGACCAACGGAAGGAGACCGCGGCACTCTACAAGACGAGCGGGCTCAAGGTCGTCAGAAATGCCGCGGGTGAAACTCATGCCGGGCCGCCTTTCCTTGGAGTGCCTCCGAACCTGGAAGCCTATCGCAGCCGTGGGCCTCGTCGTCTGGACGCCCGGACCTACGACACGAAATGCACGACCTGTATCTGGGGCTGCCGGATGCCGGTGGAAATGATCATCGACCAGTGGAATCCGTCCAAGAAACAGTACCGGTTTGAAACGTTCTGCTATGGCCCGAAAAGCTGCCCCTTTTACCGGCCCGGGCCCGCACGGAAAGTTCCGGGTCGAAAGGGCATGTCCTACACTGAGGAGGATTGGGTCGATGATGACGCTACTTCCCACCGGGGACCGGATGATTGATGATTGAGGCACTTGCGACAAGCTCACGAATCGACTTGCGACATTCGCTTCGTGTAGCAGGATTGGGAAATCGAGTTTGACACCGCTTCCGGTCCGCCGGGAACGGCCTGATCTTTGATAACCCACTGATATTGAAGGTTTTCGGTTAACAGCCGGAGAACGAGAACGTTTATGAAAAGGGTTGCACACGGGGAGCATTCACCTATGGTGGCTCTGGATTTTCGCGGCTGATTACATCGCTGATTCTCGGATCGGGTTTGCTCGCTTCGGAATGGCATCTTGGATCGATAAAAATTTGTCAGTATCAGACGCTATTTTTAATCTACGCTCTCACAATACTTTTTGCAGCCGTGAGTTTGGTTCTTGTACCGCAGATATGTTCC
>JAAYDL010000022.1 GCA_012729265.1 Lentisphaerota bacterium | reverse complement strand
GGATGATGCGCATAGTCGGAGATTACGCGAACGCCATCGCTTTCAAAAACCGTCTCAAAACGGCGACGCACCGGCTTAATCTTTTCCAACTTAGCGAGCAGCTCGTCCGAGGTTTTCCAGTTTCCACACACCGCCAACGCCGCTGATGCGTTCCACTGATTATGCCGCCCCGGCAACGCCAGCGGAAGCGGCTCCGCCGGAAAGAAAAAGGGTTCACATTTCGGATGCGCCGCACAAAGACGACGGGCAATCGGATCGTCGGAACAATAATAGACTTTCCTGCGCGTATTCTGAATCAACTGTTCAAAGCAACCGGCAAACGCCGACTCGGAGGCATGATGCTCCATGTGATCATAGTCAATATTGGTAATCACCGCATAGTCCGGCGTATAGCCGGCAACCGTACCATCCGATTCATCGGCCTCAACCACCATCACTTCACCATCACGAGCAACGCCTTCAAATCCACCCACTTCGCCGCCGATGCAGTATCCGCAGTTGAGCAACTGCGCAATCATGGCCGTGGTGGTGGTTTTTCCATGGGTCCCGCTCACCGCAATGCAGGTCCGGGCACGCATCAGCGCCGGCAAAACTTCGCCGCGGCGCGAAACCGGAAGACCGTGCTCCAGCGCCGCTTTCACCTCCGGGTGCGTGTCCGGCACCGCCGTGGAGCGCACCAGCCAGCTGACGGATGAATCAATGTGCGCCGCCGCGTGCCCGGCCTCAATCAAAATTCCGTTGCGCGCCAGCCACTCCGTTTGACGATTACGCCGCAGATCGCAGCCCGAAACCGTAAAACCGCGCTCTTTCAGCAGCCATGCCACGCCGGCCATACCGATGCCGCCGATGCCCATCAGATGCACATGACCGCCGCAGCGAATCCGCTCCTCTGCCTGATCAACTGGACCCATCGCTACTCACCCGCCACCCGTTCAAGCAGAGCAGCCAACTGCTCCACCGCATCGGGTTGTGCACGCTTCTTCATTGCAACCGCCATTCGTTCAATACGTTTCGGGTTGCGCGATACATTCGTTAAATAGTCCGCCAGCCAAGAATCAGTCAAATCATCCTGTGCCACCACATCGGCAGCACCGGAATCCTGCATAACCCGTGCGTTGCCCATCTGATGATCGCGAATCGCAAACGGATAAGGAACAAAAAGCGCCGGTACACCGAAGGCCGCCAGCTCTGCACAGCTTGCCGCCCCCGAACGGCAAATCGCCAGATCGACGTTCAAATAGAGTTCGTCCATCTTCTGCACAAAATGGTGTACCTGAGCTTTAATCCCGAAAGAAGCATACACCCGCTCGACTCCGCTGCTCTCCTGTAAACCGGCAATATGCTGAACTTCCAGCAACACCCCTGCTGCTGCAGCCGACACAATCGCCGAAGGCACCGTGAGATTCAGCACCTGTGCTCCGCGGCTTCCGCCCATCACCAGAATACGCAACGGAGCAGTCGGATCGCGCTTCGTTCGCGGCTGCGCGCTGGCCAGTTGAAGCTCTTTACGCAGCGGCATCCCTGTGGTCTCAATACGGCTGTGCTTGAGGTAATACCGCGTTTTATCAAAACTAACAGCCACCGCATCAGCCTTGCGGGCCAGAAACGAAACCGCGCGCCCCGGCACTAAATTAGCCTCATGCAACACATACGGAACTCCCAGCTTGATCGCCGCTTTCACCGGACCGAAGGAGGCATAACTGCCCATGGCCAACAGGACATCCGGCGGATCCTTGCGCATTGATCTCAGCGCTGAGCGATACGCCTTAAACAATCGTACCACCGTCTTCAGACTGCGCAGCGAAAGACCAAACTGAAATCCCTCCGATGGCACCGTCACCACTTTGCCCGGCCAGCCGGCGACCGCATCGCTCTCCACATCTTTGCCCGCCATCCACAGCGTTACTTCATGCCCTCGTTCAAGCAGCGCGTACGCCGTCGCAAGCCCCGGGAAAATGTGTCCTCCGGTACCGCCGCACGCCACTCCGATTTTCAGTTTTCTGTCCATAAGCTCCGTCTATTAAAAGGGTGGAATTTTTAGCATGGGGTTCCCAGGAAGACACGCCAATAATCTACACAATAGAGAACGCAAACGGCGAGGTAGAGTGTAAATGAAACCGTCCGGCTTTCCTCTGTTCTGCCCTTACCAGAAGTGATAGGCGTCAAATTTAACCACGTAGAGACCGAGCAAAAAATTGGTGGTGCCATGCGCAATGATCGCGGCCCAGATGTCGCGCGTTTTGATGTAGAGCAGGCCAAAGGCGATGCCGCAAATGATTCCCGCCATCCACTCGCGGTGCTCTATCCCGAAAAAGGCGGAAATGAGCAGGAGCATCGCCCAATTGAGCTTGCCGGAGTCGATCTTGAAAAAGGGGCTGCCGAGCATCCAGCGATATAGAAATCCGCGGAAGAAAAATTCTTCGATGATCGCGATCACGACGGTGGTTCCGAACATGTGCACCCAGAAAGCAAACCATCCGGTGACTCGCGGATCGTAGGCGTGCAGCCCGGCGTGCTCGCCCTCTTGGATCACTTCATACGGAAGCATTTGGCCCTGTCCATTATCGTAAAGCGCACGCGTTTTAAACGGTTCAATCAGCTCAACAAAGAGGCGGTCATACCACTCGGTCAGCGCCGGGGCTTTCTCCTGCATCCAAGGCGTTTCGAGCCCAACCCAGACGACGAGAATCAAAATGCCGACCCCAACGGCCGCAGGAATATTTTTCAGTTTCAGCCGGGGATACCAACGCCACGGTCGGAAGGCGGCGAGGATGATGAGACCACCGATGGTGCGGAAGAGGTAGTTTTCAGACCAGACCATCAAGGTCAGCCAAATGGCAAACGGAAGAGCATGAGCAATAACGGCCCAGGAGTTTTCTTTCTGCTCTTCCGGAGTCAGCTCCGGCGCGCGTCGTTCGCTCATGCTGTCTAGTCCTCTTTATCGCTCTTAGAGTCGACTTTTTTCGGTTCGTCATCATCCGACTCCGCGCCTTCGCGCTGACCCTTTTTAAATTCGCTGAGACTCTTCCCCAGCGAACGCGAAAGCTCCGGCAGTTTTTTTGCCCCGAAGAGCAGCAGAATGACCAAAAAAACCAGAAACATTTCGCTGCCGCCGGGTAATCCAGCAAATGCTAATATATCCATATTCCTACTCCTCGTCTTTCTTCGCTTCCGCGGAATCACCCGCTTTATCTTCGTGGTGCTCCCGGCTTTTCCGGCGGATCGCACCGCGCTCGGAAAAGTGGAGAAACCATATACAGAACTCATAAAGCAGAATCAACGGAATCGCCATTTGAACTTGCGTTGCCCAGTCGGGCGGAGTCAACAACATAGCCAGAATAAAAATGCCAACAATCACATGCCGCCGCTTATTCCGCAGCTGCACCGAAGAGAGCAAGCCCACCTTGCCCAGCGAAATAATGACTACAGGCAGCTGAAAAGCGACCCCAAAGCCAAGCAGCACTTGCAGCACAAAATCGATGTACTTGCGGTAATGGAGAATATTTTCGCCCCCAAGCCGCTCATTCAATCCCATCAGCAGATCAATCGCCACCGGAAGCGTGATACGATAACCGACCACGATCCCGACCAGAAAAAGAAGGCCCGAAAAAAAAGCGATCCGCTGAATCACACGACGCTCCGCATCCCGAACCCCCGGCAACACAAAGGAACCTACAATCACCATCAGCGCAGGAAGACTCACCACTAGGCCGCCCCAAAAGGAAAGCGAAAACCACATTTTAAAGCCCGAAGTCAGCTCATGAAACTGTAGTGTGACGCGCCCGGAATCGAGATAGGATTGCGCCGGGGCTAAAAACATCTGAATCATCCACGGCACAAAAAACGCCGTGAGTATCATTCCGATCGCCAGCGCAATCCCCGAACGAATCAGTGTTTTTCGAAACTCCTCCAAGTGATCGAGAAACGGCATTTCCCGATCATCATATCGAAAGCGCGCAGCGAGCGATTTAAGCGGATTTCGCATCGTCGCCCTCATCCGCATCACTCACGGCTTCGTCCTCGTGAAACGCTGCCGGCGCATCGTCGGACTCCAGCTCTGCGCCGATACGATGCGGCTCATCGTCCTTCAGATCACCGTACAAGATTTCATGCTTAAAGCTTTCCGCCGTATTACGGAGCCGCCCCAGCGTTTGGTTCATTTTCCGAAAAATGCGGGGCGCATCCTTGGAACCAAACAACATCAGCAGCACCAGCGCCACCACGATCAACTCGGGCGCGCCGGGGCCGATATATGCAAGCTGTGACACCCCGAAAAGCATTTAATTCCTTAGGCAAAATCGTTGCGATAGCTTTGTCGCAGGACAAAGTCCATCAACACCAGCGCAGTCATGGTTTCAACAATCGGCACAGCGCGCGACACGACGCATGGATCGTGACGCCCCTTGGCTTCAAGCACGGTCGGCTCGCCGGCAAAGGTCGACGTCTTCTGAGCCTGACCAATCGTGGCCGGAGGCTTAAAAGCCACACGAAAAATAATCGGCTCGCCGTTGGAGATCCCGCCCTGCACGCCGCCGCTATAGTTGGTGCGGGTGCCGAGGGACCCGTCGGCCTTCAGTTCGTAGGGATCGTTATGCTCCGAACCAAACATGCGCGCGCCGGAAAAACCGGAACCGATCTCAAACCCCTTCGTTGCGGGGATCGACAGCATCGCCTGCGCAAGCTTGGCCTCAAAACGGTCGAATACGGGCTCGCCCAGACCGACCGGCACATTTTCAACCACACAGGTCAGCACACCACCGACCGAATCTTTACGTTCGCGGGTGGCCGCCACGAGTTTAATCATCTTTTCGGCTGCCGCTTCGTCGGGGCAACGGATCATGTTGGCATCAATCTGCTGGCGCGTCGGCGGCGCTGCACTCAAATCGCGCGCATCAACCGTACCGACAGAGCTGACCCACGCTGTAATTTGAGTACCAAACTGTTCCTTAAGCCACTTTTCGGCAATGGCTCCTGCTGCCACGCGTCCGATCGTTTCACGCGCACTGGATCGCCCGCCGCCGCTGGCGGCGCGGTTTCCATATTTCATCTGATAGGTAAAGTCGGCGTGCGAAGGGCGCGGCACATTGCTCATTTCGCCGTAGTCGCCCGGGCGCTGATCTTTGTTGTTGACCATCAGCCCGATCGGCGTTCCCAGCGTTTTCCCGTTTTCCACGCCGGAGAGAATAATGACCTGATCGGCCTCATCGCGCGGGGTGGTCATATCGCTCTGGCCGGGTCGGCGTCGAGTGAGCTGCGGCTGAATATCCGCCTCGCTCAGTTCCAGATTTGCCGGACAGCCGTCCACAATGGCACCGACCGCCTTGCCGTGCGACTCTCCAAAGGTTGATACTTTATAAAGTAATCCAATCGTACTCGACATATTGCTTCCTTCTTCCGTGGGCACTTCAGCGTGCTCCGATTCAACACCGTGTTTAATAAGGCATTCTTATAACACCAACACCGGGCGGATTTGGACGAAAAACTACAGGAAACTTCCTTTACAACCTGCATGTAAGACATTTTTTAATTGCAATCGAAGTCCCGTTATGGACAATCCGAAGTCCGTCTCACAACAGAACAGACAAGGGTTTTATGAAAGCAGACAGACACCGACAGGATATTTACTCCGGCCAGGACTACGAAGAAAAATCGACTAACCAGGCTTCTTCGAGAACCACCACCCAACACCAACGCGAAATACGCCGACAACAGATCATATCCATAGTGATCTTTGTTTCTATTGTTGGCGTGATTGTTGGGCTGACGTACTTGATTATGATGTGGCAAGAGAGCTTTCAGGATGACGGCGACACGGTAAGAAACGATGTCGGCACTAAATATCTTTCTCCGGCAGGAACCGATCTTAACGACGAAATAGACTGGGTAAGGGACTACCCAACAACCTACGCGGATCCGACATGGGACGGAGTGGGTGAACGTCCTTTCAGCGCTCAATGGATTAAAAAGGCCGCATACAATATTCATTGGGCAGAAACGGCCACAAGAATGGGCATAAACGACAAGGAAGCACTGAAATCAGCCGCCAAGTATTATGAACAGGCACTGGAAATTTTTCCTGATATTGAAGATGTAAAGCCCCCCCTTGCAAATATTTATCTTCAGCTTGAGCGATATGAGGAGGCCATTGTCCTATTTGAAAACATTCCTGAAAAAGAACGTACGCACAACCTGTTAAACAATCTGGGCATTGCTTTGACCACAGCGGGGAAATATGAACAGGCCGAAACCTGTTTAATGCAGGCCCTGGAAATGCAGCCCGACTATGCCGCAGCCATGAAAAATCTGGCCACGCTCTATAAGGAGCAGAATGTTCCGACCAAAGCGATCGATGCCTATGAGAGCTATTTGACCGTCCACAAAGAGGACGCCGGCACGCGCTACGCCTATGGCCTCTATATGATCCAGACCAAAGACTGGAAACGTGCCGTAGAACAGTTTCGGATTCTGACGGAAGAGCTTCCCGGCGAAGCCATCAACTATAAACTGCTGGCCGAAGCCGAAAAGCAGCTGGGCAACACAGCGGCGGCATTAGCGGCATTGGAACGTTTCAATCAGCTCACCGAAAGCTCCAACAAATAGCGGCCCCCTACCTCAGCAGCGCAAACAATAGATGGTTCAACCCAAGCGCAATCAGCGCAGCGAGAAAATCATCTACAACAATCCCGAAGCCGCCGTGAATATGCTGAAGCTGTTTGATCGGCGACGGCTTGGTAATATCGAAAATACGGTGCAGCACAAACCCGCTCAACAGCGCCCACGGATTTGACAAACCGATCACAGTGATGGGCAGCGTTAAATATTCATCCGCCACAATGCAACCCGGATCTTTCCCACCGATGACCTGCTCCGCAATTCCGCAGATTGGAATGGCCAGCAGCGTCATCAGCACACACAGCACCATCTGCATCGGAACACGGTCAACAAACATTAATCCCCACGCAATCGGCAACCCTACCAGCGTACCGACCGTTCCGGGCATAATCGGGCTCCAGCCGGTTCCAAACCCCACCGCAATCCATTTAATAAACTGTTTCATGCTTCCTTCTCTAACACAGAGAACGCCCGCAGCGAACTCATAAAATCCGTCTCCAATAAAAAAAAACTCCCGCCAACAGACGGGAGTTTTGATCAAGCATTACGTATTACGTATTAAGTATTAAGTATTACGCATCACGCATTACTTATCAGTCAGCGCCACAATACCGGGGAGCTGCTTGCCTTCCATGAATTCCAGGGAAGCACCGCCGCCGGTGGAAACGTGGCTCATCTGATCCGCTACGCCGGAGAGATTAACGGCCGCCACGCTGTCGCCGCCGCCAATAATGCTGATGCTGTCGGACTTGGCCACGGCTTCGCAAACAGAGAAGGTGCCCTTCGCGAACGGTGCCATTTCGAAGCAACCCATCGGACCGTTCCAAACCACCGTCTTTGCGCCGGCGACTTCCTTGCAGTACATTTCAATGGTCTTGGGCCCGATATCCAGCGCCATCCAGCCGTCGTCAATGCTGTCGCCGACTTCCTTTACATTGGCTTCAGCGGAAAAAGCATCCGCCACAACGTTGTCGATCGGAAGCAGAAGCTTGACGCCCTTTTCTTCGGCCTGCTTGAGAATCTGTCCAGCCAGCTCCACCTTATCGTCTTCGCAGAGCGAAGAACCAATAGCCTTGCCCATCGCCTTGTAGAAGGTGTAGGCCATGCCGCCGCCGATGAGAATGGCGTCGCACTTCCCGAGTAGGTTAGTGACGACGTCGATCTTGCCGGAAATCTTGGCGCCGCCGATGATGGCGACGAACGGACGCTGCGGGTTTTCGAGGGCGTTGCCGAGGTATTCAATTTCCTTTTCCAGCAGGAAGCCTGCGGCGCACTGGTCGATATACTTGGTTACGCCGACCATGGAAGCATGGGCGCGATGCGCGGTACCAAAAGCGTCGGAAACATAGACGTCGCCATAGGAAGCAAGTTCCTTCGCGAAGGCATCCTGCTTGACCTTCATTTCCGCCTTGGCGGCCGCGATCTGCTCTTCGGTCGCGTCGTCGGCCAGCTTGGCTTTGCCTTCCTCTTCGGCATAAAAGCGGACGTTTTCAAGGAGGAGAATTTCGCCGGCTTTAAGACCGTTGACCAGTCCCTTGACTTCCGGGCCTACGACATCGGGGGCAAGAGTGACCTTGGCGGAAACCAACTGGGCCAGACGATCGGCGGCGGGCTTGAGGGTGAATTCGGGGTTTTTCTTGCCCTTCGGGCGTCCGCAGTGGCTCATCAGCACGAGCGATCCGCCGTTTTCGAGCACATAGTTGATGGAAGGCAGCGCCGCCACAATACGCGTATCATCGGTCACAACGCCGTCTTTAATCGGCACATTAAAATCAACGCGCATCAGCACGCGCTTGCCCTGCACATCCAGATCTTTGATCGTCAGCTTATTCATTTAATTTTACTCCCTATTAAGGTTGATAATTCCCAAAACGAGTCGCCGACTATAAACAGTTCCGATTATGAGTCAAACGAAACCAAATCGCGGAATGCAAAGCGTGGTTCACTTGGCGAACGGCATACAGAATCAGAGCGCGGAGCCACGCCAGTGCAGCTTTTGCGAGAGGACTGAAAAATAGCTGTGCTCGCGCAGCTGGAGAAAGCGGGCTGCGTGCGGGCTCTTTTCAATCTCAATTCGAGCACCCCGCTCGACCGCATATTCATCCTGTCCGTCGATGGAGAGAATCAGTTCCTTCGCGGCACTCACCACATCGATCACGATTCGGCTGGAGTCGGGCACCACCAGCGGGCGCGAACCCAATGTATGCGGACAAATAACATTGATCCCGAAGCCGGCAATGCCCGGATGCAGAATAGGCCCCCCCGCCGCCAGTGCGTGGCCGGTGCTTCCCGTCGGCGTAGAGACCATCATGCCGTCGCACATAAATCGACCGACCGCCTCGCCGTCGATACGCAGTTCCAGTCCGACGATCCGGGAGGAGCTTCCCCAGCCGAGCACGACATCATTAAGCGAGGATTCCACCCCCAGCAACGTTGCCCCGTTGTAAATGCGACACTCGGAAACCATTCGTTCGGAAACCTTGTACGACTCCGAAGCAATCGCCTCCAGCGCTTCAGCAATCTCTGAATCACCCACACTCGTTAAAAACCCGAGGCTGCCCAGATTGATTCCGAGAATCGGCACATCGGAACCATGCAATGCACGCGAGGTATAGAGCACCGTGCCGTCACCGCCCATGGCCAACACAACATCGACCACGTTGCCGAACCGTGCAACGGGCAGCAGCTCCGCACCGAGCGCCGAAGCCATCGATTGATTCTCCGCATACAGCGAGAAGCCGTATTTCTGCGCCAGCTGCTGCACTTCATTGAGCATTTCCGCCGCATGCGGCCGCTTAGTATTAACAATGACTCCAACCTTTTTCATGACGAGACCCTACCCTTCTGCGCCGCGTTTGCCAAGATCGACCACACGCACATTCCGTCCAATCGACATCAGCGCTGCATCATATCCCACTTCGGACGGTTCACGCTTTCCTGAAAAGCACGCTCATCCCGCTCAACAATCGTGTCATCCTTTTCGACCGCATCAAGAAAAAGCACGAAGGAGAAGGCGGCCCCTGGCCCCATATTCGCAATAGCCTCCCGCGCCAGCTCATTAGGTAAAAGCATAAGCCGGCCATTGTTCACATTGGGCTCCAGTGGAAGCGAGGAACACTTATACGCTTTATAAACCAGTTCAGAACAAACCTGTTCATTGTCGGTGGCAAAGTCAAAATTGAGGTCGTAGGGCTTCCCGTATTGCTCAAACGCCTCCAGCAGCGCTTTAAACTTTTCCTCCTTCGACAGATTGGGGCGAATCACGCCGAGATAGTCGCAACGCGTACTTTTCTCCAACGATTGCAGAACGACGCCGGGACGGATCGACTCGATCACGCGCATGGGATACCCATCCGCATCGTTTTTCAACCATACGGAATAGGCAACAGGAGCATGTTCCTGCAGCGTCTTCAGCGGATCGATATCCAGCTCCGAAAAGTAGGCTTCCAGCTCGGCGGGCGTACCGACATAAAGCGCGACGTGCGGCCAGAATCCGGGAATTCCAATATTCGTCATGTGCCAGTTTCTGCGCTGCACCATAATATCGCCGGGTTCAAGTCGCTCTTTATAGCGCCCTATCATCTGTGGTGTAATCAGATAGTCGCGGTTGGTCATACGGATATAACTCATCTGCACCGCCACCTTTTTCTGAATCGGCAACATGGTTTCAAAGGCCTTGCGTTCAAGGCGATCGAGCGGATTTTTCGCAAATAACTCCAGCTTTTCTCCCAATCCTTTGTAGAAGCGGTCTCGCCGCATTCGAAAATCGGCGGCTATCTCGGGATCAATCGTGGTGGAACCTTTCACCAGCTGATAATACGCCGCCCCCGCATTCATCTGTATCATTACCCTCGATTTGGTCAGACGCTGCTTCATGGTGTAGTAACTTTTTTCCGGAATGCCCTCTCCCGCTTCATTGAGCAAGTTATCGAGGAACTCGCTCTTTTCCACCATTTCCACCACCTGAAGGCAGGCATCGTACTGGCCTACATACGCCATATACGCGAGCATAAAGGCATCGGAATGCAGCTCCGGCTCGGAAACATAATCGATCTGATAAAACCCCCGATACTTTTCCTTGAGCATGTCAAACTCCAGAAAAAGCATGACGATATCGCGCCACACCGAACGGATCTCGACGCTTTTTTCAATCGAGAGGGTTTTAACATCGCACTCCAGCAAACACTCCTCGCGCGCCAACTCCAGCACATCATCGATCGATCGGCGAAGAATCAGATAGGTATCCAGATCCGCCTTAATTTCTTCACGCAGGTCATCCGATTTCATGTCGGCCAGCGGACTTTTATAAACCGGGAAAAGCTGCCAGACCACATAAAACACCGACAAGAGAATGGCGCCAACGACCATATGCGGAATAAAGCGACGTCTTATTTCCCGAATCCGCTCCTTTCGGGCGGTCATTACAAGATTGTTTCGGCGATAGGAAACGGATAAAGGCAGCAAAGAAAGGCCTAAAAGAACCAGTGCAACGGTCCGATGATTAGGATAGGCAACCCGCATCCCCAGCACAAAAATTGCCGTCAGCACCAGAAAAACCGACAAGGCCAACAGTCGCTTAGTTCCCTTCGTCTGATGTTTCATCCTGCGCCCCAGAGCGGTTTTCATTGAGCTTGTTGTTCATATCAATCGCCCAAAGCTCCTTTTGGGTATGATAAACAGTCATAATCAGAGCAAAGGTACCGAGCAGCAGAAACGGAACCAGAAACCATTGCACATTGACCATCTTTCCAGAGAGGATCACCAGTGTATTTAGAAGAATAAAAATAAAACGCACCTCGGTGTGGCCGATACCCATGTAACTTTTGGAAAGTTTTCCTGTGGCCCCAAACGCCAGAAAGGAATTCACCATAAACGCACCAAACAGCGCGAGCAGGTAAAACACCAGATATTTATTCGGGGACTCCACCATCAGTCCGTACCCAATCAAAATACAGCAGAGGAAAAAATAATCCAGAAAGTGATCCATATAGTAGCCCCAGCGAAGCAGTCCAGTGCCCCGCCGACGCCCCACTTCACCATCCAGCAGATCGGTAATGCACTGCCCTAAAATCGAGGCTGAAACCAGCCAAAGAAAATGGATATTAAACCGTGCCAGATAGCTGAACAGAACCACCAGAATGCACCACACCACCGTAGCCAGAGTCAGATGATATGTCTCCACTGAAGCAGGAACCTTTGGAGCCAACCACGCCCTCAGCCAGGCCTCAAACCTGGACAGTACCCCCCTGCACTTTTTATGGTCGCCATTAAAAAACACGCTATCACTCCTCAACACCAACTCTTTCCCAAGCAAGCCTGCATATAAAAACATTACTGGCGACTAATGCAATTTTATTGAAGGAATTGTTTGCAGGCGGCGAACAACGAGATATACTGCGCGGACGATTCGAACGAGGGAAACGGGGAGGAATAAAAATGGCAGTAAAAAAAGTACCAGCAAAAAAAACAGCAACCGAAAAGAAGGACGCCAAAGAGGCTCCGAAAAAAAAGACTGCAACCAAAAAAGCTCCAGCCAAAAAAGCCCCGGCGAAAAAGCCGGTAAAGAAAAAAGCCCAAGACTACACCGCAGAGCAGGTCTATTCCATGATCGAACAGGCAGCCTATTTTGCTGCTGAAAACGATGGTTTCCAGAAAGACCCCTCTGATTACTGGGCCCAAGCTGAAGCATCGATCAAGAAAATGATCAAGTGTTGAAACAGAGAACTCTGACCCATGCAAAGGCGGCTTTCGTAAGCCGCCTTTTTTATTTCACGAGTCGCCCCGTCAGCGAAAGCTCCGCCGCAGAGGTCACCTCTACCTCTTGAAACGTACCGATCAGCTCCTCACTGGCATCCAAAACCCGAATGGGCAGCTTCCCCTCTGTGCGACCGGTGAGTGCGCCCTCCATCCGCCGGTCCTTGCCGTCTAACAGCACACGGAAGGCTTTGCCGACCATGGCCTGATTGTGCGCCAGCGAGGTTCGTTTCAGGATTTCCGACAGCCGCGCCAGTCGTTCACTCTTTTCCTGGGGACTGACGTCATCCTCCCACTTCGCCGACCGGGCCCCTGCACGCGGCGAATATTTGGCAATATACGCCATATTAAATTCGACCTTTTCCATCAGCGCGGCAGTATGAGCAAACTGCGCCTCCGTCTCCCCGCTGAAGCCAACGATGATGTCCGTAAAGAGCGTCGCTGTGGGCAGCAGCTCGCGAATATCGCTCACAATCTTCAAATAGGCCTCCATGCTGTGATTCCGGTTCATACGCCGCAGCACTTCCTCATCGCCGCTCTGTATCGGCAAATGAATCTGTTTGGCAAGGCAGTCATAGCCGGCGACGGCCTCAATCACATCGCGCGTCATATCGCGGGGATGCGGCGACGTAAAATAGACCCAAAAATCCTTGTCCGATGCATTCCCAATCTCCCCCACCCTGCATAACAGTTCAGCAAACGAAATCTCCTTGCCCTTTTTATCCAGCCCATACGAATTCACATTCTGCCCCAGCAGGGTGATCGACTTAACGCCCCGATCCACCAACCGTTGCACCTCCGCCAGAATATCCGCGCTCGCCCGCGAAACCTCGCGCCCGCGCGTGTAGGGCACGGCGCAATAGGTGCAAAATTTATCGCACCCGTTCTGAATCGGAACATACGCCTCAAATGCTGAGCTGTACGCCGGATCTACCAGCCAGAAATCCGTCCGCTCATCCTGACGTTCCATCCCCTCCAGCGGATGGCGCAGCGAATATTCCGTCGCAATCCCACATTGCTGAAGCATCGACGGCAGCTCCGGCAACTCATTCATTCGGAACACCAGATCAAACAATTTCAGAAACTTCCGCTCGTCCGCCGGAAGAATACAGCCTGAAACAAAGGTGATTAACGGGCGATCATTCTTCCATCGGTTCCAGCGGTGAATCTTTGCATACACCTTATCAATCGCCTTCTGACGCACGGAACAGGCCACCACGCCGATCAGATCCGCCTCTTCCTCATTTTTTGTCATGGCATAGCCCATGCCCTCAATAACACTGCGGATCCGCTCGGAATCCGACTGATTCATCTGGCAACCCAATGTAACAATGCAGCACTTCATGAACACCCTTCCTAAAAACAGACTTTCGTATGAACTTGGGCCGTAGGCAACCCTTTATTCTGAGGCAAGTCAAACGCATCGGAAATTTTATCGCAATTCCCACACAATACAGATTCTGCAAATGCATGTAGTTCCGCCTTTAGGCTGTCTGGAAAAGAAACCCCCGCGTGTAGGGCCCGATACCCTCATCAGGCGCGCCGGGCGAGGGTACCCGGCCTACAGGAATGAGCTGGTAGAACGCTTTCACCATTAAATGCGCAGGAGGCGCGGTTTTTCTGATGGTGCAACGGGATCGAGCTGTCGTGTTTTAAAGCGCTATCAAGCTTGCGCACTCCAAAAGGAAGAGATGCCGAAAGCTTCCTCATTAATCTGTTCATCGCAGCTCCTCTCTATTCAAAATTGACCATACCCGCCTCGCGCAGGCTGCAAAAATCGCGATCTGACAAATGGCTGCGCTGACCGATAATAATGTGGTCGAGGACCTTAATCTTCATCAGCTCGCCCGCTTCAACCAACTGTTTCGTCACCTTAATGTCTTCGGCCGACGGCGCGGGATCGCCGGACGGATGATTATGCGCAAGAATGACCGCCGCGCAGGAGTGCTGCAGCGCCTTTTTAAACAGCTCACGCGGATGCACCAAACTGCTGTTCAGTGTTCCTTGGCTAATCTGCTGCGGCTCGCCGATCAGCCGATTCTTGGTGTCGAGCATCAGTGCCCAGAAAATTTCATGCTGCAGCACACGGGCGCGTTCGCGCAATACTGCGGCGGCCTGCTCGGGGGTTGTGATCTTCGGACGCTCCCCTACGCTCTCGCGGGTGAGCCGCTGCGCCAGCTCCATCGCCGCCTTAATCATCTGTGCCTTGACCGGGCCGATGCTCTCCACCGATTGCAGATCCTCGACCGATGCCCGTGCCAACGCCGTGAGCGAACCAAACTGAGAGAGCAGCCGCTGCGCCGCATTAACCACATTCACGCCGGTCGAGCCGGTCCGAAGAATCAGCGCCAGCAGCACCGAATCCGACACATTCTCCGCCCCCACCCGAGCGAATTCCTCACGCGGCCGCAGTTGAGCCGGCAGATCACAAACGCGCAGCGGCGCGGAACGGATCTCATACATTGAAGCTAATGTTTCATCAGACATGGGCATACACTTACCAAGTAAACCCATTTCAAACAAATCCTATTTACAAAAGAAAACCGCACAACAGGAAGTTGTGCAGTTTTCTGTTAGAGAAATGAGTAATTACTTCCCTGTCGAACCGAATCCGCCGGAACCGCGGGTAGTTTCGGAAAGTGCTTCGGCGAGTTCGTAGAAGATGGGCGAGCAGTCGCAGGCCACCACCTGAAAGAGGCGCTGGCCTTTTTCGGCGGTAAAAGTAAAGTCCTTTATATTATCGCACATCGCAATCAGTTCCCCGCGGTAGCCGCCGTCGATTAATCCGATCGAGTTGGCCATGCGCAGCGGCGTTTTGGAAATACTGGATCGCGGCATGAGAAAATAGGCGCGTCCGTCTTTCGGCTCGCAGGAGATGCCCAGATGAATCGCTTTGGTTTCGCCGGGTTCAATGGTGATGTCTTCGAGCACATAGAGGTCGAGGCCGGCGTCGCCCTCATGAAAATGGCCGTGGTCGGCATAAATTTCGCGCGCTGTATCGTTCAAGGGTTTAATTTTTAAATGCATAGCTGACTTCCTTATTTCTATTAGCGTAAGGTGGCGCAGTGTAGTTTAGTGGTCGATATATCCGCAACGTTAAACGAGGAAGACATACACAGGTATCAGCAGATGAATGCAATCACAGCAAACCACGTTATAAAAACATTTGGAGAGAAAACCGCATTAAACGGCGTATCGTTCGAAATACCGAAGGGTCAGCTCTGCGGACTTCTTGGCCCAAACGGTGCCGGAAAAACAACCCTCTTTCGTCTGATGATGGGAATTCTCAAAGCAACGGAGGGCACGATCCTGATTGAAGAAAAAGAGGCCTTTAAAGACCGCGTCGAGGTTAAATCCATGATCGGATTTCTGCCGGATGAACCCGTCTTCTACTCCTACCTTTCCGGCCGAGAGATTCTGGAACTGAGTGCTGCTATGCACGGTCTCGACCCCAAAGCAACGTTGGAACAGCTTCACCCGTTGATCCAACGAATGCGCCTGAGCAACGATATAAACAACTTTGCGGAGGACTATTCGCGCGGCATGAAGAAAAAGCTGGGGCTTCTATTGGCGCTTCTGCATCAACCCAGACTTCTGATCCTTGATGAACCCACCAACGGCCTAGATGTTGAATCGACCCATTTGTTTTATGACCTGATGAAGGAAGAGTCAGCCAAAGGAACCACAATTCTCTTTTCCACCCACCTCATCGATCAGGTATCCCGACTCTGCACACACGGAATCATTATTAATGAAGGGGAGATTGTCATTCAGGACGCTCTCGATGAATTACGCAACACGTTCAACACCGCATCGAGTTTAGAGGATATTTTTCTGCAACTCACCGCCCGAATTCCTGAAGCATGAATCCCGGATTTTTCCAGACCGTATGTATCCTGCTGAAGGCCGCTCGAAAACGGACAATCGGGCGTATTCGCCATCAGAAAGAACTTCGACAAAAAAAGACGGGCCGCGCATCCAGCTCCTTGCACCGACTCTCCTTCTTCTTAATGTTCTTTGTTGGCTTCATGATTCATTTTGCTGCGGCGTTCGCCATTCAATCTGTAGTTAAAGAGGCCCGGCTCATCTCGCTGGAGAAACAGGGAAAGATTGTGGTCAGCCGCTCCTTCTATTCTGACGTTTCAAACTTCAAACAAGCAGAAACAGACTCAAGCGGGAGACCTATAGATCATCACGCGCATCTATCTTATTCATGGGAGAGTGACCGCAGGGCAGAACGATTTGGCGGATCGGAACAGAAGCAGGAAGCATTTCTCCGGAGCGCCGTCGAGGAAAACCCACTGTCGGCCTTTGCTGTTGAAGATGATCCCGCCTTTTCATTCCGTGCGTCGGCACTCACGGATTCTTTTGCCGCCACACTGGGAACACTTATTCTATTGTGGTGGTTTATTACGCTCTCGCTGCAGGGAGAAAACCAGGGCTTGGATTTTCAACGCCGGCGGCATCCCATGTGGGAATGGTTATTCAGTCATCCGGTTTCTCCGGGAGCTGTTTTTCTGGCCGAAATGCTGACCCCCTTTGCCGCAAATCCCGCCTATTTAACCGCCCCCATTTTTATCGGACTCCTTTTCGGCTTCGCTTACGGACCCATACTCGGATTTCTGTCGTTATTTATCATCGGTGTCCCCGTTGCACTGGCGGCGGCCTGCCTTGGAAAGGCGCAGGAAATCAGCATTATACTGCGGGCCTCCCTTCGATCGCGTGGAGTATTCATCGGCTTTCTCAATTGGCTGGGGCATATCGGCATGTTTTTCTTCATCATCTGTATGAATTCTGCCCCGGCGATTGTTCGGATGGCTGGGGCAACAGCTTATTCGCTCATGCATTCTTTTCCTTTACATTTATTGAATTGGATTCTGGGCGCAACTTCGGACGGTACTCTCTACTTTCTTCGAGGGCTATTGAGCTGTTGGCTGCTCTGCATTTTAATCATTGGAGTCAGCGTTGGAATCAGCATATGGAGCACGAAGAAGGGCCTGGCAGGCAATACCACCAACACTCAGCCATCCAAGGAAAACCTCAAAGGATTTGACAAAAAGAGAAACCCGCTCTACCGCAAGGAAATGCTTTGGTTCATTCGAGACCGCAGTGCAATCATTCAAGTGATTTTGGTTCCCCTCACCATTGTTGGATTTCAACTGTTCAACATGCGCCACCTCCTGGAAAACAACAGAGGCTCATGGAGTATGCCGGCGGGAATAACGGTCATTTTCGGCACCTACTTCCTTTGGATTATCGGCCCTAAATCGCTGGCCTCGGAAGGCTCCGCATTATGGATCGCACAAAGCTGGCCGTATGGATTGGAAAAGCTGCTGAAGACGAAAGCGAAGCTCTGGTTTTTAATATCATCTGCATTAGTGCTCACAGCGCTGTGTATTATTGCGTTACTCTTCCCTGCCGACGGCTGGAAGCTGGCATTCGTCGGAATCGCCTGGCTGGCCTTTGGGCGTAGCATGGCCGAAAAAACAGTCACGCTGGTATCGGTTCCGTCCTCATCCGGCGAACCCGCGCCCAGATCCAGAAGCCGTATTTTAGCGGCCTCGCTCGGCGTGCTCACTTTCAGCATCGGAGTGTTCACTCGGCAATGGCAGTTGGTAGTCATCGGCACCGTCTATTCATGGATCACCGCAGCAGCATTGTGGCAAAATCTCAGGGCACGGCTCCCCTACCTTTATGACCCATGGTCGGAAGAATTACCCAAGCCGCCAACCGTCATGCACGCCATGATTTCCGTCAGCATGCTGATCGAATGCGGAGCCATCTTTGCCGCCCTCTTCGCCGCAACAGGACTACAGAGAAACACCGCGATTGCACAATCGATCGCATATACTCTCACGGCAGCGGCGGTCATGTATGTAACCACCATAGTATTGAACAACCGCAACCTGCCGCCCGAATGTATCTGGACGTGGAAGGATAGCCCGTCTCCTCGCCCAAAACAGAGGGATCTAAAGAGGTTCTGCCGCTACATCAAACTGCTGCTGTCCGGCACTATTTGCGGTCTGGCACTGGCATTACTCGCTCATGTCTATCTTATTTGCATTGAGCAGATCGGACCGCTTGGAGAGATGATTCGACTCAGCAGAGATCAACTGAACCAGAACCCCGGACTGCGGCACTCCTACTTTTTCATTGCCGTGTGTGTAGCTCCCTTTGCCGAAGAATTTCTCTTTCGCGGACTGTTTTTCAGGGCGCTCGACAAAGAATGGGGCGGATGGAAAGCCCTGCTCGGCAGCAGTGCCTTTTTTGTCATTTACCATCCGCCTATCTCTTGGTTGCCCGTGGGTGTTTTGGGCGTTTTGAATGCATACATTTTCAAGAAGACCGGACGGCTCGCTCCGGCGGTTGCGCTGCATATGGTGTATAACGCCGTCGTTCTGGCTTGGTGATGGCCGGAATATGGTTATACATTCCGGCTTTAAACAACGGAAGAGGAAGAGAAAACATGTTGAAGCTGGCGATATTTGGATCGGGATCGGGAACAAACTGTCAGGCCATTATTGATGCGGTGGAGGAAGGAACGCTGAAGGCGGAAATACGCTGTGTGCTGGCGGATGTGGAGGATGCCTATATTCTGGAGCGCGCCCGAAAACATCATATCCCGGCGATCTATTTTGACTGCGCACCGTTTAAAACAAAACTCGATGGCGAGGCCGAAGAGCGTGTACTGAATATCCTGAAGGAGCATGAGGTTAATTTTATTGCGCTGGCAGGCTTTATGCGGATCGTGAAAGACGGCCTACTCAAAGCCTATGAAG
>JAAYDL010000243.1 GCA_012729265.1 Lentisphaerota bacterium | reverse complement strand
TTCCATCGCCCATTCCTTCATCGCTTCCGCCACTTCATCGGCGATGCTGGCATCAAGCTCTGTGCCCACGTCTATGGTCCTTTTCAGCTTTTCAAACGTCGGAGCCGATAGGCGCTCTTCCATAACCGGAAGACCAAACACATTCTCGCCAAAGGCTTTTATGTTATTCTTCATTTCAGCTTTCTTTTAATTATTAAATTGCCCCCGACACGGGAGGCTCCCTACTTTTAAAACAGCTTGATCATTCTTCGCAAAGTAACGGAATTAACAAAACTATAAACATCGACTTTAGAAAGTTAAGCCTATTTAAAAACTCCGCGCAAAACTAAAAATCAGCCCTTTGAAAGTGCTTCTACGCGCTCCTCCAGCACTCTGATTTTGTCTTTTAACTTCGGCAACAGCAACGAATTAGCCACCATCTTTTTAAACTGCAAATGAGAAAAGGCCGGAGATCCCATCACAAAGTCGCCCGGCGGCACATCTTTCATTACGCCGGACTGCGCACCGACCACGGCACCGTCGCCTACCTCCAAATGCCCGGCCAGCCCCGCCTGCCCTGCGAGAATGACCCGTGAGCCGATGGTCGTGCTCCCGGAAATACCGACTTGACCGCACATCACGGAGTGCTCGCCAATAATTACATTATGAGCAATCTGAACCAGATTATCTATCTTGGTCCCCTTCCCGATCCGCGTCTTCCCAAACCGAGCACGATCGACGGCCACATTGGCACCGATCTCCACATCATCTTCAATCACCACAATGCCGATCTGCGGAATCTTTGTGCGCGATCCGTCCTTCTGCACCGCATATCCAAAACCATCGGAACCCACCACGCTTCCATTATGAATAATCACGCGGTCACCGATTTGCGTAAACTCGCGCGTGGAGACCAACGGATAGAACAGACAGTTTTCACCGATCACCGTTTTATAACCAATCACGCAGTTGGCTTGAATAACGGTGTTGGCTCCAATCACCACGCCCGCTTCAATCGTACAGTTGGGACCTATCGAAACCCCCTCCGCCAGCTGCGCCGAATCGGCCACACAGGCCGTCGGGTGAACCCCCGGAAGCGGCACAGGCGGGGACTCGTAAAATAGTGCTGCCGCGCGGGCAAAGCATTGATCCGAATTCTCAACACGAATCAGCGCACAAGGCGCATCACGATCCCAGTCGTTCGGAACAATCACCGCCGAGGCCTTCGTAGAAGCAACCAACGATGCATACTTCGGGTTGGCTAGAAAACTGATGTCGCCTTCGCCCGCCTCCTTAAGGCCAGCCACGCCGACAATCTCAATCGACCCGTCTCCATCCAGTGTCCCCGCCAAACGCTCCGCAATCTCCATCAGCTTCATGACACCATCCCCCAAAAAGTTAAACCCTCGTCCTTACTTGTCCGCTTGCCCTTTGTTCAACACTTGAATCACCTCTGCGGAAATATCAATTTTTGGGCTGACATACAGCACCGTACTGAATCCGTTGCGGCTCACAGATGAACTGTCAACCACCGCTCCATAATTATTTGCCCGGGCATAATCAATTACAGCCGCACTGATTTCGTCATAAATCGACTTTGTCATACGGTTAATCTGCTGCTGGATCTGATCGAGACGGAGCTGCTTAAACTCGTTCAACGCTTTCGTTTGAGCCTGATACGCCACAAGCTTTTCCTCCAGCAGATCGAGTTTGCCCGAACGGATCTCTTCGGAGAGCGTCTCATCACGGACTTCAACCCGGAGCGTTGCAATTTCTTCTTCAAGTTCCTTCAGCTCTAAATTCAGATCATTCTGCTCAGACTCATAATCTTCCTGCTGTTGTCGAACCTGATTCTGCATGGCTTCATATTTATAATACTGCTTAAAGACCTCCTGCGCATCCATAAAGACCACCTGATCCTGCGCAGCAGCATGCCCTGCAACAATAAAAGTGCCCAACAACACCCATTTAAAAACCTTATTCATACCCATCATCCTTTCTTCGAGAAACGAGGTGGGACATTACCCAAAGCCGCCCCGTGAAACAAACAATTCATACGGGTTTCGACCATAAAAAAAACGCCCGGAATATCGTTCCGGGCGCAAATGGACTGTTGCAGAAAACAAACGCTGCACTAAACATTAAACAGAAACTCGATCACGTCGCCGTCTTTTACAATGTATTCCTTGCCCTCCGTGCGAAGCAATCCAGCCTCGCGGCAGGCGGCCTCGCCCCCCTTTGCAACAAAGTCATCATAGGTAATGACCTGCGCACGAATAAAACCGCGCTCAAAATCGGTATGAATCACTCCGGCGGCTCTCGGCGCGGTATCGCCCTGATGAATCGTCCAGGCCCGCGACTCCTTCGGTCCCTGCGTCAGGTAACTGATCAAGCCGAGCGTACGGTAACCGGTGTGAATAATTTTATCGAGTCCGCTCTCCTTCACGCCATATTCCGCCAAAAATTCGGAACGCTCCTCATCGGACATCCCGTTAAGATCCTCCTCCATCTTGGCGCAGATCTTCACCACCTCAGCATCGTGCGCAGCGGCATAGGCCTTAACGGCGGAAACATAGTCATTATCTTCGATCAAACTGCCTTCATCGACGTTGCAGCAATAGATTACCTTTTTATCGGTCAAAAACTGCATTTCCTTAAAAATCTGCTTCCCGGCCTCGGAGTCGCGTTCCTCAAACGAATGGGCCATTTTCCCCTCACCCAAGTGAGCGAACAGCTTTTCAAAGACCGGGAGCGTGGTCGCAATCGCCTTATCCCCGCGCGCCGCCTTCTGCACGCGGCCCAGCCGGTTTTCCATCATCTGAAAATCGGCCATAATCAGCTCGGCCTCGACAATTTCAATGTCGCGCACCGGATCAATCGAACCGTCCACATGCACCACATGGTCATCATCAAAGCAGCGGACGACCTGAAGAATAGCATCCGTTTCCCGAATATTGGTCAGAAACTTATTTCCCAGCCCTTCGCCTTGGCTAGCCCCCTTTACGAGGCCGGCAATGTCTACAAAATCGACTGTGGCATGAGTGATTTTCTTCGAATGGGCCATCTCAGCCAGCCGATCCAGCCGGGGATCCGGAACCGGAACCACCGCTTTATTGGGTTCAATCGTGCAGAACGGATAATTCGCCGCCTCCGCATTCTGTTCGCGCGTAAGCGCATTGAAGATGGTTGACTTGCCGACGTTCGGCAATCCGACAATACCCACACTCAGTCCCATAACTTTATTCCTATGTTGCTTACTGCGCATTTACACCAAAGCCGAAGTTCGGGCAAATACGCAGTATGCAGTAATTTTTCTACTGCTCGTGCGACCGCTGTAGTGCACGCATACGCTCAAGGCGCGCCTTTGCCAACTTTTTCTTTTTGATCGGCATGGTTTTCAACGGCCTTTCCTGAGGCAAAAGTTCCCCGCCCATCGAAGAAGCACCGCCGTCAACATAGATCGTCTGACCCGTAATCTTTTTGGAATACTGCCCCAGCATGAAGACCACAGCATTGGCCACTTCTTTTTTATCATTGATCGTATCCCACGGCAGCGGGCTGATCTTTTTCCAGGTACGCGCCAAATGCGCAAAATGGGGAATCGATTTTGCGGCCTTCGTCGTCAGTGGACCCGCCGATACCGCATTCACGCGGACATGCTCACGACCATATTCACGCGCCAGCGCACGCACCAACGCCTCCAGCGCCGCCTTATTAACGCCCATCCAATTGTAGTAAGGGAAGGCCAACTGAGAAGCAAACGACAACGTTACAATCGACCCTCCGCGAGGCATATGCTCCTGTGCAAACTCAGCGACCGTCGCCAACGAAACACAACTGATATGAAAACCCTGCTTAATATCGTCAAAACTATTCGTATACACCTTGTCGCCCAGACAGGTTTTCGGGTTGGCAAACGCAATCGAGTGCACCACACCCGCAATTTCACCGATATCTTTAAACAGGTTGCGCACTTCATTTTCGATCGTCACATCGCAATAGCGGATGTCCATAGCATCCTTTTCCTCCTGCGAAAGATCCTCGCAGCCGCGATCGAAAAAAATCTTTTTCAGGCGTTCATTCTGGCTGGTGTAAATCACCTTGCCGCCCATCTCTTCAATCATTTTCCCGGTAGCGTAAGCGATGGAGTCGGTGTTGAGCAGGCCCATCACGACATATGTTTTCCCTTTTTCGATCATTTTTCGCACTCCTTTTTCTCTTGAAGGCGCGCAAACCTATCAGGTTCCCTACGCATTGCAACCCGACAGTGGTATGTTTTTTGCCCCAAAAAAGGAAGCTCTTCAAGCCGCCAATTCGCACGTCTGCCGGGTTTTCCAAGGGGAAGAAAACGTGCCTTAGGCAAATAACCGATTGCGTTGCCGTCCGGTAATTTCCCGGACAACTCCTAGCGTTTCCAATTGCTGCAAACAACTGTTAACGGTTGCCGGGGAAAGCCGGGTTTCTTGCGTCAACCATGCAGAGGATGCAATCGGCCGCTCAAGTAATGCACGGTGTACCAGATGAACCGAGGCCGCCCCTTCGAAAATAATTCAACCTAAAAAACTTCTATTTCAAAATTTAGACTTCCTGATCCGGCGGGAAAATGATTTGGCACTTTTCACGTCAGTTCATACACCATTTCCAGCCCGGTTTCAGGATGATGAACGTTCAACTCCGTGAGTTCGCTGAGCAGCGCTGCGATGGCTTTGTCGTGTGCTGGAGTGACCATCCGATGGATCCGTACCAACAGACGCTGGCCTTCGCCGAAACAAAGAGTTCGCGAATGAGTGCACGCGCATCCGCCTCTTTGCCCAGATGCGGGCGCAAAAGTCCGACGAGTGCGGCATGCAGTTTGCGCAGTTTGTACAGGTTGCCTCTGACCGCCTTATCGAGGGTGCGCCAAGTGGGGTTTACAACCTCTGTGGTGCCGGGAAGTTCTTGGTTTCCATATTGTACAAGTCCGTCTATGTCATAGTGTTCCATTATATAACCAAAGAAGTTTTCCTGGCACCATCTTGAGAACATGCGCCCGGCAAGAACGGGACTCGACAGGTTGCGAGCTGTGGTGATGATCGTGGTTTGATGTCCGGTTTGGGTTAATCGGCGTACTT
>JAAYDL010000242.1 GCA_012729265.1 Lentisphaerota bacterium | reverse complement strand
TGAAGTGAGCAGGGAATATATTGTAGGTAAATAGCGATCGCGTCTGAGTTTCTTTGTATATCCGGTCTTTGAAATGAGGTGGAAAAGGATGAGAAGTCTGTTTAAACAACGCTGGTTCATCATTTTATTTTGCATTTTGGTATTGCTTGCTTTGGCGGCGGTGCTCATTTTTGTGATCTTTAAGCCGGCGGGGCGAAATACTATCTCCGAAACGCCAAGCCCCCCTTCCGAGACCGCCCTAACTGCCGAGATGTCGTCCGGAAACGAGATGAGCGAGCAGGAGCTTTACGACGCCTACAACCACGAGAACGACCCGGCTCATCCGATGCTGGATGTCAAAGTATCGCTTCAGATATCCAATCTGGGTAGTCAACCGGGTGCTCCGCGGCCGCAGGATCTTGCCCTGGAATATCCCCAGATGAGTTCCCAGCCAACCGCAACGCCGACTCCCGCGCCGACGGCAACGCAAGCCCCCTCCCCGTCGGTTACGCTGAATCCCAATATGCCAGGAATCAAGCCAGGGGGCAGCCTGCCTGACATTGCTCTTCCAGACTTATACATCACCAACCCCGAGGTGGAAAGCCCACAGTTTACCGGCGACTCATTCACGCTCGCTTGGAAGTATAACGCTGGGCGAAAGGTAACATATACCGTTCTTCTGAGCACCGATAAAGGAAAAAACTTTGATCCGCTAAAAAAAGGCCTCACCGGCGAGGAATACACACTGACTTTCCCGGATATGCCGTCAAATCATTGCATCCTGCGCGTTTCGGCCATGCTGGACGGCATGGAATACAAAACCGCGGACACCTCTGAATTTGCCCTTGTGGCCGCGCCTGTGCTCGCGCCGCCGCCCATAGAAAACTATGTTGATCCCCAGGTGCAGTATATCGATATGCCCGGTCTGCGCATCAGCAGTGAAACCGGACTTCCGGTCTGGTTCAAGGCCGAAAACCATGCTGAAAACGCGACAAAGCTGATATGGCAATTGTCCAGAGTGCCTTTTGTGGGAACACAGGCAAGTTTCGGTCAGGAAAACGGCATCCTCGCAAGCGGCGAAGTGGCCAAGGACGGCGGTGAATTCTCGGTCGATCTCAAGACCCTGTGCGAGGAACTTGCAAAACCCGATGCCGAACGCGGCGCGGGCATGCCGTTTTTGCCCAAGCAAAATATATATGAATTCTATCTGCGCGTGGTAGCGCTGGATGGAAGCGGAAACTGCATCGGCGATCCGGGACGTGGGCTCGGCTTTTCCTATGGCGTGCCGGACATTGTCAGCGATTTGCAGTCCATCTCCTTTGCTGAAAATTCTCCCATCCATATTAAGATGGAGATGCCTGTTCCATTTACCTCCTATAAGTACACTTGGGAGCGCATAGCCCCTGATGTGTTCAACGCCGACCTGGGCGATGTTTCCGACATGGTGCTCTTTTCAGGCAGCGAATCGCAGGAGGCTTCGGACATCATACAAAAAGCTGTACGCGTTGAATTGCAGGTAGCCACCTCGCCATATACCAATGCAAACAGCCTGGGGATTGCGCAGCCCGCGGGGCTTGTGTACAGCTATGTGGATACCGTGCCGGATATTGGCGAATCGTCGGGTTCTTATGTCTATATGACGCCGTGGTTCCATGGCATAGAGTATAAAGAATTCGTTCCCTCCAAGGAAGAGCTGGACGCCATGGGCGGAATCTATTACTACGTCCGCGGCATTTTCTATGTGCCGGATGCCGACAATCCCTCCGTACTGCGGCCCTATCCGTCGGAGACGCTCACCATCGCGTTTCGAGTTAACTCAGCGCACAAGAACGAAGTCAAGCAAATCACCGTCAAGTCCGACGTCCCCTATGTGCAGTTTTGGTATTATACCCCCATCAAATGGCAGGCTCCCGACTACCAAGATTATTATGAGGTCGCCCGCCATATCGAAGCGCAGGAAATGACATTCTCCGTCAGGGACACCGATGGTTATAAGATTCCCGACTATTATACCGCGACAATGCTGTACAAATGGACCGTCGAAGAGTATCAGGCACTGCTGGATGAACGGATTCCGGTCGGTTCGGTGATCCATTATGTCAAGGCCGAGCCCGGGTTTTGGGGTGAATTCTTTGGTTTGCTCAAAGCCATCTATTCGGGCGTGTCCAACGCTTACGCCAATGCCAAGGCTTCCGTAGTGTCGCTGGTGGATTACATTCCTTTCATCGGCGATACAGCCCGCGGGTACCTCAAGGCGGCTGCGACCTATGCCATCGACTACGGACTGATGTCCATAGGCTTGCCGCCCACGCTGCCCAACATCGACCAGCTTGCTGAGCAGGGCATGGACTATATTGTGAAAGTGGCAGTCGAAGAGGCTCTGCAGGCTGCGGGTGTTCCGGCAGACAGCGTTGCCGCGGAGGAAATTACCGAAAAGGTA
>JAAYDL010000241.1 GCA_012729265.1 Lentisphaerota bacterium | reverse complement strand
TGGTGAGCCCTTTTTCTATAAAAGAAAGCGTATTAATTATATAATGCAAATATTGTTACTGATTGCGGTAGCATAAGGAACGATCTCAAAGTAAATTCCGCCCGCTTCCCTGCTCGTAAAGATCCTAAGATAGATGAATTATACCATACAGATGGCATGAATACGATAGCCCCGGAAATCTTCCTCTGGGGGTTGACGTCGGGGCCATGTCGGTGCGGATAGCCAGCCTTAAGGGCCATCCTCGCGGCCGCCATCCGTATAGGCGTCCCCTGGGCTGGCGCCTACGGCGAGGCTACCACACCGACCGCCCAACATAAACCCCGCGCCAGAAGATTTCCTGCGCCGTTGGTCCGCTGGAGACGTTTCCCAAAGTTACTTCCGGAGGCGGTTTCCCAGACTAAATTCCGCCCCAAAACCGGAACTTAATTTGGGATTTAAGGAATTCCTGACTTTTACAGAGCATACAGTGCCAGCCGACCCTCCTCTTTCGTATCAATCATTGATCGGGTTGATCTGGTCAAAACAGGCTTATTGAATTCTAGTCCGAATCAGTTATGAAGGAGGAAACCAAAATGAAAAAACTGATTGCGATCTCCCTGTCCCTTATTCTGGCGCTTGTACTGGTCTGCGCCGCCTCCGCGGAAACCGTTCAGGCCAAACCCGTCGAAATCGACCCCTCCAACCTGGAAGGGCGGATGGTAAGAACGGATATCGAATACAAGGAAGGCGACAAAATGCAGCTGACCCTGTATGTCCCGGAACGTTTTGACGCCGCAGCGATCCAGGCCGTACAGCCCGGCGATGTCATCGTCACCGACGGCGAAGAAATCAAAATCGAAACCGTCGACACAGACGGCCCCGATTTTGTCTTCAACAAGTGCACCGAGAACGAGATGCTTTTCTGCGACGCCGGCCATGATGAGTTTGAGCACTGCATGGATAACGACTACGTACCGTGGATAAAGCTGACCACTCTGGAACTGGAGCAACTGGAATACTATCCGATTATCGACTATGTCGACCCCATCTCCGGCGACATCCTGGAAGATCCGGTTATCTACCGCGGAGATCGGCTCATGGAACTGCTGAAGAACCCGGACGCCGTCTCGTTCTCCGTGAAGAACGTGGACGTGGTCTATGACCGGAATAATATGCCCGTTCTTATGATCCGCTACTACTCCCCCGCTCAGTAAACAGAGCATAGGCCGATTAAAAGGGAATGGCAGAACTTTCTGCCATTCCTTTTCGCGTTCCCTTGATCCTACATTCAGAGAAAAGATTTTCATAACAGAAAAACTCAATACCGTCATCCGGAGAACGAAGGCAACCTGTTATGTCCAACGCAAGCAAATCGTTCACATCGATGCAAGCAACCCGTTCACATCGACGAGATGTGAACGGAATGGTCGGGCAATGGAGCACGTTCAACCAAATGCGTACCTTTTTGAGGGAAATTTGCGTACCACTACAACCCGCAGACCCTTTGAAATCAACGGCTTCAGCGGCTCTCCAAAACGGTTTGATGTTTCAACCACATAGTGAGTCCCTTGTGATCGAAACATCAAACCATCATCGGGAATATCTGCATGCTTTTCTATCTTTACTCGTTCCGACTTTTTCTACGTTGGCTGCTACTATTGTTTTTCATAGTTAAGACATATTGCATTATTCTTTATGAGGAAAGTGCTCCATCGCTTTCCGGGCAATGATTTCATGGCCTGCTTCATTGGGATGAATCCCATCTTCACAGATCAGAGACGGATAATCCAGTTCTTCCAGCATCCAGGCTCTAAGGTCTGCTAAGCGGCAGTCGCATTCTTCTGCTACATTTCGTACAGCAATTGCGTAGCGCTCCTGCCACCTGGAAATACTTTCCGGATCATTTCGGAGATATTTCAAAATC
>JAAYDL010000240.1 GCA_012729265.1 Lentisphaerota bacterium | reverse complement strand
TACGGCGGTGGGCGGGAGAGATTTCCGAATGACGATCGATGAGTACCGATGAACCGCTCCTACGTCGCTCTTTCCTTTCAGAAATTATCTGCGCTACGCTTCGAGCCAAATGCTGAATGATATGGGGCCAAAAAGTTAGATTAAGGTTAATATGCCAAATCAGACATCTTTCATAACTTCACGCAGTATTTCAGGCATTTCGCCTTCTGCTGCATATCGCTCAATCTGACGATTACAGACCTCAGAAAAATGAGATAAAAGACTCTCACGCACCTGCTCCATCGCGGGACATTTTTCACCCAAAACCATTTTAAGCGTGGCCACGGGTTCACCGACCAGTCCACAGGGAACAATCGTCTGAAAACCCATTAGATCGTTGCAGACATTGAAACTCATTCCATGAAACGAAACCCACTTCTTGAGACGGAACCCGATGGCCGCCACCTTGCCGACGGCCGTCCAGGCACCAGATTTCCCTTCGCGACGAAAGCCCTTAACGCCATAGTCGGCCAGTGTGCGGATAGCAATCTCTTCAAGATTGTTCAGATAGCCGTGCGAGTCGGCCTCGTTTCCGCCCAGATAGAGAATCGGATAAAGCACCCACTGCCCCGGCCCGTGAAAGGTTACATCACCGCCTCGTTCAGCATGAAACACCTCGATACCCAGTTCGCGGTATTCCTCTTCCGTTTTAAGCAGATAGTTGTCGCGGCCGCGGTTGCCCAGCGTAACCACAGGAAGATGCTGAAGGATCAACACCGTATCAGGAATCCTTTCGTCCTGCCGAGCCTTCAGAAGCTGACGCTGAACAGCCAATCCCTGCTGATACGGAACGGGCTTCTCAAAATGAACAGACCATGCTTTCATTCTTCTCCCAGTGGCTCAGAGAATTCATACAGAAAAAAAAAGGAGGACTTGCATCCTCCTCAAAAGCGGTCAACAGATTGCTTAATCCTGCGGACAAAGATCTTCGTAGGAATCTGCATCCAGCAGCGCATCCACATCCGATTCATTATTCACCCTCAGCTTGAACAACCAGCCTTTCCCAAAAGCATCGATATTGATCAAATCCGGGCTCTCTTCCAGCTCTTCATTAACCTCTACGACCTCTCCGGACACTGGCGCATATACATCAGCCGCAGCTTTGACAGACTCAACGACAGCCGCTTCGTCACCCGCCTCTAAAGTCGTGCCGACCTCCGGCAATTCGACAAACGTCAGGTCAGACAACTGGCTTTGCGCGAAATCGGTAATACCGATCGTTGCAATTCCCTCTTCGAGGGAAACCCATTCGTGGGTTTTCGCATAAAACAGATCCTTCGGAATAGACATATTGATTCTCCTAATTATCGACCTGAAAAAAATGGAGGTGCGGATCGGACTCGAACCGATGTTCATGGATTTGCAATCCAGTGCCTAACCGCTTGGCTACCGCACCCTCTTTTGTTCCCAAAAGCGGTCATCAATGTAATGATGTGTTTCAGGCATTCAAACAAAAATATTCGAAAAATGCGCTGAGAATCACAACCAACTCATCCGCAAACATCTACACTTGAAATCAAATTGTCGCTTCTGCATTGAGCCCGCAAACACCGCCAAAATCAGAGATCCATGACGTAACGAAAACCGACATCGCTGACAGAATTCGCACCCGGATCATCCACCGAGGCGTGCGCACAAAGCAGGTATGAAACGGGTGAAAACGCACTCCCGCCCTTAACCTGAAAAACAGCGTCATCACCGGGCATGGGGGTACAGGTCATCTCGCGAACATTACCAGCCATATCCGCTGCATTGTAAACTGAAAGATCGTTGGGAAAGCTGCCGGGAGGAGCCCAAAACGGATAACGCGCCTTGCCATCCGCATGATCAATCACCAACGCAAGATCAGCATCTGCGGCATATTCATATCCCCATGGATAAATACGCCCATCCACGCCGCGCGCAGCCTTTTCCCACTCCCAGGCACTGGGCAATCGAATGATCCGGCCTCGCTGCCCGCTCAGCCATTCGCAATACGCCGCGGCAGCCTCCTGAGAGATACCAACCACCGGAAAGTCCAACTGAAGACGAGAATCACGCAGACGCCCTTCATCGTCCCACGCGGCAATGGCCTCAGACTCGCCAAAGTGAATTCGGCTCATAAAGGATTCTTTCTGCACGGGATCAGTCAGCGCATTCCAAAACTCAAGATATTCGCCCACGGTGACTTCATACTTCTTGATATAGAAGGACGGAAGATTCCTCTGATGTTTACGATAGAGATCCGATCCTTCCCCGCCGCAATAAAAAGGACCGCCCGGGACAAATACCATACCTGCTTCCCGCGCAGGCGGAAGTTCCGGAGTCACCGTCTTTTTTTCGCCGTGCTCCAGCAATACCGGAAAGGAATAATAGCCTCCGGAATCGCTGGTCAACCGCAGACGATACGAACCCTTTTCCAATGGACCGCTGACATAAGGAAACGAATCCGCGCGCTCTTCGGGATCGCACGGAACCAAACGATATCTATCCAGCGCAAGCCGCTGAATCTCCACCTCTGCGACTCTGGCTACAGCGGGAAATTCCATCGATCCGTCTCCACGGACCTCCCGGCGAAACGAGGGCATTCCCTCCTGCAGAAGCACGGCCGCCAGATTGTACCAATCCGTTGCCACGTCATACTCTCCACGCGCCATAAGCTGCCGGATATCGTGCTGTATGGTTTCCGCATACCACACCCTGAACGGATCATTGAAACGGGAACGCCCGTTAATCTGATCAAAGCGGTTTCCCAACTCCTTAAACTGCTGATTGAGCTTTTCAGTCAACGCCGCCAGCCGCTGCTTCAACTGAATCTCTTCGTCGGACTGCTCCTTGAGCACCAACGGAGCGCAAAGCGTCTGCAGTTCAGCATAAACCGACTCCGCCTCTTTATTCAGCCCCTCAATATGGTCCTGAATACGCTCCATTTACGCCGACACCTCTTGGCGAACCTTGCGGGCGCTGAAATACTCCATCATGCTTCCCGCAAAGAAGGAAACCACCGATATAACAATAATAAACCGCAGGAACGGATTATTCCAGTGCCGCACCACGCGTGGAGCTTTAACACCCCGGCGTACACTTACTTTATGTCGATATGCCCTGGGGACGAGATCCATATTGCTTCAGCAGATTATCCTTTAATCCAAAGACGAATCGATTCCGGCAGTGGAAGAACCGCCTTGATCTCACACAGCCCGGCCGGCACCTCTACCTGATCGCCAACCTCATGCCCCAGCAGCGCCTGAGCCAGACGGGTTTGACTGGAGATAATCGAGAGAGCCTCATCCTGATCCCACACCCCGAGAATATAGAACACCTC
>JAAYDL010000239.1 GCA_012729265.1 Lentisphaerota bacterium | reverse complement strand
TTTGACCCGGGAATCAGCGTGGAGAGAAGCAGGTCAAGTCTGCTTCAAACGCCGTGCGTGTAAGCCGGAGCGGGTGGCCTTTTTCTGCGGCGCCCAGCTGATTCCCGGGTCGGGAAAGTTGGTTTTTTGGAAAAATGATTTGGGACAAAATAATTTTTGTTTTCGGGTGTTTTGGGATCATTTTGTCCCCAATAATTTTGTCGGATTTTGGTTTCGTTTTCATGCTGCGCTCACCTGCTTTTTGAGCGTGTTAAGGTCGAGTTTTCCGTTAAAGTGGTCAGCCCGTTCCGGGCGCAGTTTTTCACCGCCGGTGATAAGGTTTCGCAAGTGGGCCAGATCTTCTTTCTGTCCATGGCCCAGCAGATTCACCAGCGCAATGATGGTGGTCATCTTAAACGCGTTATCGTTAAACGATCCGGTAAACTGGCTGATGTTCAGCCATTTAAATGTATTTTTCATGATTCCGCTCCTTGAGTTATGAAAAATTATTTTCACCTCCTCTGCAGAAGGTGTGCCACCGGGGCTTGGATGTGTGTAAGTATCTATCGGAAAGGATTATGCGATTTTTTGTCTGATTTGAACAAAATCATTGAAATACAAAATATGTCGGCATAGTATGCATTATATGAATGTAGAAGGAACTTCCAGTTCCATTGTGTACGTTGAGATGGTGCATAACGAAGCTGGCGCGAAGCCATTCTGGAGCCTGCGACAGAGAACCATCGTCTACGTTGATGTCTCGTCTGCTTGCAGCGGGAGTTTTATTTGGTTTTCACCACGGAGTCGCTGAGGCACGGAGTGGGTATTCTCTGTGGTTCTGTGTTCTCCAGCGAAGCGGGTGGTGACAAGTCAATAGGTTGAAGAGTGGTCGTGCGGGACTTCAGAAATGTGTGTTCTGCGGTTTCGAGTGAGGAGGGAATGATGGATATGGATTTTTTCAGGAAGATTGCGGTGGCGGCGTTCAGTAATCCGTTCACGGATCAGCGGGTGGAGGCGGACCGTAGGGTTGTCGGCGCCAAGGAGGAGGCGGGCTGGCATGAAGTGCTCGAACCCATGCTTGACCGGCTGGACGAGCAAATTAACGAGCTGGTGCGCAACCATGCGGTGGTGATCGATGCGAATGGCAGCCCCGAGGTGCGCGCCGTTGGAGTCAGCGTCCTCTTCCATGTCTACCATCGGTTCATTGATCGCTTCGACCAGTTGATCGAGCAGCAGATTGCAGTGGGCGACGATTCGTGCCGAGCACCGTTTGCCTATCAATGCATGGAGGAGCTGGTTGGGTTCGGCTTCAGCCGCAGCGAGGCCTGCCGCTACGTCGCCATGTTTTACCAAATCCGGCGGGCCTGGTTTTTTATCTCCAAGGAGCTGATTGGCGACAGCCCCTGCATGAAAAACCTGCGTGCGAAGCTTTGGGACAATATTTTCACGCACGACATTTCCTGGTACGAGCGCTGCCTGTGGAATCGGATGGAGGATTTTTCGACCCTGCTGCTGGGCGAAACCGGAACCGGAAAGGGGGCCGCCGCTGCGGCGATTGGCCGTTCGGGATTTATCCCGTTCAACCCCGACACGCAAACATTCGCGGAAAGTTTTACGCGGGCGTTCGTTAGCATCAATCTTTCCCAGTATCCCGAGTCGCTGATCGAGTCCGAGCTGTTCGGCCATCGGAAGGGAGCGTTCACCGGCGCTATCGAAAAGCACGAGGGCATTTTTTCACGGTGCAGTCCCTATGGTGCCATCTTTCTGGATGAAATCGGCGATGTGAGTGTACCGATCCAGATCAAGCTGCTTCAGGTTCTTCAGGAAAGAACCTTTTCGCCAGTGGGCAGCCACGACAGGATCCGATTCAAGGGGCGCGTAATCGCCGCCACCAACAAGCCCGTTCGCCAGCTTCGCCGCGAAGGCAAGTTCCGCGACGACTTCTACTACCGCCTCTGCTCGGACCAGATCGTTGTCCCGCCGCTCCGGGAACGCATACGGGAATCCTCGCACGAGCTGGAATCGCTGGTGGACCATCTCGCCCGCCGCATTTGCGGCCCCGAGGTCGATCTCCCCGTGCTCTCCATCCTCCGGCGGGATGTCGGGAAAAACTATCCCTGGCCAGGCAATGTCCGCGAATTGGAGCAGGCGATTCGACGCGTCGTCCTGACTGGCGCCTATACCAGCGATTCGGCGGCGGAACCCGTTGAAACCGAGTCCCTTGATCGGGCGATAGGAGAGGGAAGCCTGACCGCGAAAGCGCTGGTTGAAAAATATTGTCGCGACCTTTACGGGCTCTACGGCAACTATGGAGAGGTCGCCCGGCGCACCGGCCTCGACTGGCGCACCGTCAAGAAAAACGTCGGGCGGCAAGCCGGATCCGAGTGACGGAGGAGCGGTTCATCGAAAATCGCCCCCCGTATCGCAGGCATCCTTGCCTGCCTTGCTGTTCTTTGTCTTCTGTCCTCTGTCCTCTTAATCGTACCGCAGGCATCCTGCCTGCCTTGCCGTCCTCGTATCGCGGGATTCTATGTCGCAAGCTCCAGAATGGGCTCCGCACTGCCTGCCTTGCCTGTATCGCAGGCATCCTGCCTGCCTTCAGTCGAGATCGGCGTCGCAGACCCACCAATCGGCGCACTCAAAAATCACAAATCCTCAATGCCAACCTGACTGTTTGGCCCTGTTTATATGAAAGCATTCGCTTCTGATCGTTGAGAACTCTGGCACTTTTTTCAAGTAGGGTTCCAGAGCTCGATATATATCCGTAATCTTACCGATTGCGAAAATCCTAATCCCTAATTCCGAAACCCGAAACAATTCTCAAAAACTCAAATACGAAAACGGTTTCGTGTCACCCATTTGGGTAATTTAGCCGCATTTAAATTTAGAATTTGTTTCGGATTTCGAGTTTAGAAGTTCGAATTTTCATCTGATCAGAAATATCAGGGTATATATGGATCGATTGAACTTTTTCAGCAAATACAAGGCAGATTGTAGAGTGCAAAAGAGGCGCAGAATCCCTTTTTATATGCGATATCTAAGCATATCAGCGTACCATTTTTTGCTGTAAAACAAAAAATATCAAAATAAAGCTTGAAATTGGAGAGGGGGGGGGTGACGTTGGGCCCATATTCGAATAAGTAATTGTGGATTAGTGATTAAGGGAGGTTTTGGGGATGAGAAAATGGTCAATCAGTATGAAGACTTCTAAGCGTTTCATCGCGGGGCTCTGTGCCCTGTTTATCGGCATGGGCGCGCTGGCCGCGGCCATCATTCATCTCAACTATCCGAACCTGCTCCTAGCTCAGGATCCGGGGACGGACGCGGACGCCGACGGCATGACCGACCTCTATGAGGCCTTCTTCGGGC
>JAAYDL010000238.1 GCA_012729265.1 Lentisphaerota bacterium | reverse complement strand
CTGATTTATTTGGCCTGTATCCATACGAATCAGGGAAAAACATCGGCTCCACAAGTGGTTCCAGTCTATTTCTGACCACCATCTGCGCCACCCTGTCTTCGATTGTGGGTATCCCCAGTAATCTTGTTTTCCCGTTTTTCTTCGGAATTTCGACCCCTCTTACAGCTTTGGGAAAGTAGCTGCCTGACGCCATCCGGTTCCATAGTTTGTACAGATTGTCTTTTCGGTTCTCCTCAAATTGCTCGATTCCTACCCCGTCGACTCCTCCAGCCCCATGATTTGCTTTTACGCATTTGTAGGCTGTTAGTACTTCTTCCTGCGTTATTTCAAACGATTTCCCTTTCTCCATAAATCCTCCCGTTTCCGGTTGTTGTATTTTGAAAGTTTCAATGGCAGAACCCCTTCGCTCCGCTGCCATTACAGCAGTTTCCTCACTACTACGAGTTCTTCCGCATCCAACATCGCCATCGCTATTCTCGCCCTCACCTTTTAAAGCTTGTGGTTTTCGCTTTTCATGCGATGCTGGAACTCTCCTGTTCCCTGTGTGAGCCTAAGCTACGCTCCTGCCGCCTTTACACCGGCAGCCGTCCGGTCCGCTTCCAGCCTGCTTCCGGACCTTTTCCCTCGGACCGGCAAGTCCTTGGTTTCGACTGCATTTATGTGCTATCGATGCTTCATCAGCGGTTCACTTTCGTTCAGCTTCATAGCTCTTACCTGACAGATTTCTTCTGCCTTTTCCTTTTACGTTCAGCACCACGGATTTTTCCCCGTCGCACCTAAAGGTGGTTTGCAACCTGTATCTGGTTACCGATTGCGAGAGGCCTACTCTCATCTCTCACAGAGCATACGTCTGGACTTTCTTTCCCCCTTTCACTGTCCTTTCGTTTCAGGACTCACTGCCGGGCGCACGTAAATAGAGGCTCCTCTGCAACGCTTTTCTCGTTGCAGAGGAGCCTCTAATTAACGATTTGTAAGTCATTCACATGCCTTTATCTGAACGGAAAATCATATGCAAGGAGCTTTATAGCTCCCTTTTTTAATAAGGAGAGGTTTATATGGCAACAACCCGGCTAATGCCGCTGCATACCGGCAAGGGCCGAGATGTCGGCGCGGCAATCAGCGATATAATCGATTATGTGGAAAATCCGGAGAAAACAAATTGCGGTGGACTTATTACCAGTTATGAATGTGACAGCCGTACAGCCGACGCCGAGTTTCTATTCTCCAAAAGACAATATGCGGCACTAACCGGCAGGGGGCGCGGTGCGGACGATGTAATTGCTTATCATCTCCGACAGTCCTTTCTACCCGGTGAGATCACACCGGAGAAAGCACAGCACATCGGCTGTGAGCTTGCCAAACGGTTGACCAAGGGCAAACATGCTTTTATTGTCTGTACGCACATTGACAAAAAGCATATCCATAATCATATCATCTGGAACTCCACGTCGCTGGATTCCACTCGAAAATTTCGAAACTTCTGGGGCAGCACCAAAGCCGTGCGGCGGCTCAACGATACGCTGTGCGTTGAGAATGGACTGTCCATCGTGGAGAAACCGACACGCCATGGCAAAAGCTATAATAAGTGGCTGGGCGATCAGGCAAAGCCCTCTAACCGGGAGCTTTTGTGCGTGGCATTAGACAAGGCTTTAGCTCAAAAGCCCGCCAATTTTGACGCGCTACTGAAGCTTTTGCTGGACGCCAGATATGAAGTCAAGCCGGGAATAGTTCCCGCTCTGCGCGGTGAAAATCAGAAGCGGTTTATCCGTTTGGATACTCTCGGCAGCGGCTACAGTGAAGCGGAATTGCGGTCCGTCCTCTCCGGTGAAAAGGCACATAAACCACGCGAGAAAATTATCCAGCTTGCGCAGAAAAAGCAAGTCAATCTGCTGGTGGACATTCAGTCAAAACTACGCGCCGGAAAAGGCGTTGGCTACGAACGCTGGGCCAAGGTGTTCAACCTCAAACAGATGGCGCAGACAGTAAACTATCTCACCGAACACGGGCTGACGAAATACGACACGCTGGCCGCTAAAACGGCGTTGGCAACCGCCCGATACAATGAACTTTCCGCGCAGATCAAGATGGCGGAAAAGAAACTGGCTGAAATTGCCGTTCTGAAAACTCAGATCGTCAATTATGCCAAAACCCGTGATACCTATGTGGCTTACCGCAAGGCGGGCTACTCTAAAAAATTTCTCACGGAACATGAAAGCGACATTCTTTT
>JAAYDL010000237.1 GCA_012729265.1 Lentisphaerota bacterium | reverse complement strand
TGCAGATTCTGGAGGACGGACGGCTGACCGATTCGCACGGGCGAACGGTTAACTTTAAAAACACGATCATTATTATGACCAGCAACATCGGCTCATTGCACTTGCTGGAAGGGATTGATCAGGGCGGACACATCAGCGAGGCCGCACGTGAAAATGTCATGAAAATGCTGCGCACCCATTTCCGCCCCGAGTTTCTTAACCGCGTGGATGAAACGGTGCTCTTTAAGCCGCTGTCGCTGGAGGAAATTACGGGCGTGGTCGAGTTGCTGCTGAAGGACCTCCAACGCCGTCTGGCCGGACAGGGCATTCAATTTGAGATCGATCGTTCCGCAGAGGAATATATTGCGCAGGAAGGTTACGACCCTGTTTACGGAGCGCGGCCGTTGAAGCGCTTTATCCAGCAGCATCTGGAAACCCCCATCTCACGGCGCATGATCGCCGGCGAGCTGGTGGACGGTCATACGGTCAGCGTGAATGTCAGCGCGGAAGAACTGAATATTAGCATTTGGTAAGTTTTGTGTTGGAAAAACGATATGTATTGACTTCCCTCTAGTAAGGAATAGCCTGTTTCACAATCGGTGGGGTTCTATTATCCCACTGGATTGGGGAGAGAACTATGTTGAGGGGAATACGAATTGTTTCGATTATTGCGCTCGCAATTATGATGGGATACGTTGCAGGCGAGCTAAGAGGAGCGTCGAGCATTGAACAAAAAGCAGGGCTGACTGCACTGCTGCTCGTTTCAATTGCAGTGTTGGTTATGTTGGTTTTTTGGGAAGCAAAAAAACTCAATCAACCGAAAAAAAAGAAACATCGTTTCCATCCAACACAGCAGACAAACAGAAGCGCTGTAAAGGCTGGCGAAGCCGGCTACTCCGACTACTACTCCGCCCGTCCCAACGAAGAAGCATGGCGGGTACGCAAACAACAGCGCAGCTCTAAGCGACTCAAATAAATTTACAACAGCTTCGTGCGCGTGACCAATCCAGCGGCCTTGGCCTTCGCGGGCGAGCAGAGCACGGAAACATCGGCGTCGCGGAAAGCGTTGTTCAGCACATCGCCGAAAGCATTAAAATGCTCCTGTGTGGTGGCGAGTACTTCGTCGCGCAGTTTCTGGCGCTCTTCGTCGGTGTAGCCCAGCAAATAACGCACGCAGCTGGAATAGCCCTTCGCGTCGGGAAGCTGATGCGCATCCATCTGACCAATCTCGCCAATAAGCGCACGCGTCAGCTCATCTTCGCTGAGCTGGAGATTTTTCAGGAAGTTACCCGTTGCGGCATAGGTTTCGAGCGACTGTTCCAGATTGGGATCGCGGTACGAAGCAAACGCAAACGCGCCGGAACGCTGATCGAACGAGCACATTCCGCCATAGGCTCCGCCCTGCACGCGAATCTTTTCCCAGAGCCAAGCGGTCTGAAGATAGCGCGTAATCACCAGCGCCGAGCCGTGCAGCTCGTAGCCGATATCAAACAGATTGGCCGCGCAGCCGACATAGTTCACCTGCGTCGGAGCGGTCAGCGCCTCATTCTTCGGGAATTTCGCCGGCTTCCACGGCGCGGGACGGACCGAACTTCCGGACGGAAGCGTTTCGAGAAAACGATCCACGGAGGCCATAACGGCGGGCTGCGAATCGGCATCGATTGTCAGATTCAGAATCAGGTTATTGCGGTCCACTAGGGTCTGGCAGATGCGTTCCATCCGTGCACAAACCGACGGCCAATCCTGCTCAATTGCTTCCACCAGTCGGCGGACAAAGAAGAGCGATTCCACGCCGCCCAATTGTTCTGAAATCCAGTGCGCCTCGTGCTGGCGGGCCTTGAGTCGAGTCATTACCGCACTGTGACCGCGCGGAATAATCGCTGTTTCCAGTTCCGATTTATGTTCAAGCACGATCTGACGGAAGCGCTCTTTGTCTTTAAAATCAGGCTGAGTGAGCACCTCGCTCAGAATATTCAACAGTTCATCGGTCTGCGGAACCATACATTTGCTGCGCAGGAAAAAGCGGGCCACGCTCTGCTCCGAATCTTTAAGCGCAGAAAGGAGCGGAGCGCCGTAGATGCCGCCGGTTTTGGTCGCGATGCGCTGCGACAGCGCCACATAATCTTCTTTCTTCGTCCCCATTTCCAGCAGCACGCTGCCGAGCAGCGCGGCGTACGGGATATCCTCCTGCGCCAGCCCGTGAAGGTCGAGGCCGATATCGAGATAGAGAATTCCGTTGGTAAAGAGATCGTGTGTAAGCACCACAGCGCCCTGCATCGACTTTTCATTGCGCTCAATCCTACGGATGTTGCGCTCCAGATCATCGCGATGCAGCAGCGGAATGGTTGCCAATGCATCCGGTGCATCCGGTGCAACCTGCATCTCCAGCAATCGGAGGGTATTTTCAATCACCTGCTCCAGCTGCTCCGCATTCAGTTGCGCCTTAACCGCCGCCAGCCGTTCTTTTTCCTCCTGCTCATTCTGCTGAGCCACCTGCGTGTCCGGATTCAGAACAACCGTCGAACGATGCGTGTTTTCGATAAAGTGCCGACGCAGGAGCGATTCAAAAAAGCCCGGCTGAAGCGCTACTGATTTGATCGCCTGCAGCGGTTTTTCGAAAGCAATCAGCTCCAGCGGATCCGCGCCATAATTCCAGGCATTGAGCGCCTTAAGCATCAGCGAAAGTCCGCGCGGGAATCCGCCGCTGTTGTTTTCCCGCAGATCAAACTCAAATGTATTGAGCGCGCCGTCGATGTCCTCCCGCGCAATTCCCTCATTGGCGAGCTGTTCGAGCGTACGGAAGATCAGCTGTTCCGCCTCTTCAAGATCCTCGCTTTCAACGCCCTTGAGGCCGATCGAATAGGCCATCTGAAGCATATGCGTTTCCAGCCCGCCTCCGGTAATATCCTCGCCCAGCCCGGATTCAATCAGCGTCTTACGCAGCGGCGACGCCGGTGTCCCCAACAGAATATGATCCAGCAGCTCCATCGCAAAAACCGTCTCCGCATTCGTCGGCGAAGAGAGCAGCCAGTTTACACAGAACATCGGCTTGGGCGATTCATCATCCTCCGAAACCGCATACGGTTTTTCCACCCGAACCGGCATTTCCAGCGGGGCCTGCTCCGCAATCTGCGAGCCGGGATCAATCTGCTCATATTCCTTCAGATATTCTTCCAGCAGCTCAAACCGCTGCTCCACCGGATCATCGCCATAGAAAAAGATACGCGCATTCGACGGATGATAAAACGACTCGTGAAACGCCTTAAACTGCTCATACGTCAGCTCCGGAATGTGAACCGGATTCCCGCCCGAATCCAGACCGTACGTCGTGTCGGGAAAGAGCGACTGCTGGGCCACCTCCGCCAACAGCGAGTCGGGCGACGAATAAACGCCCTTCATCTCGTTATACACCACGCCCTTGATCTTCAGCTCATCTTCCGTGTTTTCAAGTTCGTAGTGCCATCCCTCCTGCATAAAAAAGTCCGGCGTAATGCGCGGATGAAAAACGGCATCGAGATAAACATCCACCAGATTATGAAAATCCTTCAGATTCTGACTGGCGACCGGATAGCAGGTCTTATCCGGATAGG
>JAAYDL010000236.1 GCA_012729265.1 Lentisphaerota bacterium | reverse complement strand
CGTAGACTTTCCGCCCGTCCTTTTTCTTGCTGCGCAGGGAATCAAAGCTCAGGACGCAAATGGTCAGCTGTTCACGAACCGTCGCGGGATTGAAATTCTGGCCGTTCAGCAGTTCTTCCTTGGTGTAGACTTCAACCTTGCCGCCAAAATCTACATCCAGGCGGGCGCGGTAAGGGTGATCGGGATTCTTCAACGCCAGAAGGGTTTGCTCCAGGATGGCGTTGGAAGGCACAAGCCAGGCGACGACCTTGGTCTTGTAGATACCCAGGGCGTCCATGATGTGCTTGACCGATGCGCAGGCCAGAAAGGTCTTGCCGCCTCCGGTTGGCACCTTGAAGCATACATGCGGCGTTCCCACGAGTTCATTGTTGTACGGCGGCATACCGCCAAAGCCCACAGGTACGCTGTTTGCGTGCCAGTGTTCCGTGTATGCTTTGCGCGTATCGTGGGTCTCGTTCAAAAGGCCCAGGAAATGATCCAGATCACCGATCACGCGCCGCTGGTATTTTGTAAGCTCCATAGGCCCTCCTGCTACAGCTTGGCGATGTCGCGCGGAATTTTCTTGAATACGATGTTGTACCGCCGCATGTCATCCTCGCTCAGTGCGTTGATGTCGGCATAGATGATGTATCCCTCCGCCTGTGTGCGGATGGTTGACAGAAATTCGTGGCTGAGCGTAGTAATCCGTTCCTTCTCATAATAGAAGTAGAACGCCGTATCGTTGTACACGCCGAGCTTGTATGGTTCGTCTTCGTCCTGTGGCGGGATCGGCTGCTTCGTGTACATGTAGTACACATATTCACGAATCTTTTGGGTCGGCACTGCTTCGTTGATGGTCTGATTTCCATTCAGCAGCGTTTCGCCGAGGTCATAGAAGCTGAAAGAGCCGCCCATTCCTTCCACCGATCCATAGCCATTGATCACGCGTCGGACGCGTTCGGCGGTGATGCTCTCTGCGTAGTCCATCATTTCTACAAGGATATACTTCCGGCGGCCGCCGTCCTGTTTGTTCATTTTTAGCACAGCGTGAGCAGTAGTGCCGGAACCGGCGAAGGAATCGAGGATGATCGAATTCTCATCAGCGGCGATTCTCAGAACAAATTCCAGCAGTCGTGAAGGTTTTGGCGTATCAAAAGGCGCTCGGCCATCGAAGATGGCAAGCATTTCCTTCTTTGCCTCATCGGTATGGCCAACATCCGCGTGCAACCACAGATTTGTGGCGAGTTTTCCTCCGACGTTTTCAAGGTACGTCTTTCTAGCAATCCCACCGTAACCACCTTTTGTGAAGAAGAAGCGCGGCCATTGACCTCTATCATATACGGCTTTCGCTTTGATAGCCGAGATTTCGAAAGATTCGGATAGAACGATACCCATGACCCCTTTTCGCACATCTTCAACCGGTACCCCACATACTGTCGCCCGCGCCGCATCATCTTGAAGGTCTCTTAGCTCATACTCACACCAACCACGCATAATTTCCAACATATCTGACTGTTGATAACGCCAACACGCGCCTGCGCTTGGATAAAGCATCTTGCCAGTAAAAGGGTGTTGAATCGCGTAGACCATGCCTTGATGTGTTGCGGCTCCAGGAGCAAACGCGTTATCAGTTCTCCACGAAAGATTGTCATTATCCGGATTTTTATATTTCGCATCCATGGATTCCGTCCGAGGAAGTTTGTTTGGATTCCAGTTTGGTTGCTTGCTATATACAAGAACATGCTCTGCTTCGTTAACGATGCCCTTGGAGTCATTCCTGGTAGAATACGTCCTTTGCCAAGAGACATTCGACACAAAACAATTACATCCAAAAATCTCGTCACAGATGAACTTCAAACTGGCATACTCATTGTCATCAATACTGATCAGGATAGCGCCGTCTGCGGACAGCAACTTATGGAGCAGTTGAAGCCTCGGATACATCATGCAAAGCCACTTGTCGTGGCGGCTCAAGTCTTCGCCTTCCTTGCCGACGACCTCGCCGAGCCATTTCCGAATTTTCGGGTCGTTGACATTGTCGTTGTAAACCCAGCCCTCATTGCCGGTATTGTACGGAGGATCGATATAGATGCACTTAATTCGCCCCTCGTATTCCGGTAAAAGAGCCTTCAATGCTTCAAGATTGTCGCCACGGATGATTTTATTTTCGCTCTCGGCGCTCACGCCATCGCCGGGAGCTGGGTAGGTATACCTATGCTCCAGTACGCGGTACGGCACATCCAGATGATGGGTTACGACTTTATCTTTTCCGATCCAGTTCAGTGTCGGCATGAATGCTCTCCTATCCTCGGTAAACCTTACACAAATGGCAAATCCGGCTGAATTTCTCCCGGATTTACCTCTATATCATAATGCCATGATTTCTATATGTCAACAAGGTTTCTTTGCACATAGAGCACGCCCGACCCTCAAAGCGGGATCCTTCGCCCTGTGGATTGGGAATGTTGGGACTCCTGATATTCATTCCAAAATAGAAAATAGGATTCTTTCCGTGCGGTTCCCGCTTCCCGACGCCGATGTCCTCGTTCTGCGGATACGAACGGCATCACGCTGCCACGAATGTCATATCGTCCAGAGCAGCCTTTAGGATTTCGTTCGCGTTGTACTCGGTATTGAGCCAGTCATATATGATGTCTGGCCGCAGAACCACCGGCATTCTGTTGTGGATGAATTCAATACAAGCGACCGGCGCGCGCGTCAGTATGGAAAATATCGGCCTACCCTGTTCCATTCGGTAGATGCCCGCCATGTACATGATCTTGCTGCCCGTCGGTTGGATCGCGTATTTGACCTTTCGATCATCCCGCTTTTCCCACTCAAAGTAGTTGGTCGCAGGTATCAGGCATCGGCGCTGGAGCATGCCGTCTTTGAACATGACTTTCTGTGCGGCTGTTTCGCTGCGGGCGTTGATGATCGGCTTGCCGTCCGGTAAGGTGTATCCCCATTTCATGGCGAAGGAGGCGGGATGCAAGGAACGACTATTTGCGACCACCGGTACGGTATCGGTAGGGAAAACCTCGCCGCTCGTCTTCACCGCAACCGCATTGCCGGAATTGCGCCTGTTGACTTCTTCTATGATCCGTATGAGTTCTTCCGGGGTGTCTTCATCAGCGATATAGTATCTTCCGCACATCGATCATTCCTCCCTGGAAAGCAATCACAATTCATGACACGGCTGGCAAACGGGATTCCCAAGCTTCTGCTCACTGTAATTTTGAGATGGGGTGTCGGTCATGACGCGGATAGAGTATGACAGCGTATTATTGGAAAAAACTGCATTTGGGGTCAAGCAATACTGGTGCATTTCCGCAGATTAATGCAAAGAGTCCACGAGTTTTTCGCCTTCCTCGGTCAGCGCCATACTGCCCAATTCGAGCACAGGGATATCAAATGTTGACTCTAGCCGTGCCGCCGCTTCTTGGACGGTCTTCACAAAGAAAGCGTACAGTTCGGAGGTTTTGTATTCGGCGTAGGCATAATTGCGCAGCGGGATGTCGTAGTCGAGCGTGAGAAGATTCATATTCTCCAATCCGGACAGCGCATTGCCGACTTGCTTGGCCCGCTCCATCGAATCGTTAGGATCGCTGAGATAGACCGGAGCTAGGGCGACGGCGTGTCGTGTGCTGTCATCGGCTTTCGTCAAGGAGAAGGAGGCGACGGGTAGGCATCCGCGCTGCCGAAGCGACAACAGAATATCCAATTGTATGGAGGACATGCCCTCCGGAGCCGCTATCGGCGCATGGATGTGTCCGCATCCGCAGTTTTCACCGTGATCATGAGGATGGTCCGGATGACCGCAACCGTGATGGTGCCCCCCGCATCCGCATTGCTCATCGTGTTGATGCATTGTATAACCGCCTTTATCGTAATTATCTCCTCAAAGATTATACACTTTCGTGGTACCTATGCGCAAGCGCTATCGCTTGTGCGAGCCGCATGCCCTTGCCAAAGTATCCGCCCTTGTGCTCAGGTGCAGGGGCTGTGTCCCCAAAGGATGCCGGGAGAAATCTCTTGGGAGAAAATGCAGCCGCGGGCACTGTGAATGCCCGCGGCCGTTTCCGTATAGGGAGGTGTCAGGGAATCAAGGGGATCAACGCGTCTATGACTTGCGCATCCGCCAATCCTGTGTCTGTCCAGCTATTGGCCACTTGGAATGCCGAGACTGCAGCCTGCGTAGTGGCGTCATAAACGCCGGTTTGTGGAAGCACGGCGAGCATCTGCTGAAGCCATGTGACGGCCTCCACATCTGTATAGGTTGTTGCCATCTTTGTATTCAGGAGAGTGACAAATTCCAAAAGCTGCTCCGGTGTAATCACCGATTCCGGGGCCACGGTTGGCGTTACTTCGGGCGTGGGAGTCACTTCCGGCGTCGGCGTTACCTCGGGCGTGGGAGTCACCTCCGGCGTAGGCGTCACTACAGGCGTCGGTGTCGGGGCAACGTAGTCAAAGAGCTGCTTCAACAGCGCCTTATCGGCGGTCTTGCCATCGCCGGTCTTGCCGATCGCATTGATGAACGCCTTCACTGCGGCGACGGTGTTCTTATCGTAGCTGCTCGATGGCTTCTTCGCGAGGAAGCCCAGCTTATTCAACTGCACCTGCATTTCCTTGACGCGCGGGCCGGTATCGCCCCTATAAAGTTTGATGAAGCTATCGCACTTCGGGGCGTTTTTCTTTGCCAGAGCCTTCAGCGTCCGGATGCCCGCGACGCCGTCTTCCTTCAGATCCACCGCGGCCTGGAACAGCTTGACAGCCTCGACCGTGCGAGTCCCGAAATCACCGTCCACCGGCGCGGCAAGATAGCCCAGCGCGCGCAGCCGCTCCTGCAGTTTCTCCACGCGGATGCCCGTTGCGCCTTTCTGAATCTGCACATAGGTGACAAACTCGGGCGCGTCAGCGTAGAACAGCATTTCTTGGAGCGATACGCCCGCCACGCCATTCTGGGGAACGCCGATCGCATCCTGGAAGTATCGCACAGCCTGTCTTGTGCTTGAACCGAAAATACCGTCGGCCTTTCCTGCGTCGTATCCTAGTTCGTTGAGCCGGGTCTGCAGTGCATTTACCTCGTCGCCGCGCGAACCCATAGTGAGCTCAATATACGGCACGGGGGTCGCGGTGGGTGCGGGAATCTCTTCCGGTTCCTCATAACGAATCTCGCAATCGGTCACGAGAAGGCCCTCGAAGTCCTCTTCGGACTCAACCTGTGCAACCTCTACCGCATAGGGGAATGCGCTGTCCTCACCGTTGGAGATGCCGGTAACCGCATGCAGGCGCACAAAAAGTCCGCCGAGGCGTTCGCCGCTTTCCGTGTTGTACTGGCCTACGCCCACCGAGAGAATACCCTCCGCGCTTTCAGCGTAGCGCTCGATCACAACATAGGTTTGGCCGGCGTCGGACATGGCGACAAAGTACGTGTCCGCGGCCGCATCGTAACGGATCCCGGAAACCGTCGGAGGGATCTCGGGCAACTCCGTGTTTCCCAGGAAGGACGCCGCCGCAAATTCCTTCATCACCGATGCAGGAACCCCGAGCTCAACACCCCCGGTTGCAAGAGCCACCTTCGGATTCTCAAGACCCCAATTGACGCTTGCCAGATACAACTGCGTCCAGAAGAACTGCGGGTCGTTCGCGTCGTAAATGCCTTCGCCCTCGATACCGAGGTTCCGGGCAAAGCTGTCGAGAATCGGCAACATGT
>JAAYDL010000235.1 GCA_012729265.1 Lentisphaerota bacterium | reverse complement strand
TTGTAGTTCACGTTTCAACGTGTCCCGTTTGTAGTTCACGTTTCAACGTGTCCCGTTTGTAGTTCACGTTTCAACGTGTCCCGCTTCAGTAGTCACATTTTCAGACCGCCTTAAGGCTGAACTACAAACCTTGATAAAAAATGGCGAGGAGTGGTTCTTCCTCGCCACCGATCACGAACCGCAACTTGGTTAGATCATCTGCTTTTGCAGGACTGGAATGGGCAACGCCCTTCCAGCCGAAGCGGGAAGGTCTCTCCAACCGTTCCCGCCCTGCAATTTTTCGCATTCCTTAGTTCCAGTTCTAGCGCGGGAAACCGCCGCCGAGGAATTTGGGCGTTGCGGTCATTTCGCAGGATGCGCTCTCTTCGCCGGCATCCAGCACCATGAACTTGGGCGATTCCGCCGTGTACGCAGTCCATTCACCGCCGTCCTTACCGCTCGGATCGCCGTACTTGGCGAAGTTGGTCCAGTAATCGACCATCTTAAGGCTCAGCTCGTTATCGCCTTTGGTGAACGGACGCCAGCTGTTACGGAAGGAGTGGAAGATGTACCAGAGATCCGATGAGTGGAACGCGCCGCTGTTGTCGCCCGGCAGTTGGCGGGCAAACATGTAGGCGTAGACTGGCTGATCGCTCGTTTCATTGCGCAGCGTGGCGAAATCCTGGATCGGCTTCGTCATATCGTTCATGTCGTTGGCGGTGAATCCAAACATGTAGGGAACGTCGGGGATTTCGCCTGCGCGGGCCATATCGCTGAAGGAACCAGTCAGGAAATAATTATCAACAATCGGCATATAGGACATGCGTCCGCCGGTTTGAGCCATTTGCGTCAGTTCTTCGAACGACAACGCGCGCATTTCTTCGAGCGTGGTCTTATTGGCACGGTCCATCATCGCCTTGTTGGACGCCTGAGCGGATTCGAGTGTTCCGCCGCCCATTCCGCGCATCATGCCTCCTCCTGTTGCGCCGCCGCTCAAGCCGCCGCCGCTCATGCTGATGGCCTTGCTGATGTAGCCCCGCGACTTGGGCGAAGCACACAGGGTTTGGACACTGCCGGCACCGGCGCTCTGGCCGAAGATGGTAATATTGTCCGGATCGCCGCCGAACTGCTCAATGTTGTCATGAATCCACTTCAACGCAGCGGCCTGGTCCATGACCCCATAATTGCCGGAAACGCCGTTGGGGCTTTCAGCCGAAAGCAGCGGATGAGAGAAGAATCCAAATACACCGAGACGGTAGGTAACCTGCACCAAGATGACACCGCGCTCGGCCCACTCTTCACCGCCGTCCATTTCCGGTTCAAAACCAAATCCTTCGCGATATCCTCCGCCGTGAATCCACATGGCCACCGGAAGTTTTTCATTGGTTTTACCGGCCGCCGGCGTCCAGATATTCAGATAAAGGCAATCTTCGCTGAAGGGTACGGTTCCGCTGGCCCGCCATTCGCGGCCATAGAAGCTGTTGGGATCCCACGCGGTCTGCACAGATGCAGCACCATAGGTGTCGGCCACCTTGACGCCGTCCCACGGCACCACCGGCTGCGGTTCTCTCCAGCGCAGTTCGCCCACCGGCGGAGCAGCAAAGGGAACCCCCTTGTAGGCAACGACGCCCGCGGTCTCTGTTTCAACACCGATAATCTTTCCCCCCTCAATGCTCAAAACCGGATTGGACCCTGTTGTTTTACATGAAACCAACCCCAATACAGCAAGACCGGCCAAACCGGCATATAGACATTTCATAATCATTCCCCAACTATTTATGAACCTAACACAACGGCATATCACTGCACTGCCCCAAGCGATATCCGCTCAAGAAAAACCCCTCCGAACAAACAGGGCACCCACCCTGAACCTTGATCGAATCTCCTTGGCCTCTTTGTAAACATTTCTAGTCAGATCGCTCCCTATTGTCAAGATCGCTCATTTTCTGCAAAACTCGATCGAATGGCGTGGTTCTGCTCTGTCTGAAAGCACGGGGGTTTGGGGTCGCTTAAACCGATTCCCCCGGTCGCGAGTGACAGGTGGGAAAATGTATCGGTGCCCTCCACAGCGCAAAGGTTTTTTGAACATCTACAGCCTGAAAGGATAAACGATTGGAGCTTATGCAACATTATCGGGGAATGCCTTGATTCCTCGTTCTTTTTGCGTTTTTATGCCTACGAAAATACGTTAGGCGGTTAGCCGCCTAGGCGAGGGAAAAAATGGGGCGATTGAGCGCGCTGAAAAACGAGATGATGATTTAGGAGACCTTTCCTTTATTCAACTTAACTCGGATAGTGACGTTCTTGTGGTTTTCTAATACGGAGGTCGTATGAAGCTGTGTTTAAAATATGCACTGTTGTTTTTAACAACCTTGTCTGTGTTTAGTGCATTTGCTTTTGTTAATTATGATAATGATCCTGACTTAAATGAAGCATTTAGGCATGATTCTGAATATGCCGTTAATCAGGAGGATGCTAGCCGAATAGAGGCGGAAGCGAGTTATTTGCGATATTTGGAAAAGAATAATCTTCCGTCGTTTCAGCAGGCTAAGGTGTATTGCCAGTTAGGTGTAATGTATACCACAACAGCTAGTGCTGATCGGGGGGAAGATGTCGATTATGATAAGGCTCGAATGTATTTTGAGAAAGTCTTGGAATTGGAGCCTGAACGGATAGGAAATGCGACGATACGTGCAAGAACTTTTTTAGCCAGTTTGCCAGATCAATCATCGGATGACAACATCAGTAAAGGTCTCGATGTGTATGAGTGGGCAAGTGCGATAACAAAAGAAACCCTTCAAAAAAACTGGTTGCCAAACAGACCGGAGGAGACGGAGATTCCGCGTTTGGTTCTGTTATCAATGGATAATTATATCCCTAATATTGTGGAAGTAATGGCGGGGAATTCGCTGGCCCTTATTAGCCGAACAGAAGATAGAGATCTCCGGTTGAAGAGGGTTTCTGAACGTTTTTCAGGAATGCCGATTGCTGCTTGGGCCGATGCAATGGCAAAAGGAATGTCTCTGTTTGAGGGAGCGGAGATTTACAATAATCTGGCCCCTAGCACACTTGATGTAGGACCTTCCGAATCATCATCAGTGACAAATAATCCTCCAGAATACGCAGATACAGCATCGAACAATTCAACCAGCAAAGACCAACAGAATAGCGTGCTTACGGTCTGCCTCTTTTCGGGCCTGTCATTTTTTGCGGGTCTTGGTATTGGTGTCCTGTATTTGCGTAAAAAAAAGTGAAAAAGAGTTATTCCACTTTGACCGCGCCCAAGAGGGTTCCCGTGGAGCGGGCGAGTTCGAGGAGGGCGATCTGATAGTTTGCGAGCGCCTCATATTCGCCGCTTTGCGAGTCGGCAAAGCGGGACTGCGCTTCGAGCACATCGGTTGAGGTGCGCATGGAAATTTCAAACTGCCGCTGTTCCGCTTCGTAGAGCCGCCCTTCCACGATGGCGCTTTGGCGGTTGGCCAGAATCTGCTGCCTGCTGGTTTCGAGGCCGTCCAGCGCGTTATAGACCTCCTGCCGAATCAACGCCTCTCTGTTGGCCTGCATATCGATGAGCTGGGCTTGCGTTAAAACGGCCCCTGCCAAATCGCGTTTTGCGGCTTTGTTTCCGATCGGATATGAGAGGTTTAAACCGACCTGATATTCCTCGCTGTCCCGATCAAGCATGCCGCTGTAAGCATCGTCACGGGAACTGCCCGATCCGCGAAGCCCGTACGCGGCGTTTAGACCGAGGGTCGGCCGCTTGGCATTGCGAAGATGTTCCAGCGTGCTGCTATTTTTCGCCAGATCCAGCTCCATTTGCAGCAGTTCCATTCGATTCTCCAGTGCATGAGCAATCAGCTTATCCTGATCCAGCTCGTAAAAAATCGGATCCGCCTCCGTTTGAAGAACCAGCTCCGTAGGCCCTGCCATGGGAATCTCCGGCTTATTCATGATATATTTGAGCTGGCGCTGGCTTTGGCGAACATCGTTTTCCGCCTGAATAATGCTGGAGCGCTGCGCCGCCAAGCCAGCCTCCGCCCGCAGCACCTCAACCGGAGCGCTCTGACCCGCTTCAACCATTCGCTTGGCACTTTCCAACTGCGCTTCGGCCAATTGATACTGCTGCCGCCGGACCTCCAGCACCTTCTGCTTTTTGTAGAGATTCCAGTAGGCCGTATCGGCGGCAATGACCACCTCAATCATCCGCAGCTTGGTATCGGCGAGCACCTTCTGGCCGTCATAACGCGCCACCCGCAGCTCATGCATAAACTCGCGCCGCCCGGCCCCCGCCAAAAGAGGCTGACTGACCGAAAAGTTGATCGGAGCGGAATATTGCTCGGCCCCGTCATCGATCAGAGAATCACTAAAATTAACACCGAAACGCCCGCCGCTCTCCAGCGGTACAGTCACTCCGGCACCGATGTCGGTATAGTTCCTCTGCGACGAATACAGCCCCAAATCCTGATTATAATCGGTCACCCGATAGCTGAGCGATGAATCGAACACGGCTTCATACTTTCGCGCCTCGGTCGACTCGATCCGCGTCTGTGAGATCTTTGGGTTATACATCTCCACCTTCAGGTCGAGGTTGTTTTCCAGCGTAATTGCGCGCACCTCTTCAAGGGTCAACGTCAGCTCCGCCGGCGCTTCAACCGCCACCGCTGCAACGACATTCGAATCGACGGCCATGGCATCAAGGTCCAGCGCTTCGATCTGCGTATATTTGTCCACCTCAACGTTCATCTCTTCCGTTGTTTCGTAGGGCGTCGTGCAGCCGGCGAGCAATGCGAGCAGCGCGGATCGGGACACGGTTATTTTCCAATTTATCTTATTCATTTCTCAGCGCCTCAATAGGATTTAATCTGGCCGCTTTGAACGCGGGGAAAACTCCAAAAAATATGCCGACTCCCGCGGAAAAGGCGAGCGACATCATAATCGCCCAGCCGGGGATATAGGCCTGATCCAGGTTCGCATTGGGAATCTGACGAATGGCGAGCGTAATCAGGTAGCCTAGGCCGATGCCCGCAATGCCGCCGACAAAGCAGAGCACGACCGACTCGGTCAAAAACTGCATCAGGATGTCGGAGCCTTTTGCGCCGACCGCCTTGCGCAGCCCAATTTCCCGGGTGCGCTCCGCCACCGAAACGAGCATAATGTTCATGATGCCGATTCCGCCGACCAACAGAGAAACGCCGACAATACCGCCGGCCACGGCCGTGATCGTTCCCATAATTTTGTCAAACTGTTCCAGCTCGCCGCCGACCGTATCAACCCGGAACGTGTCGGGATCGCCAGGGCGCTGATTCCGGGTGCGGCGCAGATAAAACGTGATTTCCGACTGCGCATCCGCAGCCAGCTCCGGTGTTTTGCTGGCGGCAATCACGCTGAACCAAGGCTTGGCCTCCTGATAATAGCTCCAGAACGGAATGATCACCTCAAACGTTTCGCCGCCGCCCATATTGGCAAACGCCCGATCCGGAGCCCCTTCAATCAGACCGACAATGCGGTAGTTAAAGTTGTCGATGGAAATCAGGCTGCCGACGCACTCCTTATCCAGATTCAACTTATCGCGGGTTTTCTCATCGATCAGACAGACGCGCCGACCCTGCGTTTCGTCGATCAGTGAAAACGGACGGCCCTGTAGAACATCGCGCGATTCAATCTTAATCCACGCGGCATCCACACAGGTGATCGTTGCATTTTCGATTGACCGTTCACCCCGGCTGACTGGAGCATCGAAAGAACTCATACGGGTCATCTGTTTCACCGACGGGCAATGCGCCTGCAGATCTTCAAACTCCTCCGGCTTAAATTTAATCAGCTCTGGCGATGCATGTTTCAGCGGTCCGGAGTCCGGCTGTCGGGGGCTGATGTAAATGTTGTTCAGACCGAACGATTCAAAGTCGGTGATGATTTTAGCCTTCAGCCCCGACAAGGAGCCAATCACACCGGAGACCGACGCGATCCCGATAATGATACCGAGCGTGGTTAACATGGAGCGGACTTTGTTGCTCCAGATCTGGCCCAACGCCACACAGACATTCTGGATCGCCATGAGGACAAGACGGATGGGCAGAAAGAGAAGTTTCTTCATAATCGCTGCCCCCCATTACGATATTGATAGGCATCGTCCTGCTCCACCGGCAGATCACTCACAATCTGACCATCCAGCATTCGAACCACCCGCTGCGCCTGACTGGCTACGTCCGACTCGTGCGTCACCATAATGATGGTGTGGCCCTCCTGATGCAGTTGGCTGAACAGATCAAGAATCTCCCGGCTGGTTTTTGAATCCAGATTACCGGTCGGCTCATCCGCCAGCAGAATGGCGGGTTGGTTAATCAGCGCCCGCGCAATGGCCACGCGTTGCTTCTCGCCGCCCGAAAGCTGGTTGGGGCGATGATTCACCCGTCCGCTCAGCCCCACTCGCTTCAGCGCCTCTTCCGCCCGGCGGCGGCGTCCTACGGCACCGTTCTGTGTATAAATCAACGGGAGCTCCACATTTTTACGGGCGCTCAGCTTCGGCAGCAGCTCAAACGCCTGAAACACAAAGCCGATCTTTTCGTTGCGCACCTGCGCCAGCGCGGACGGACTCATCTTCGTGGTATCAATCCCGCTCAGCTCATACGTTCCGGAGGTTGCACGATCCAGGCATCCGAGCAGGTTCATCAACGTGCTCTTTCCCGAACCGCTGTGCCCCATAACGGCCACATACTCATTCTCGTAGACCGCCGCCGTTACGCCGTCCAGCGCATGAATCTGCTCCGCCCCGACATCGTACGTCCGCCTCACGTCCGTCAGTTGAATAATAGGATTCGACGGGCTCACGCGGACTCCTTCTGATTCTTCTCCTTGGCAGCGACCTCTTCATCAATAATCTTCTGATCGTGCTGGAGATTGTCCAGCACCTTGAAGGGTCCGACCACTACGGAATCGCCCTCGCTCAAGCCGGACTCAATAATGATATGGGTCATATCGCTGCGGCCAATCGTGACCGGCGTGACCACCGCTTTTCCGTCGATCAATCGATAAACCACCAACGCATCCGTCTTGGCCATATCGACATTCGGGTTATCCTTCCGGATCTCCAGCGGAAGCTCCTCCGCCCTGCGGGAAACCACGGCCTGCGTCTCCACCTTCAACACATTTTCATGGCGCACGGCCTCGATGTCCACATCCGCCGTCAACCCCGAGAAGAGGCGATACTCCGGATCATCCTTAATGAGAATTTCTGTCTCATAATATTTTGAATTGCCTGACGACACATCCTGCGTCAGTGCAATCGTACTCACCGTTCCTTCAAATTCATGTCCCCAGTATGCCTGCACGCGAATCCGCGTTTTCTGTCCGACCTCCAGTTTGCCGATATCGCCCTCATCCACGCGGGCCACCAGCAGCATCTGCGAAAGATCAGCCACCTGCATAATGATCGTTCCGGCATTATTCATCGTACCCGTCATCACCATTTCGCCCACTTCGGCGTTGATGCGCGTAATGACACCGTCCATCGGCGAACGGATCGTCGTATAACTCAGCTCCTCCTTCGCCTGCTCAATCTGCTCCTTCGACGAATCCAGATTATGCTTCATCACCTCGAGGCCGAGTTCCGCCGCTTCCAGACCATATTTTGCCGCCAGATAACGCGCCTCGGTCTCCTCCAGCGAACTGGCATATTCATCATAGGTCGCCTGGCTGATATCCTTCGATTCCAGCAGTTTTTTCTGCCGCTCAAAGACCGTCTTGGCCTGCTCGTAGGTGGCTTGAGTCGCCTTCAGCGAAGCCTTCTGGGTTTCTATATTGGCCTTTTCCACCGCCAGCTGGGCGCTCTGGGCTTCATAGCTGGCCTGCACCGAACGCAGCCGACTCTCCAGATCGCGCGAATCGAGCTTGATCAGTACGTCGCCTTGTTTTACCTCCGCCCCTTCTTCAAACGGAAGTTCCACAATACGGGCGGCAATCTTGGCGCTGATATCCACCTTTCTCCGCGGTTCAATCTGCCCCGGCGCCACAACAATCTCAATCAGCTCACCCACCGACGCCGCCTCAACCCGAACCGTCTCCGTCTTGTCACCGCCCTTCTTGCCGCCGGAGCACTTCTTTAAACCAAACCCGACCACTACCACGGCCACCGCAATCCAAATCCACTTTTTCCCTTTAATACGCATAGTCACATTCC
>JAAYDL010000234.1 GCA_012729265.1 Lentisphaerota bacterium | reverse complement strand
GTCCGCAAGGGGCACATTTCGACCCTTCACCTCTGGTGGGCGCGACGGCCCTTGGTGGCGTGTCGCGCAGCGGTATACGGGGCGCTGGTGCCGGCATCAAAGTTTGTTCCCGAAAATGGGCCGGATAATAAGAAGCAGAGTCTGGGCAGGGCCAATGCTGCCAAATTTATTGAGCGGCTTTGTAAATATCCGGGAAACCCTACAGTCATCAAGGAAGCGCAGCAGCACATTCTCGAAGCACATGCCGAACGGTTGACTGAGGAGCGTGGGGAGACTGTGACCGTTGAAGATATTGAATCGGGCAAAGCTCCCCGCCCGAAGGTGCTGGATATGTTCGCCGGTGGTGGGGCCATCCCGTTGGAAGCCCTGCGCCTCGGCTGTGAAGCCTACGCCCTCGACCTCAACCCAGTGGCGCACATCATCCAACTCTGCACCTTGGTCTATCCGCAGAAATACGGCAAGCCCGACCCGAATGTCCGCGGTATGACCGGCCCCAAGAACGCGAAGGGCGAAACCACCTGGGGCGGCTTGGCCGATGAGGTCCGCTACTGGGGCGAATGGGTGCTCAAGAAGGTCAAGGCCGAGATCGGCGACCTTTATCCACTCATACCCGATCCCGACTACAAGGGGAACAGACCGGCGGTCCAGTCAGAAATGTGGCAATCTTCGGATAAGGAAAGCATCCCGCCTGGATACCTCATGCCGGTAGCCTACCTCTGGACCCGGACCGTTCGCTGCAAGAACCCTTCATGCGGGGCTACTGTGCCGTTGGTCAAACAGACTTGGCTTTGCAAGAAGAAGGGGCGTTATGCGGCTCTAAGGATGGTCTCGCCTAAAGGCAATAAGCAGGTACGGTTTGAGGTAGTCGAGGCTACATCCGAGGGTGGGCTTAGGTTCGACCCCGCTGCGGGATCGAAGGGCGGCAACGCAACATGTTCCTTCTGCGGAACGGTGGCAGACAACGAATACATCAAGAAGGAGGGATGCGCAGGGCGGATCTCCGTACAGGCGATGTCCACTGTATGTGTGCGCTCTGGCGCAAAAGGCAAGGTCTATCTTTCTGCAGATGAGGTAGATTCAGCCACCGTTGATGATGTTGCCTTACAGAAACGAATTGAAGTTTTGTGCAAACGTAGCGGGCTCACTGTGCCGAAGGAACCGATGCCAGCCCCTGGTACACTTGGTTTTCGCGTGCAACCCTATGGAGTTAGGACGTGGGGAGACCTCTTCACACTGCGACAGTTGCTGTCGCTTCTCTCTTTCACATCTGCGGTACGTGAATCAGAGCAAGAGATGCGGCGGTCTAAAACGGACCCTGATCGTGCGAAAGCTATTTTGACGATGCTTGCTGCGATTGTTGATCGCCTTGCTGACTTCAATTCGGGGCTGTGCGTCTTCAACTATACCGGCGGCCGTGGTGTTGTTCATACCTTCGGGCGGCACGCCCTCCCGATGGTCTGGGACTTTGCGGAGAGTAATCCATTCAATCCAGAGGCAGCAAGTTGGGTTTCTGGGGTCGAGGATGTGCCGGCTGGCCTCCGTGACGCCGACATTTCGAATTGGGCCGTCGTTCAACGTGGTTCGGCAACAGGACTTTCCTATGAAAACGAGTCGGTAGATGCCGTCATCACTGACCCGCCGTATTACGACAATGTGCCATATGCTGATATCTCAGACTTCTTCTATGTCTGGCTTCGTAGAACAGTTGGTCACCTATATCCTGAACATTTTGCATCGGACGTCACCCCGAAAAAAGCGGAGGCGGTGGCCGAACCGACCAGGCATGGAGGATCGAAGGGCAAGGCGCGAGAGGTCTATGAAGCCATGATGGCTCAATCTTTCTCCGAAGCGGGCCGAGTCCTGAAGACTGGTGGCCAACTTACCGTCGTCTACGCGCACAAGACTACGCTGGGTTGGTCCACTCTTGTCGACGCGCTTCGTCGTGCTGGCTTTATTGTCACAGAAGCATGGCCGCTCGATACGGAGAAACCTGGCCGACTCCGCGCCCAGGAGTCCGCCGCCCTGGCCTCCAGCATCTTCCTTGTCGCTCGAAAACGGGAAGGTACGTTGACCGGCTCTTACGAGGACGAGGTCCGCCCCGAACTGGAGCGCATCGTCCGCGAGCGCGTGGATTCGCTCTGGAAAATGGGCATCACCGGCGCGGACCTGGTCATCGCCGC
>JAAYDL010000021.1 GCA_012729265.1 Lentisphaerota bacterium | reverse complement strand
CCCTCCTGCATAAAAAAGTCCGGCGTAATGCGCGGATGAAAAACGGCATCGAGATAAACATCCACCAGATTATGAAAATCCTTCAGATTCTGACTGGCGACCGGATAGCAGGTCTTATCCGGATAGGTAAATGCATTCAGAAAGGTCTGGAGCGAACCCTTCAGCAGTTGAACAAACGGATCCTTGACCGGATACTTCCGCGAGCCGCACAACACCGTATGCTCCAGAATATGCGCAACGCCTGTTGAATCCGAAGGCGGTGTACGGAACGCAATGCCGAAGCACTTATTCTCGTCATCATTCTCCATCGAAAGAATTTCCGCGCCCGTCGGGATATGCCGGTAAATTTTTGCCAGCGTATTTAATTCCTCAACCTGCTCCGTACGTACCAGTTCAAAATTATTCATTATGACTCCATATATTTAGCCGGAAACCACTACAGGATTCCCCCGCGCGGCGCGAATTCAAAACACCATGAAATCTATTTTGGCACAATCTCTCACTGCCATTTAGGATGCGCACAAAAATAATCTGAACATTTAAGATGCTTTGCCTGCTACAGCTTCTGCATTTCACGCTCATAACACTCCGGACAAACCCCGTGCGTCGCCGTGGCTCCAGAGAGATTCTTGAGATATTTTTCAACTGAAATCCAGCGACCGGATTTTTCGCGGATCTTCTTACAGTAGCTGCATATCGGATAAATACGGCTCAGATCATCGAGAATACCGTCGCGCATATCGATTTCCTGCCGATCCAGAATAACATGAAGCGACAGCTCAATCATCCTTTTGATTTGAGTGATCAGCCTGATATGCATGTCATTATGCGCATTTTTTTTATTGTCGATAAAACAGACTGTACCGAAAAATCCGCCATCCGGACGGCTGATCGGCATGCCCAGATAGGAAATCATATTTAAATCCACAGCGGCGTCATTTTCCTTCCACTGCTCATCCTTAAATGCATTCGGAATCAGGTTCAACGCTCGGCTCTTCAATGTTTCCTCGCAGTACCATCCGGAACCGGGATACTTTGCCGAAACAGCTACGGGATAAGGATTATGCTCTCCCTTGCTCGAAAGAAAAATCTCAATCAGGTCGCCATCAAGCCGCGTTATCAGCCCTGCAGGCACATTGAATATGTTCGCCGTTTCATCCAGAATGTTCTGCCATTCCTGAAGCATCTCGTCCGCGATCGTTTCCCTGTCAAATGGATTTTTCTTAACTTTTTCCATCATATCGCCCATTTTTAAGTTTTTTCACAATAATCCTAGCGGACACTCCGTAAAATCGGATTCTAATAATAGAGAGTATAAGAACAATTCATGCCAACACTCGGCCATATTAAAACTGCGCTTAACCCCGATTCAGGACCACTGGTTTAAGTCGAAACGGCGTTCCTTTGGACCGCCCATCAAACGACTCAGGATGTTTCGTTCGCTCATTCGGACGATGCGAGGGTGAGCCGTTTCCTGTGATCAACGCGCCACCTCAGATCATCTGCATAAAATCGGCACACCTGTGACGCAAAGTGTGCCGATTTTTCACGCATACGAAAAAACACACAAACCCGCTTTATCCTTATTTACAAGCAGTTACATTGAACAAACCCGCTGGCACACTTTTTGTATATAGGCGAGCTGAATTGAAACCAAAGGCTCCTACAGGGGTTGTGGGAGCAGAGATGAAAGGAGTGCAAACATGTATTGGAGCAACGATAGAACATGGAGCCCGTTTGCGGAACTGCGTTCGCTGCAACGGGAAATGAATCGTCTGTTTGACGGATACGACAACGGGATCGCAATGACTCGTTTTCCCGCATTGAATGTTTGGGGCAACGCCGAAAATGTGATCGTAACCGCAGAACTTCCCGGCATGGAGATTGATCAGCTGGAGATTAATGTAGTCAACAATCAGCTCTCCATTCAGGGGGAACGCAAGGCCGAAAAACCGGCAGACAACGCGGTATGCCATCGCACCGAACGGGGAACCGGAAAGTTTATGCGGACCGTACGCCTTCCTTACGAGGTGGAAAACGGCAAGGCGACAGCCAAATATGAAAACGGCGTTCTGACGGTTGTACTGCCGCGCCATGAGGCCAGCAAACCGAAACGAATCAAAATCAAAGCATCTTAAAGGAGGGATTCAGATGAAAGATACGTATGAAAAAAATCTATCCAAGGTGAACCGCGAGGAGATGGAGTCGAAGCAGGATCTGCGGACGTATGTACCGACCACGGATATCTATGAAAAGGAGGATGCCATTCTCGTTCGGTGCGACGTCCCCGGCGTAACACAGGAGCAGATCGACATTCATCTCGACCATCAAGAGCTGGAGATTACTGCTACGCAGAAGATGGAACATCCGGAGGGCTATGAACTGTTGATCGGTGAATACGACACCGGCGTTTTTCGGCGCAAGTTCAGCATTCCGCAGTTGATTGACCGCGACAACATTCGCGCTCGACTCCACAACGGCGTGCTCGACATCGAGCTGCCAAAAGCGGAGCAGGCCAAACCGCGTCGGATTGAAATTACAACCGGAGGTTAAAAAGCAAAGCGCGCACCCGTTCACTGAACGGTGTGCGCGCAGAAAACTATTGGGGTTGACTTGCAGCAACCGTTGATTAATCGATAAGCACCCATACGATGCAGCCGATCGAGACCAACAGCCAGATCATAGCAACAATGATAGTGCGCAGAATCTTGGGGCGCTTGACTTCGTAATCCAGAATATAAACCCGGAGACTTCGGTCCAGCAGATTAACGGACACTACACTAACAACCAACCACACCAGCATGATTCCCAGCTTTACAGCAATACCATCATCCATATTTTTCCTCCTTCGAAAATCGCAACCGATTCATTCCGCTTTTCTTATCAGCCGATCGCCCGTTTTAAAATTATAAATAATCGGACAGATCAACCTTCAAACGCGGAGAACTTTATGTAGCTCCCCTGCCGAACACAAGAGCAAAGATGCCGCCTCTTTTATCCCTTTAGCTCCAAATCTTACGTTTATCTTCCGCTACAGCGATAATGAATTGGCTCGCAGAGCCAACGCTACAACGATTCAATTCCGATTAGGGCACCTGTCCGGTGCCCGTAATTGGAAATAAGGGCAGTCAGAGATTCGCCGCTTTTGAGCACGCTGAGCATGTCCAATTCCAGATCGAAAGAAAACATTGTTTCCATGCAGCACGGCCCCTCCGATCAGTCAAACCATCGCGCTTCGCCCATGAGGAGGAGAAGAGAATCACTCCGCCAAAATTTTGACCGATGCGCTTTTTAAACCGGCCACGGACGCGGTCAGCTCAACGGTCCCCTTTCCTTCCGCACGGAGAATGACCAGACAGCGCCCCTGATAGGCGTTGCGTTCGGAAGCTTGAAAAGGCTCGGTGCTGACGACGTTCCCGCTATCCACCGCGATGAGCTTTCCGGGCCCTTTCACCGAGAAGGTGACTGTGTCGCCGACCGTAGGAACCAGTATGCCGTTCTCATCGACCATCTGAACCTCCACGTGAACCACATCGTCCCAGCTGAGTCCGGTGGTTTTCTTGTCCACAATCAGCTTAATCTGTCGTGCTTCTCCGGCGGTGCGGAGCGTATCGACCGCAACCTTCTCGCCCCCATTATAGGCAATGGCCTGAAGCGTTCCGGGTTCGTACAGCACGCTCCAGTTGATGGCGGCGTCATCCGCTCGGGTTTTCTTTCTGCCCAGCGATTTTCCGTTCAGTATCAGCTCCACCTCTTCGGCATTGCTGTAGACTTCAACATTCTCCTCATGGGCGCTCATTAAGTCCGGATTCCAATCGGGAAACAGCACCTGACGCCGTTTCCACTCGACCACTTCATATCCCGGGTCCACCGGAGTTTCCTGCGTCTGCGCAATACGCCGGAACACCGCAACCATCGGCTCGTCGCTCCACCAGCTCTGGCGCTCACGCCCACGCGGCATAATGAATCCGCAACGATCGAGCAGTCCATTGTTAAAAACCGTCAGCGGCCACCGCGGCGATTCGCCCAAGTAGTCGATTCCCGGCCACAGAAACATGCCGGACATCTGCGGGTTGTCGCGCATGGTGAGCCAGGAGCTGCGATCGTATCCCATTTCCGTCACAACAATTTTACGCCCCGGCTTATCCGCCCACGCCTTCAGCAGCTCTGCATCGCGATAGTTGGTGCCGATCACATCGAGCATATCGGCCAAGCCGTTATCATAATCGTGCGACTGGTTCGGGCGGAAGAGCCCCTGCGTAACGGGGCGAGAAGGATCGAGTTCGTGGCAGATATCCACCAGTCCGCGAAGAATATTTTTGGCCTGCTCTTGCCTCGGCGTATCGTGAATTTCATTGCCGACGCTATAGAGAATCACACTCGGATGATTACGGTCGCGCAGAATTCCCTCCCGCAGGTCGGTGTGCGCCCATTCGTCAAAGTAGAGATGATAATCGTGCAGGTTAATTCCGTCAGCCCCACGCTTTCCCAAACGCCACACGTCAAAAAATTCATCCATGACCAGCATTCCCATCCGGTCGCACAGATCGAGAAACTCCGGCGCGGGCGGATTGTGCGCGGTGCGGATGGCGTTGACTCCCAACTCTTTCAGCAGCTTTAAGCGTCGCTCCCAGACATCCAGCGGAACCGCCGCACCGACTGCACCGCCATCGTGATGCAGGCAAACGCCTTTGAGTTTTACACGTTCGCCATTCAATACAAACCCCTTGTCCGTTGTGAACACAGCAGAGCGAATCCCAAAGGGCGTACGCACTACATCGACCAACGCTTTATCCGCATACACCTCTGAAACGAGCGTATACCTATTCGGAGAATCGAGATTCCACAGCAGCGGGAAATCCAAGTTGACCGACTGCGTGACCGACTGAGAAGACGCCCCATCCAGCGTCAACGATGTTTGGACAGTCGCAACAATTTTTCCGTCAGGGTTTTCAAGGATTGAAACCACCTTTACAGCCGCCGATTTTAACGCAGTATTATTCAACTCCGTCTGGACCTGAACCGTTGCGAGCGCTTCGCTCACCTCCGGGGTTGTCACATAAACGCCCCACGGAGCAATATGCAGCGGCTCCGTAACCACCATCCGCACATGTCGATAAATGCCGGCTCCGGTGTACCAGCGCGAGGCGGGCTGTGCAGAGGTATCCGCGCGAACCACCAGTATATTATCGCCCGGGTTAATGGCATCGCTCACGTCATAACGAAAACTTGTGTAGCCGCTCGGGCGATGACCCAGAAGTACCCCATTCAACCAGACATCGCTGTTCGCCATTACGCCGTCAAATTCGATCCAAATTTGCTTCCCGGCCACATCGGCGGGGAGTTCCAGCTTTTTGCGATACCACGCCACCCCAGACGGCAGCCACGCTCCGGGACCGCCCGTTGGAGCATCCTCCAGAAAAGGTCCTGCAATGCTCCAGTCGTGTGGAACGTCCACGGGTTCCCACGCCGAATCGTCGAATAAAACGCTCTCTGCGCCGTCGGCGCTTCCCTGAAAAAACCGCCAATCGGCGTCCAGCGAGACAATACTTCGCCCGCCCGGCTTGGCACAGGCCAACGACACCAGACAGGACAACGCCAAAAGCACACGAACAAACAGAGTTTTCATCAAAGCAAACCTCCCCAAGAATTAGGCCGGACCAGAAAAACCTACAGCACCAAAGGCGCTGTAGATTCAGTACAGAACAAATTCAATTGTTCGTTAGCACTTAGAGAAATTAACGGTTGAAATGCCGCCTAAAATTGTAGGGTGGGAACGGTTAAAAACCTTCCCGCCACGGCTGGAAGGGCAATGCCCGTTCCAGCCCTACAAAAGTATGATGCGGCATATCATTTGTTAAGCGCTTAGTTCACCGGCGTGATTTCTTCAGCGATACGGTAATAATCAAAGTCAACATAGCCGCCGACGGTTTGGGTGGCATAGTTGAACAGGCCGAAGCGATAGCCCATGAAGTGAGTAAGCTCGTAGGACATGCGAAGCGTGCTGCCGATCTTCTTCCACTCTTTCCCGTCAAGGCTGTAGTAAAAATTGGCTCGGTCGGTTTGATTCCGGAAGTCGCAATCAATCTTGAAATACGCATTCTTCCCATCGAACGGAACCGCTTCCACCTCCTCCGGATCGCGCCCCTGCGCACTGACCATGACGATCGATTTCTTGCCGTCCGCCATTTTAACCGCGACATAGCCATACTTAGATTGGAGCGCGATGAACCCAGCGACGTCGCCGTCCTTCATGTTGCTTACGTCAACACAGGTGGACGCCGAGCTGACTGGCCCGAACGTACGCTGCGTGAGCATATTTTTGGCGCTCACAACATCCTTATCCACTCGACCGGTGGTAATGCGGAAGCGGCCCGGGTTACCGAGGATTTCCCAATTTTTATTATCCGGATTGTGGTTCCACTGCCATTCCAGCGGAAGTTTGGGATCCCCCTCTTTACGCTCGAACTCATCCGAAGCAACGATGCCGTAAATGCCTTTGGAATTATCAGGCAGGTCGAGCGTTTCCGGAACTTTTCCATCTACGCCAATGACCGGCCAGCCGTCTTCCCATTTCACAGGAACAAGGTAAGGAATCCGGCCCACCGCGCCTCGGTCGCCGAAGAGATAGGCAAACCATTCTCCATTCGGAGCTGTAACCAGTCCGCCCTGAGCAACGCCCTGATCCTTGAAGGCGACTTTTCCTTCATAGGGCCCCTCAATGTTATCCGCCCGATAGAGCAATACCGTGCGGAACCACTGACGAGGCGATGCGATCAGGAAGAGATAATACTTCCCGTTCACCTTGTACATGTGTGAGCCCTCGGCCCCCAAACCGCCTTGCTGGTCGGGGCCAAACACCGCGTTGCCGTTTTCAATGATCACCTTGCTGGTACCGCCGGGCTTGATTCCGGTTACATCTTCCGTGAGCTCCGTCAGCGTAATGCGGCCACCACCGCTGATCATATACACGCGGCCATCGTCATCAAAGAAGAGCGAGTTATCGTGAAGTGACGGGCTGAACTCGACGGCCTTCCACGGCCCCTTTTCAATATCCTTCGTGGAATAAACGTGCGTTTTCCCGGAGGTGGAAGAGAAGGTGGAAACATAATACGTGTCGTTATGATAGCGAATGCAACTGGCCCACGATCCTTTACCGTAAGCGTTTTGTCCGTTTTCAAGATTCATCTTGTCGTTCTCGACCAGGCGATCGTAGGCATAGTTCACGACCTCCCAGTTCGAGAGATCCGTCGATTTCATGATCGGCACGCCCGGACTCATATGCATGGTCGTGCTGCTCATGTAATACGCATCTCCAACACGCACAATGGATGGATCCGGAACATCCGCCCAGATAATCGGGTTCTTCGCCTTTTCAGCCTGTGCCGCAACAGCGGCGAACAAGCCGACCGCGGCCATTAAGATAGCTCTCTTTTTCATCATCATCCTTCCCCTTCTCTAATTTTCTGTAATTGATCTCCGACTTCTCTTCAAAACTCAGATATTCCAAGGTGCCTCATCATTTTGTAAGCTGATCATTCACCCGATAAAAATCAAAATCAACATATCCGCCGGCGGCCTTGGTTGCGTAGTTAAACAAGCCGAAACGGTATCCCATAAAATGTTTGGTGAAGGTGTAGACCATCTGAACTTCATCGCCGATCTGCGTCCACTTCGCGCCATCGAGGCTGTAGTAAAACGAGGCCTGATCGGAATCAAAGTCGCAGTCGACTTTAAGATAAACCTTATCCTGCGCCAGCGGCACGCTTTCCACTTCTTTCACGATATCGCTCAACCGATCAATCGAAACAATCTGTTGCTTCCCCTCGCCCACCTCAATGCCGAGCTCCGAACGAACCATCACAATCGACTTTTTTCCGTCTTCCATTTTAACGCCGACATAGCCGTAACGGTTCTGCAGCGCAATCAGCCCGGCCCGGTCGCCGTCTTTCATACCGCTGACCTCTACGCAGGTTGAGGCCGAACTCGCAGGACCGAATGTGCGTTGTGTAAGCGTGTTGCGCGTATGCTGAACATTCTGATCCACCCGACCGGTCGTAATGCGTAAACGCCCGGGATTCTGGAGGATTTCCCAGTGTTCATTATCCGGATTATGATTCCACTGCCAGATCAGCGGCAGCTTGGGCTCGCCTGGTTTACGTTCAAATTCATCGTCGCCCACTATCCCCTGAAGGCCCGGCTGCGGGTCCTCAATATCGAGCACGTCCGGCACTTTCCCATCCATGCCGAGTACTGGCCAGCCATCTTCCCATTTAACCGGAACCAGATACGGAATCCGACCAACGCCGCCTCGATCACCAAACAGCGTGGCATACCATTTTCCGTCCGGCGTATCGATGAGCCCGCCTTGGGCAATATGACGATCCTCCAGCGCGACGCGACCTTCATACGGCCCTTCAATATGATCCGCCCGATGAAGCAAAACGCACCGCGACCAGCGGCTCCTCGGCGAACCGATATTGAAGAGATAATATTTCCCGTTGACCTTATAGAGCTGCGATCCTTCGCCGCCCAGTCCGCCGACTTCGTTCTCGCCGAACAGCAGGTTGGTGTTTTCGATGATCACCTTGTTCACACCGCCGGGCTTAATTCCTGAAGCATCGGGAAGGAGCTCAACGAGGGTAATCTTTCCGCTGCCGTAGAGCATATAAACGCGCCCGTCGTCATCGAAGAACAGCGAATTATCGTGCAGCACGGGTTCAAATGAGCTCTCTATCCACGGCCCCTTCTCCACATCTTTTGTGGAGTAAACGTGCGTCTTTCCAGAGGTGGCCGAGAAGGTCGAAACATAAAACGTTCCGTTGTGATAGCGGAGGCTGCTGGCCCAGGTTCCTTTTCCATAAGCATCCTCTCCGTTTTCGAGGTTCATTTTATCGTTTTCCACCAGACGATCGTAAGCATAGCCAGCCATTTCCCAGTTGACCAAATCCTTCGACTTCATGATCGGAACGCCCGGACTCATGTGCATGGTCGTGCTGCTCATGTAATAGGTATCGCCCACGCGAATGCTCGACACATCCGGAACATCCGCCCAGATAATCGGATTCTGCGCCTTTTCCGCAGTTGCAGCCGCTGCTATTCCGACACACACCACAAGAGGCATAATTATTCTGTCCAAAATCATTTTGTTAAACCTTCAATTGCATTAGTACTCAAACCTGAACACGGTGAGCGAGTTGGCCGGAGTTTCATAGGAGAAGGTGGTTTCCAGCGTAACCGTTTCGCTCCTTGGTTGAATCGCCGGTGTTTTGCCGTCTTCGTTTTCGGCATCGCCGCTCGGACCGGTCAGCACCGTACGCACCGTCTTCATCGACACACTCGGAATACCGGCCAGGCTGATATCCACCTTCATGGCGGAATCCTCGCCATTGACGAGCTTAAGAATGAGATTCCCCGACTCCGTTTCGCGCACCGCCGAAGCCGTCAGCTTCTTGCCGTCTTCCACATTTACAGAGGCATTCAGCACCGTATCGCCGGCATTCTGACCAAACAGCTGCTGCACATAATAGTTCGGCGAAAGGAACACTTCCGTCGCAGAAAAATAGATCATGTCCGGCGTCCACTGCGTATGGCCGCGGCGCGCCAGCAGCGGCGCGTAGGAAGCAAAATGAACCACGTCGGCATTTCGTTCAAAACTGGTCAAACCGGCGGCCTCGGCAATCGCAGAGCGCAGCGTATTGCGCTTACCCTGATCGTGCGCGGCATACTCGCCCACATAGACTTTTGCCTTGGAGCGGTCATACGTGTCGTAGCGGTCAAGATTATCCCAGAACCACTGCGGGCTCACGTAATAATGCTCGTCCACCATTTCGAGCTCCAGCTCATTCGAAAATTCCCAGCCGTTGTCATAATCCGCGCCGTCGGCAAACGGACCCACCGTACCGATCACCGTGATCTCCGGATGTTTTTCCTTCAGCGCATCGCTGATCATCTTAAAGCGTTCCTTGAAAACCGGCGTGATCGCATCCTCATTGCCGACACCCAGATACTTCAGGCCAAAGGGTTCCGGATGCCCGGCGGCCGCCCGCACAGCGCCCCACTTCGAATCTGCCGGACCGTTGGCCCATTCAATCAGATCGAGCACATCCTGAATGTAGTCGTCCATTTCATCCAGCGGCAACCCTTCCTGGCCGCGATTCGGCGAGCTGCCCGCGTGCTGACAAGATACGCCGGCCGCAACCACCGGAAGCGGCAGCGCTCCGATATCTTCGCAGTACTGGAAAAACTCATAATAGCCGAAGCCCATCGTCTGATCATATCCCCAGGAGTTCCGCGACGACTTGCGCTGCTCCACTGGACCGACCGAATCCTTCCAGTCATAATATTTATGGATCCCTTGGCCATGAACCAGACAACCGCCCGGGAAACGCACGAAGCGGGGTTTGATATCCGCAATCGCCTGCGCAAGATCAGCGCGCAGTCCGTTTGGCCGGTTCCTAAAGGTCTTCTCGGGGAAGAGCGAAATCATATCCAGACAGATACCGCCCTGCTCATGCGCCAGTAAAACCAGCCGCGCATCATTGACGGTTTTGATCGGCGTCAGCGTTGCGCTGTGTTGCGTCCAGTCGCGTCCCTTCACCTCGAACGACGCCTCGGCCAACACCTCGCCGTCCTTGGTTTCAAGACGCAGCGTTACCGGCATCGGCTTGCTGTTATCGCCCCGGCCCCACATCTGACCCATAAACGCCTGATAGGCCCAGAACGACGCGTTGTAGTTTTCGCCCGCCTTGAGCGGAATCCCGTCGAACCCGCCGTTGGCAAGCCCCACGCCGTCGCCCGGCGTATTCACCGTCAGCAGGGTGTAAAAGGAGTTGTTCTCATGAATAGGCCGCATGTCCGCCACACTGACCGAACCGCGCCCGCCGCCGCGCTGCTCCACATCCCAAAACGTGAGCGGATGCCAATCGGGCTGCTCGGTCGGGCTGTACTGGAAAGATCGGTTCTGCACCAGCTCGGCATAAATTCCGCCGTCTGCGGCATAGTTCAGGTCCTCAAAGAAAACCCCGACCAGATCGGAACTGATCGGCTCGCCTTCCTCATACGCCATCACCGTCACTTCGGCCGCCTGGAGCGACGAAAGCGCCAGACAAGACACGCCCAACGCACTTCCCCATCGGCAGAGCTGCCGAGTCAACGATTCCTGCACACGATACCTATTCATGAAAAGTCCTTTTATATAATTCTACGAATTAAAAAACCAGCACTGCGCCGCCGGCACCTTCCAGCTCCAGCGTAATTTTCCCATCATCGCCCACGCGAACCGTCTTGGTTCCCGCCGTGCGGTCTTCTTTATCAAACAGCAGTTGCGCCGACTTCCCTTTCAGCTCGGGCAGCGAAATAGTGATCTCGCGCTTTTCAGCGCCGGAGTGCGTTGCGCCCACATACCACGTATCGCCGGAGCGACGCGCCAGCACCACGAATTTACCGGGATATCCGTCCACATAGCGGGTTTCATCCCAAACCGCCGGTACCTTCTTCAGGAAATCGATCACATAATCGGGCTGCTCTTCCAAATTATTCGGTGTCAGACCAAAGTGCTGGATCGCGGAGTGGAACGTAATCGCCGTCGCCAACTGGAAGGCATCGGTTGTGCGGCGAACATTTCCGCGATCCGAGCGACGATTAAACCGATTGTTAAGAAACACCGGACCATAGTCCATGGAAGAAACCGGGTTACGAACGAAAGGAAAGATGGTGCTGTTATTCGCTTCGCCATCGGCAAAACCCTGCGAGAAAACTAAGTTTTCCGAGGCCGTCACCGCTTCGCTCGTCATGTGGTTCGGATACATCCGCTCCCAACCGCGCGGCAGTGTGGCGCCATGAAAATTCAAACAGAGTCCATAGTTGTTGGCATCGGTCAGGATGTCTTCATACAGCTTCATCGTCACCTGCTTGTCGCCGCCGAAAAAGTCCACCTTCATGCCCTTGACGCCAATCGACTGCATCCACGCCATCTCTTTCTGACGCGCCGGCGCACTGTCGAGGCAATTGCGGGGCGACTGCGGGGCATCGTTCCAGTAGCCGTTCGAGTTGTACCAGAGCAGCACATCTACATTTTTGGAGTTGGCATATTTCACCATTTCAGCCATCTTTTCTCGGCCGATATTGGCATCCCAAAGCGCGTCGATCAGAATGTATTCATAGCCCATGTCCGCAGCGAGATCGATGTAGGTGCGCTGATCCTTTTCGTTCATGCTCGCATCCTGCCAGAGAATCCAGCTCCAGGTGGAACGACCCGGCTTATATTCATACTTCGCTTCATAGAGCGGCTCCACTACATCGGTCGCAACCGTCGATTCCACAATCGGTGCCAGCGTTTTACCGAGCGTGATCGTGCGCCACGGCGTCTGCATCGGCAATGTAGTGAAGACCGTTGCAGCGCCGATGCCGGCATTTTCTTCCGGCTCGGGGAAGGCAATTGGATAAAGCCCATCTACATCTGGATCGCCGAGTCGGCTGCCGGCATAGTTCCCAGAAACGCCGGTTTCAGAAACGAGCGCCCAGCCGTCATCGCCCAGACGAAACAGCGCCGGGAACGTGAAGCCGAGACCCGGGCGAGACTTCGTACCAACCGCCACATCCATCATATAGCCTTCTTCATAACTCGGCTTGGTTTTGGCAAAACCGCCGCCCCAGGAAACCTGCTGCGTCAGAAACGCCGTTGCGCCTTCAGGAAAATTGAATCCGGTCAGCTCCCGACGAATCTCCATGCGGTATTGATTGCGCGAGGCCACCCGATACGAAAGCGCAACATCGCGGTTGCTCACACGAAAGATGGTTTCCAGCGTATTGTTCTGCTCATTCGTCAACCGAACAATCATCTCGTTGGCCTGATAATGCACCTCGCTCACCTTACCGTGCGGCAGCGCGTAATGCTCATCGATCTTACTGTTTTCAAAGCCGTTGAGCTTCATGCTCGAAGCAAAGCTGCCGATACTGGTTTCCATTCCGAGCGGCGATTTTTCAAGCACCGTCTTCCCGTTGAGCGACACCTCGTAGAAGGGACGGCCTTCATCCAGCTTAAAAGTGACCGCAATTGAACCATCCGGGCTGCGGACTTCCTGCGCATTCAGCGGAGCAGAGGACAGCAGAGAGAGCGCAGCAATTGAACTGTACATCGAGAAACGGCGTATTTTTGTTGTAGAACCGAACATAACATTCACCTGTAGTTTATATTATTAAGCACTGTCCCGTCATGGGGCCGGAACACTTCAACGGAACAAATCCCCTAGCTTTTTAATCAACCATAAGACACACACTCAAAGCAACCTTTGAGGCTTTCCTTTGTTACTAAGCGCTGAATTCGACAATTTAAGGCCTGAAATTTTCCCTAAAAAATGCCTTTGCCAAATCGGCGGGTAAAAAAGTCAAGTTGACCACAGATCCGTTATCAGATCGTGCTTTCGTCCACATCCTCTTCCGGCACCGGGCCGAAGATTTGCTCGTCGATCTGGTCAAATTGAATATTCGCCTTGACGATCAGGAGCTTCACCAGGATGGGCACCGGAATCGTGGTCACGACGGACAAGCAGACAATCGCATTGAAGAAAGTCGCGCTCATCATCTCGAGTTCCAGCGCCACGGCGGCAGCGGCCAGCGTGGCCGACAACTGGGGCACGGTCATCAAACCCGCGCAGAGCCCCTTCTTGTCGCCGAAACCAGACAGCCGCAGGGCAAGCCAGCCGGAACCGACCTTGCTGACCACCAGGCCAACGACGGTCGCACCAACAATCGCGGCGTTTCCCCATGCCGATCCCAAAACCTTAAGATCGGTCTTCATACCAATCGTGAGAAACAGGAAGGGGACAACGAAGCCGTAGCCGATCCCTTCGATCTTCCGAAAGAGAAGACGGCCGTCCCCTTGGAAAGCGGGAACACCGACCATCGCCATCCCGGCAATGAAGGCGCTGACAACCACGTTCACGCCAATCAGCTCGCCGAGAAAGACGACAACCAGCAGTCCGGCCAGGAAGAACGAAATGCACGCATCGTCGTTAGGATGGAGGTTTAAAAGCACCCGTCGAGTGAACTTTGGAACAAGCCAAAGCGCAAGCGCAATGAAAGCAACGATGACCGCCAGAAAGACCACGGGGAAGGCGCGTCCCAGCACCTCGGGCCCGAGATGGTCGAAAATCGATATGCTTCCCTCGACTCCACCGGGAACGGCATGGCGCTTGAGCTGGACGCAGATCGCCAGCAAAACCAGGCTGGCAATATCCGTAATGACGGTCGAGGCCAGAACAGCCACGCCAAAGCGGGTGTGGGTTACTCTTAGTTCGCGGATAACCGGAAATACGATGCCGACCGAGTGCGACGCAAAGAGCGAGGCGTAGACCCATTTGCCTATCGTATCGGAGGGCTCAAATAATGCATACACCGCATACCCCGCTGCGGCAGGGATGGTGAAAGTCAGGAAACTCAACCAACAAACCGCCTTTTTCTCGGACTTGATGATCCGAATGTTCACTTCCATTCCCGCCAAGGCCATCAGGAATACAAGCCCGAGGCACCCCATCGCTTCGAGCACGGCATAGATTTGCTCCGCCGGATAGCCACGCCCCATAAACTGGTCCAGACGCCCGATCAGATTCAGCGAATTCGGGCCGATCACAATACCGATGAGCATGATAGAGACAACCGAAGGGATGTGCCAGCGGCGCAACAATCGAGGCACAATGGCCACCAGCACCATCAGAATTAGAAATACGATCAAAAACGTTAAGCCAGTCATAATGCGTTTTCCTTCTACTAAAAAGCGTATCGCCACCAGTTAGTTGTGTTCGCGCAGAATGGTGGCGACAGGCGCTACTTTCAATCCCAAATAGGGGGATCCACTTCCCCGTTTTCAAAATTTGAGGAACAACCCCCAATTTAGTTTAGTTGGTGCTCGATCTCCCCTTTTTTGTCAACTGGAAAAACCCCAATCTTGCCGTTTTCGGTTCACAAATTGTCTTGCAGATTAAATCCCATCCGTTATGAAGGGCGCCGTTCGATGCGAAGCCATTCCGCACATTCGGAGGCGAAATCGAATGAGACGCCTGCCTTACGTGGCAGGCCTTGATTATGGTTCGTTCATCTTGCAGCTTTGGAGATTATCCATGGAAACCTTTTTTCTTGTTGTCGGCTTGGTACTATTGGTGGCTGGAGCTGAATTGCTCGTTCGGGGGGCTTCGAGGCTCGCCGCCGCATTCGGCATCCCACCGCTCGTGATCGGACTCACGGTCGTCGCCTTCGGGACCAGTGCGCCGGAACTGGCGGTCAGCTTGGCATCCAGCTTCGCCAACCAGCCCGACATCGCTGTGGGCAACGTCATCGGCAGCAACATCTTCAATATCCTCGCCATTCTCGGTCTCTCGGCACTCATCACCCCGCTTGCAGTCCAGCAACAGTTGATCCGACTCGACGTCCCGTTGATGATCGGCATATCGGTGGTAACCTACCTAATGGCCCTCAACGGCAGAATCGGACGGATTGAAGGATTGCTGCTGGCGGCGGGCATTATTGCCTACACCTTTTTCCTGATCAGAAAAAGCCGCAGGGAAAGCCAATCCATAGTCGACGAATATGCAATGGAATACGGCAAGGGAACCCCGGCTCGATTAGCCTCCCTTCTGGGCAACGTGGCTCTGGTTGGCGTCGGGCTCGGCCTGTTGGTGCTCGGTTCCGACTGGCTGGTTAAGGGTGCCGTCGATATCGCGACCCGGCTGGGCGTGGACGAGCTGGTAATCGGTTTAACCATCGTCGCCGCCGGAACCTCCCTGCCGGAACTCGCGACGTCGGTGGTTGCAGGCCTCCGGGGTGAACGCGACATTGCGGTCGGGAATGTGATCGGCAGCAACCTGTTCAACCTGATGTCCGTTCTTGGGTTCGCCGCCGTCGTTTCGCCAAAAGGATTGTCGGTTGCGACGACATCCCTCCGGGTCGATTTGCCCGTTATGCTCGTCGCCTCCGTCGCCTGCCTCCCGATATTCATGAGAGGCCACCGTATTTCACGCATGGAGGGGCTGCTTTTCTTTGCCGGCTATGTGGGCTACACATCCTACCTCGTGTGGTCGGCCTCCATGGCCGCACAGTAACAGGGAAAACCGTCCGTCATTCGCTGCTCGCGAGCATAGGTCCCTTGATTGCTTCATTTCCATCCAAAGGTGCGCACTCCTCTTTTTCTGCAGCGGAGAATGCGTCCAAGAGAACAGAGCGAATCGTGTTGTGGTCCTTCGCATGGGCAAGCACGGTCACCCGGTCCCAGCCCTGCAGATGGGTGGAGCCTTTGGGAACCACAATATCCTGATCTCGTGTGATCAGAACAATCACCGATCCGGCAGGCAGCCGCAATTCGGCGATGGAAGGTCCGATCGCGCCTTTTGGATCGGGCATATCAACCACCATCAGATCAAAGTCGCTTTCGGCCATGGTCACGAGTTCCACGTCAAACAGGGGCATGGGGCGCGAGGGAGCCGTGAGCTTGAGCACCCGCGCCAACCCCCCCAGCGTGGATCCTTGTACTGCAATGGAGAGCAGAACAGCAAAGAACACAAGATTGAAAACCTCCGATCCAATTTCAAGCCCATACGCCGCCGGATAGGTAGCCAAGACAATGGGCACCGAGCCGCGCAGACCTGCCCAAGCGATAAACAACTTGTTTCTCCAGCCAAGCCCCATGCCCATCGTGCCCAGCCATACCGCGAACGGCCTCGCAAGAAAAGATAAGGCGACAAACAACAGAATGCCATCCAACCATATCTCTTTCCACTGGTGAGGGTAGACCTGGAGGCCCATCAGGGCGAACATGCCGATGTTGAAGACCGTGGAGATGGCAGATGAAAAATTTGTCACGCCCTGCTTGTGGACAAAGGAGCTGTTCCCCATCACGTATCCCGCAACAAACACGGCCAACATCCCGCTGGCGTTGATCATTTCGGTCAGCCCGTAGATCAGCGAAATGATTCCCAGTGTAAGAACATAATAGTGGCCGCGGTCTTGCGGTTTAAGACGATTAAACATCCATAGTGCTATCTTGGCAAGGAACCAGCCACAGAAGGGTCCAGCGGCAAACTTCCAGATAAAGAGCAGCACCATCATTATCCACGAGGATTGTTGGGCAGACGTGATCGATTCAACCACAGCCACGGTGAGCAGAATCGCCATCGGGTCGTTGGCTGCGCTCTCGATCTGGACCGTGGACGACAGCCGCGCCGGCAGGGGTTTCCTGCGAAGAATCGAAAAGGTTGCCGCCGCATCGGTGGACGAGATGATCACAGCGAGCAGGAGCGCCTTCTGGACCGACCAGTTGAGCCAACCATGGAGAATCCCGAAGGTTGCCGCTGCCGTCAGAACCACGCCCCAGGTAGCAAGACCGGCCGCAGGCAGGGCAACGGATTTAAAGTCGGATCGCTTGGTGGAGAAACCGCCATAATACAGGATGAATACCAAGGCAAGATTGGCAACCTTGTTGGTCAATTCCATGTCATTAAAATGCCATAGCTCTAGGACATCGCTGCCGAAGAGAATCCCTGCACCCAGAGCGATCAGGATGACTGGAACACTCCAGCGCTCGAGCCAGACAGCGGCCAGAACAATCGCTATCAGCAGAACCGGTGCAACAACATAGACAATGTCCATAATCAATACCATACGCCTTTCTTTGAAACGGTTTTATGAATGCAAACGAACAGGTATTTGACTTCACGCTTGGCCAATGGGCTGGACAATTCCAGAACTATGAAAGCCAGCCAAGGGTCGAAAAGCTAGCACTGATCGAACGCATGCGCAAGCCGGAGAATCTGTTTTTGATTCCAAGGCAGGCCCACATCGGTCGGAAGTTGTACGGGTTGTGTGTCCTGCGCTTAGCCCATTTTGGGCACCGATGGTTTGGCTGTAGACCCTATCAAATTTTTCTCTCAAACAGATTACCGGGATTGAGGAGATTGGATGGATCGAAGAGGTGTTTTAGATCCTCCATTTTGCGGAGATTTTCTCTGCCCAGCATGAGTTCCAGAAATTCGGTTTTGAGTTTTCCGATGCCATGTTCGGCAGAGACGGAGCCGCCCCAGTCGACGACCTGACGCGCCCAGTTAAAATAGAGCGCTTTGCCCAATTCATATTCCTCCATGCTGCGCGGTAGAATATTGACGTGAAGATGGTTGTTGCCGATGTGGCCGAAGATAACATATTCGAGTCCGGCGTCCGCCAATCCGGCGTGATACATGCGCATCACGTTTTCAAGCTGTTCGTCGGGGACGGACATATCAGTACCGAGCTTCGTCAGTTCGGGAATTACTTTTTTCCGCTCAGCAATGAGGAGATTGATCGATTCGGGAACGGCGTGACGAAAGTGCTTCAGCGCGCCGATCTCCTGCGATCCCTCAGCCATCCAGCATTCGAGCGCCGGCTCGATCAGCGTTTCGAGCGAATTCGGCACCGCACCCTCGTATTCAAAATAGACGGCGGTGTGGTATTCTGGAGCCAAGAGCGGCAGCTCAGCAAATGCCGCCACTTCGTTTTTCATCCGGAGGAGCAGCTCCAGCGTATGGCAGTCAAAAAACTCGATTGCGATCGGATTCGTTTTTGCACGCAGCGAACGGACAAACTGGAGAGCATCGCTCTCCGAAGCAAAGAAGGCGGTCAAGCCGGTCAGCTCGCTGGGTTCCGGCAAAAGCCGAAGCGTGATGGAGGTCACCATCCCGAGCGTTCCTTCTGCACCGATAAAGAGATCAAGCAAATCCATATTCGGCTGAATAAAGTAGCCCGCAGCATTCTTGACCGCAGGATGCGGAATCGGCGGCAACTCGCCCGAAAACGATCCCAACTGGAAGGAAAACCCGTCAGCTATATGCACGCCCCGCTCAACGCGCACAACCTCGCCGGATGTCAGCACCACCTCCAGCGCATCAATCCAATTTCGTGCGGAGCCATATTTAAACGAACGCGCACCAGACGCATTGTTGGCAACCATGCCGCCGATCGAGGCCGAGGTCTCCGTCGGATCCGACGGAAAAAAGAGTCCGCTGCCCTGTAGCGCGGCGCGGACATCAGATAGAACAGCGCCGGGCTGAACCGTTATGCGCTCTCCGTCGATGGGCCCGATAGTATTCATCCGAGAGCAATTCAGAATCAGTCCGCCCGATGGCACGCACCCTCCGGTAATGCCAGTCCGCCCGCCCTGCACGGTCACCGCCCATCGGTTCTCACGTGCCACCGCTAACGCTTCACAAACCTCCTGCGTAGATGTTGGAAAAACAATCGCCTCCGCCCATCCTTCCCGGCGCGACTCATCGCGCAGAAAATCGGCATATTCTGCATTCATAGCTAATAATTGCATACACATAACAAATCTTTGCATAGGATTTCGCAACCTACCCCTGTTACATCCGAGTCGTCGAATTCGTGTCCATCAGCGTTAATCCGCGGTTTCACGCCATGTATCCAAGCTCACCTTTCCTTCCTTAGCGATCTTCTGTTTTTATACTACCCAGTTTTAATCTCACGCAATGCCCCTAAGCACGACAAGTAAAATATGCCACTCTAGTTTTCTTAGGATATTCTCAATTTCGTGTTCTTAGTGTCTTAGTGGTAAATGATCACCATTCCCTGCGGTCAAAATTTAGCCGTTCGTTTCTACGCTGATCATCCTCTACCCGCCGCTTTTTATGCCATATTTTAAGAGATTGCAGGATCAACCCCTTTTCCCCGACCCCTTTTCTCGTGTCAGTCAATCAAAATAATGAATTAGGCGGCCTGGCACCTTTTTCGGCTTCAGAAGAACCCTCCACCTGCGCTTCCGCCGCAAAAGCCGATCCCTGCCAAACCACCCCAGCGGCCCAAACCATCCATCGGCTATGTGATTTTATCTTCATAACAAAACTGCACCTTCGAAAATACAACCCTTGCGTCTCCCTCCGCCGCCTCAAATAGTAGACATTCAAACCTGAAGCATTTCGACGTTTTTACTAGATTACGGAACAGACCCCTTCGGCTTTATATATATGTTATGTAAAAATATGCAATTGATCTGTCTTCTTCATAAATTGCTTCTATATAGTAATCATATTCTTTTTGAAATGAGTATGTTTTTATATCGCCTCTAATAATAACAGGAATCCATGTTTTTTTGTCTTTTGATGCGACAGGAATACGCACTGTATGTGATTTTTTAGTTTCTACGTTGTTTTGATCATCAAGCCCTAGACTATTTCTGCATATATCCACAAACTCAACCATTGTTATGTTGCATGAAAAACCAATTTTTTGATCAAAAAAACCATAAAATACGACATCCTTAAATCCTTCTACACTATTATTTGTAAATAATTTTTCAGACTCATCTATTGCATGTGTCGGATTCCAGTATGGATTGCAATCGTTATCGCGTTTATTACAACTACACATCAGAACTGTTGCTGTAAACATGATACATACATATATATTAATCTTCATTGTCATCGCCCCTTAAAGACATGTCCATGATTTTTCCATTACTTTTGCTAGAATCATTGGAGGTATTTTTCCAGTCTATTGTAATCTCAAAATCATTTCCTGTTAATCCTTCAGCAAACGAAGGTGTCAGTGTACACATCTGTACATATTCTCCAATTTTTCCTTCCTTTCCAATATCCCGGGATCCTTTTCATCCTCAATCCGTCGAACGGCACGGCTTACATTGGAACGACTGCCCATGCCCAATTCCGCTGCCACCCATTCCTGTGTTACTGCCGTCTTTTTAATCACCAGCCAGAATAGGTGCCAGTCCGCCTTATTCATTGTTTTTATTTTAACTCCCATAACACACCCTCTCTTGTCGCCTCTACAGCACGATAATTATAAGAAAAACTGGAAGTCGTTCCCATTTTTAATCGCTCTGCAATCCACCCAACCCGGAGATTGGGTCAGGTCAGCACTTTGAACTTTTCATCTAATTCAACCATCCTTTTTTGAGAAAAAGGGCCAGCCCGTGCATTGCGTCACTTTTTCTTTCAGTTCCCTGCATTTGGCATCCTACCCCCTCGTGTCGGTCGTCAGTGCCCACGACACATTAGACCGTGACCCCATTTGCAACCGATCTGACCCTTTATTCCAAACGTCCTTGTTCATGGAATCCACATCTATTAATGCGAATATGGACTCAACGTATCTAAATGCCCCCCAGTTCAAGTATTATTTTGATATTTCTCATATTAAGTAAAATCACTGCACTGATATGCATAGATATCGCGTATCTAAAGGGATTCTGTGCCTCTTTTGCGCCGTAAAAACAGGCATTGTATTTGCCGAAAAAGTTCTATCGATTCATGCACATAGCCCTGTTGAGTCATACTCGAAAAAATATCAGAGATCTCGGTGCCCGGAGCCTCGGTGATTTCGCGTAGAACAGGGCAAACCCGTTGGGTTAAGGATTAAGAGAGAGCCAAGCCCGTCAAAAACCCGATTACCCAACCAAAAGCTGCTGTTGAACCCGCTCGCTTCCGTTATGAATCCGAACCCATTCGAACAGCTTATCGGCCTGCGGCGAATTCATGTTCTTCAGCACAACCACTCCGTTTTTACGCAGCTGAGTAACGCCGGCATACGAGACCGCGCTCCCTTTTATGAGCCGTCGAAGCTCAGCCGCCGATGTTTTAAACAGCCATTCCAGATCAACCGGAATACGCCCATCCCCAGCGTCGCGCGGCGGACAGACGCTCGTGCAGCCATCGCATCCAAAAAGCCAATCGCCGATCTGCGCCCCTTCTTCCGGCGTAAGCACGGTCCGTTTTTCAATGGTCAGATAGCTGATGCATTTCCGCGCGTCGATCGGCTGCCCAAATCCAATCGCTCCGGTCGGACAATTTTTTACGCAGGCACGGCACGTTTCACAAGCGAACGGCATTTGGGGAGCATGAATCACCTCCGGCAACTCGCGATCGACAAAGAGGCAGCCGATAAATACTCGCACACTCTGTTGATCCGGAACGCGCAGTAAATTATTTCCGCCATACACCCCCAGCCCACCTGCGACTGCAAAGAGCCGTTCATACACCGCCTCTGTATCCACCGTCGCCTCTGCCTTTACGGCGGCGCCCAACTGCTCATGCAAAACACGAAGAATGGTTTGGCCGCGCACGTGATAATCGATCCCCTTCGCATACGCAGAAATATAGCCCAGCAGCGCATCCCCTGCGGGTTCAGGAAACGGATGCGTTGCTCCCGGATCGCCCCAATGGTTCGTAAACGCCACCACAATCACCGACTTGGCAAAGGCAAAATGCTCCCACGGATTGGCCTTGGCCGGAAACATTCGTTCAAGATAGTCCATCTCACCATGCCGTCCGATTTTCAGCCACTGTGCCATCCGCAGACTGTTTTCCTCAATCCGCTCCCGCAGCAGCGGATTATCCATCCGCAGGCAGGCCGAAGAATGTGCGCCGAGCGAGCGCACTGTTTCAGCGAGCCACTCGGCAAACTGCTCTGTAGATCCGGTGTTCATAAGGCGTAGATCCTATCACCCAGCCCGTCTGTTTGAGAAGCCCCAAACAAAACAGGAGGCACTGAATGCCTCCTGTTTTCATGGTATTTGAGTCGCCCGAAAGGCAACTAACGGCCTCACATTGCTCCGCTGATATAGGTTTCCAGATTCTTGATCTTGAAATCTTTTTCCACGACAAGGTATTTCACCACGTCACCGATCGACACAATACCGCAGAGCTGCTGATCTTTCAGCACCGGCAGATGCCGAATTCGTTTTTCGGTCATCAACTGCATGCATTCATCCAGCTGGGTTTCAGGAGTAACGGTCGTCAACCGGGTGGACATTATTTCCATCACAGGCACAGTATCAATGGATTTTCCTTGGAGCACCACCTTCCGAATCACATCGCGTTCGGAAATGATGCCCACCAGCTGATCGCCTTCGGTAACCAGCGCGGTTCCGGCCGCGATGTCCTCCATTCTTTTGATAGCATCCTTAACCATCTGATCCGGTCTGACGGTTAAAACGTCATATCCTTTCGATTCCAGCAGGTTCAGCACTAGACCCATGATTTTACCTCCTTGGCAGTTACGGTTTTTAACAGAAAACTACTAACCCATCGATAGAGACATAAAAGCATAGAGAACAAGGTCTGCAAACTCATTTATCCATGAATTTTTTTGACGGGACAGACCCAAAAAGAAAACACATCGAAGAAAGGCCCTAAAGCAACATTCCGCGGCGCACCTCGTCCGATACGGCGGGGTTGTCGCACTCCGCAATGATACGGAGGGCAAACTCAAAGGATGTTCCCGGCCCCTGACTGGTGATCAACCGCCCGTCAACCACAACGGATTCATCCGAACGAGTCAGATTGGGCATCGCTTCTTCCACGCCGGGATAGCAGGTAAAGCGACGCCGCTCCAGCAGACCCGCTTTATTCAACGCACGGGGCGCAGCGCAGATCGCTGCAATCCATTTTCCGTCCGCGTCAAAATCACGTAGCGCCTGCTGCACTCCGTCGTGTTTCATGAATAGGTTGGCTCCTCCGGTGCCGCCCGGAAGGATAAGTATGTCAAAATCTGCAGGGTCAATCTGCTCCCATGCCGCATCCGGAACCAGCTTCACGCCGCGCGATGCGGTGATCGGACCGTCACTCAGCCCCGCAAGCACAACCTCCCACCGAGCTCGGCGGAGCGTATCGGTCACAATGACGGCTTCCATCTCCTCGGAACCGTTCGCAATAGGTATCAATGCCTTCATACCGTTCCTCCCGCAGTCACAAAAAACTTACTTGTCTGCTCCAAAAGTACTCAACAGACATCATTGTACCGGCTTCGTGCTCTTCGTGACTTCGTGGTTATTCTATTATTTTCCGCAGTTCACTAACAACCTGCTCGCGCAGGGGCGATGCAACCGGCTCATCAAAATTTTCCTGAAGCACTTCAACCAAACGCGTGCCGGAACAGACCACGACCCCGTTTACATTCATCAGGTCTTCGGGAAGGCGTGTACCGAGAAAACAGAGTACAGGATGAGCGGGCAGTGTTGCGCAGCCCTTCTGGTCGAGATAAGCGACCAACTCGGCGGTGGCGGCTTTTACTTGTTTAAGCGGTGGGCGAGAAGGCTCTTTCCCGCCGGCGAACAGCTTACCACCGCGAAATTCAACGGATCCTTTCCAGTTCTTGGTTTCCACCACAAACACTCCGGCGGGACCAACGATAATGTGGTCAAAATTTTCCTCTCCACCGCGCAGGCGAAGGCCGTTAAAAACGGCGTACTCGGAACTCAGAAAAGACAGCTCGTGAGCCACCCACTCCTCGCCCTTGGCCCCTTTAAGAAAGTTGCCCAGCCGCCGCTCACCCCAAACCAGCAAAAAGGAGGTAAGCACCCCAACCAACACAAACAAAAGACCCACCTGCGACATGCTCATCCGGGGAAAAGGCAGGATTTCGCGCACCAGATAGCCCGTAACGAAACAGACGACCAACAAAGGCCAAAACGCACGAAGCAGCCCTAAAACGCGGGGCGCTTCTCCGGGACTTCCATACACACGGGCAAAACGCTGACTCAAAAATTCTCTTGGTTTATCCATGCGCCCATAATAACGAATACACCCGTTGGATACAACCGCCGTTTTACCGTGCACCCGTAAATTTTACAAAAAAAGCACCCCGTAAGGAGTGCCTTTTCAATTCCTGATGTAAGGAACAACCTATTCAGCAGCATCGTCGTTCAGCGCAGCTCTGCGACTGAGACGGACGCGGCCCTGATTGTCGATGTCGATACACTTAACGCGCATAGCATCACCGGGCGCACAAATATCGCTGACAGAAGCAATGCGCTCATTCGCCATTTCGGAAATATGCACAAGGCCTTCTTTGCCCGGCATACATTCAACGAATGCACCAAAGTCCTTCACGGCAATTACTTTACCGTCGTAGGTCTTGCCGATTTCAATTTCAGCGGTCAGCGCATTCACCTGACTGACCGCGCTGTTCATGGACTCGGCATCCACCGCGAAAATGTTCACCGTTCCATCTTCTTCGATATCGATCTGTGCACCGGAGGATTCCGTGATCGCACGGATATGCTTTCCGCCGGGACCAATCAAGGCCCCGATCTTATCCGGATCAATCTTAACGGTAGTGATGCGCGGAGCGGAAGCAGCCAGCTCTTCACGAGCGGACGGCAAAACAGATTCCATATAGTCGAGGATTTCCATACGGCCTTTACGGGTCACTTCAAATGCTTCCTTGACCTGATCCCAGTTGAGACCGGCAATTTTGAGGTCGACCTGAAAGCCGGTAATTCCCTTGCGGGTTCCGACCACCTTGAAGTCCATGTCGCCGCAATGGTCTTCTGCACCGAGAATATCAACGACCTGAATCGATGCACCTTTTTCATCGGTAAACAGACCGGCAGAAATCCCGGCGACCGGAGCCTTCAGCGGAACACCCGCATCCATCAGCGCCAAGCAGCCGCCGCAGGCGGTCGCCATGGAAGACGAGCCGTTAGACCCCATGATTTCAGAAACCACGCGCACGGTGTACGGAAACTCATCGGGCAACACAGGAACAATGGAACGTTCAGCAAGGTTTCCGTGTCCGATTTCACGACGGCCGGTCATACCGAGTCGGCCTACTTCACCCACCGAATAGGGCGGGAAGTTGTAATGCAGAATAAATTCTTTCTCGGAAACACCGCCCGTAACGGCATCGAGCCCCTGAGACTCTTTCTTTGTGCCGAGCGTAACCGTACAGAGCGTCTGGGTTTCGCCGCGACTGAAGATCGACGAACCGTGCGTACGGGGCAGAACGCCGACCTGCGCATCGAGTTCACGGATCTTATCGAACGGACGACCGCCGATACGCGTTCCGCCTTCAATCACATTCTTGCGGACGGTTTCGACTTCGAGATCGTGGAATGCGTGGAAGAAGTCGTTCTCTGCCATTTCATCGCCGAAGATTTCCAGCATCTTCGGTTTCAGCTCTTCCTTCAGCGCGGTAACAGCGTCCTGACGTTCAATTTTACCGACAATCTTCATCAGCTCTTTAAACTTTTCACCCACCAGCTCGCGGGCTTTATCGAGGAATTTGGTGTCCAGAACCGGAGCTTCAACCACCTTCTCGGGCAGACCAAGCGCCTTGCGGAGCTCAAGCTGTCCGTCGCAGATTTTAATCACTTCTTCGTGGGCGCGCTTCATCGCCGCAATGAAATCGGCTTCGCTGATTTCCTTTGCAGAACCTTCGATCATCATCGCCTTTTCGCGCGTACCGCAATAGGTCAGATCAAGTTCGCTCTGTGCGAGCGTTTCGTGATCCGGATTGATCACCCATTCGCCGTTCACACGACCGATACGAACACAACCGATCGGACCGGCAAAAGGCAGTTCAGAAATCGTCAGCGCCGCCGAAGCTGCGTTAACACTCAGAATGTCCGTATCCAGCTTCTGGTCGCAGCTGATCAGCATATTGTTAATCTGCACATCGCAGAAAAATCCGTTCGGAAAGAGCGGACGAATCGGACGGTCCGTAACGCGCATCGTAAGGATTTCCTTCTCAGAAGGACGCGCTTCGCGCTTGAAAAATCCACCAGGGAAGCGCCCGGCGGCATAAAACTTTTCACGGTATTCCACCTGCAGCGGGAAAAAATCCGTACCTTCTTTCGCTTCTTTTGCAGCAGTCACAGCCGAGAAAACAATATTCTCGCCGATTCCGCAGGTAACCGCTCCGTCTGCCTGCTGAGCAAGCAAACCGGATTCGAGGACCATCGTTTGGCCGCCGACTTCGAATTCAACTTTAGTTGTACCCTTCATACTTAAAATTGCGCCCTTACCTTTTGTTCTGAAGAGCGCACCTTTCCTGTTTGTTTTTCTTGTCTTCCGTCGAAAGTTTTTCCAGACGGAACCTATTCGTTTAGCGCGCCGATTTCGAGCTTTGTAGAAACGACGCAAGCCCTTTAGAAATAAAGGGCTCGCAAACGAATTAGGATTTTAAACATCCCGAAAGACGATTATTTACGCAAGCCGAGCTTGGCAATCAGCTCTTTGTAGCGGGCATCGTCCCTCTTCTGTAGATAGCTCAGCAGCTTACGACGCTTGTTGACCATCATAATGAGGCCGCGACGCGAACTGTGATCTTTCTTGTAAATTTTAAGATGTTCAGTCAATTCCTTGATGTGCGCAGTCAGCAACGCAACCTGAACCTCTACAGATCCGGTATCCTGCTCGCTGCGCTTGAATTCATTTTTAATTTCAGCTTTAAGTGCTTGATCCACGTGTGGACTCCTTGTTTTTCTCTTTCTATCCAAATCAGACGCGGGACTATACGGATCACCCTACCCCATGTAAAGCACAGTTTTACCGGGTTTTTGCATGTCCAAAATCGTACCGTTTCCCCGGTACAACAGTGATGAACTACACCCAAGGCGCTGGACGATGGAATGAGTTGAAAAAAGGGATTTAGGCAGAATGATTTTTTTTGGGCAGAATAATTTTGGGTCTCCCTGCCTGCCTTCGTACCGCGGGCATCCTTGCCTGCCTCACGACGCAGCCCCGAACAACGAACGGCCGCTCGCGCGGCGCGTTCGTGTTATGGATCCTCGCCCACGTCCCGACGATCTTCTTAGGGTTCGATTCGGCGGCCGCGGAGGCGGAATAAGGCGTTTGTCGGTGTCGCCGAACTTTCGTAGGACACGTCTTCCAGAAGATCGGCACGTGATTCGCGGTGGGTCAGTACGCCTTCCAAAGGCTCCCAATCGCCTTCGGAGAGATCGGAGCTCTGGAGGATTTCGATCTCCATATCTTCTACGGAGGGATCCCAAGTGTAGCCCAAAAACGCCGTGTCGTCTTCGATCAGAAGGCCAATCTCCGGCGGGTCGGGTTCCCACGGATCAAGCCGCATCGCATGCTCCAGCGCATTGGGGATGCCGTCGCCGTCGGGATCGGCTGCGTCGCCGCTGATGTTCGGATCGACGAGTTCCTGCGGGGTGAAGAAGACGCCGCGCCACGCGTCGCGCGAGGCGTCGCGGATGCGCACGACGGCCTGCGTTTCCACGCACAGCGTATATCCTGCGTCGGGAAGCAGTGTCAGCACAACCGTCTCATCGCCTTCAACATCGCTGTCCGCAAGCGGCTGAACATCGACCACCGCCGTACGTTCGTCGGCGTATGGTCTGGATCCAACCGGCAGTTCTGCATCGAGTGCACGATCATCGGCAACGGGGTCTCGTTGAGCACGGTTCCATAATGGGGCGGCTCGGTTGCCGGCGGTTGTCCCGGATATTCGCCCCACGCGAAGGTGGTGCGCGATACGGTAGTCGTACAGGAGAGATAAGGATGGCTGTCGCCGCTGAGCGTCAGCGTGCCCCCGGTCAAATTGGTCCACACAGCGCGCAGCCCGCCGGAATATTGGCGGATCGGAGCGATCGCGCCATTTGACAAAGAAAGGGTCGTCCCGCTTTCGATCGGATCGATAACCTCACGCCAGGCCTGCTCGCTGACATCCGGTGCAATGTAGATCAAGCGTCTTGTCATCGGGGAATATTGCGAAACCTGTGTCTGCACGACGTAGCGGTCGCGATTGACGAAGAGGTCGAGTTTGGTCTGGTGGTCGGAGCCCAACCCGATGCCCTCTCCACGGTAAATGGAACTGTTATTTGCGTCCGCGTTCCATTCGTTCGTATAAGCGTACGGCCAGCCGCCGTCCTGTCCGCTCCAGCCGATCAGGCTCGTGGACTCCACCTTGCAGCCCCAGTAGCCCGGCATCGCGGGAATTTCAATACCATAAATACCGGGCGGAACCTGCAGGGAATAACAGCCGTTGGAATCGGTCATCGTGGTGTACGCGAATTGCTCCAGGTTGTACATGGCGCGGACGCTTTCGTGGAGCACAAAACTGACCTCCTTGTTGGAAACCGGCTTGTAGATCGTGACCCCCTCATCGGTCACCTCGTCCGCCCCATACAGCACGCCCTCCACCATCGAAGGCGCGACTGTGGCCTGTATCAGGTAATCCCCCTCCGTCACGCGGCTGAAACGGTATTGGCCGAAGGCGTCCGTCTGGTCACAGGCGACGACTTCGGAGCCGGGCGGCGGGTTGAGCAGCGATACGGTTACCCCTTCAATGCGGTTACTGTTTTCGTCGTTGGCTCGGATAACCCCGCTCAGATGGATCGCGGCATCCAGATCGACCCGATGGGTCACGTGACCCGCGCCGAGCGTGAGCGTCTCATCGACAACATTATGGAAGCCTTCATCCGAGCGATAGCGCACAACGCCTGTGGGCAGGCCGTAAAAAGTGGCGTGTCCGTCCGCGTCTGATTGCGCCTTTTCATAGACATGGTCTGAGCCGGGCGCGAAAACGGCCATTGCGGCGTCGGCCAGCGGATCCCCGTAGCTGTCGAAAACCTCCAAGGTCAGCGAGCCCGACTCCTCCAACACAAACAGATCATCCAGCGCCACACCGCCGCCACCGATATTCATGCCTTCAAAAGCAATATAATACGTTTCGGAGGGTGACGGCAGCGCCAACGTCTGGCGCGTCCAGTCAGACACCGCTGTCGTGAACGCGCCTCCCGGCAGCAATTGCCAATCATTGGTGCTCGCGTTGCGCCAGTAGACTTTAAGCGTGTCGCAGGCACCGCCAAGCGCCGGCTGGGCGTGCATGAAGGTCAGGAGCGGGGTTGCTGCGCCATCCAAATCCAATACCGGCGCAATAAGGCGCGTTGTTGCACCGCCGCCCGCACCGCCGAACGCCGCGAGATAGCTGCCGTTCCAAGGAGCGTTTGGAGCATTGTTCAGACCAGCAGCCTGCGCGGACCACACAGCATTGCCCGCGATCTTTTCCTGATACCAGAACGGCGGCATCGCGCCCCCGTTTTCAAAATCAACAATCCACGGATAACTCGCCTGGGCGGTCGGCTCGGTGGTGAATGAAAATGGGCCGCCCACCATCTGCGAATCCTCTAAAAAGGCACGCACGCACCAGTAGTAGGTCGTCCCCGCCGCCAACGGCGTCGCGTTCGTATAGACGGTGTACGGATAGGTGCCGGCGGGCTGCACGCAGGTCCCGGGATTCATCTCGGACACACTCGCCGCACTCGCAGAAAAATAGACGGCATTGCTCAGCGTCCCTTCGGGGTTGTTCCAGGCAAGCGTGGGCAGCGCGTCGGGCTGAACCGCCGCCTCTCCGTCCGAAGGCGTGGGCTGCCAGTTCGAATAGTGAAAGCGGATGTCGGCCCTGGAACTGCCCCACGAGCCGCCTGCTGAAACAGGGAATGAACCGTTTTTCTGCTGGTACTTAGCAGTGTAGGAAACCGAGGTATAGCGAAAGGTTGGATAGCCGGAGTCCCAATCGCCATCATGGTTTTGCCAGTAGACGATGAGGCTACCCGTGCCCGTGTATAAGAACGGCGTGTCGAGCGCAATCGTCTGCCAGCCCGCCCCGTTCCACGTCACGGGGCCCTCGAATACCTTCGTGAATCCGGCTGCATCCGGATCATCGTAGGCGCCGTTAGAAAATTTGGAAACGGCAGTCTGCTTGAGATAGATGCGCTGGTCGGACATGACGTAATCGACCGGCGTGTTCGCGACGTTGTAGCTGATACCGTGGATGAGCATCGGTCCGCCTAACTCGCCTTCCGCGTAAATCGCCTGCGACCACCCGTAATCGCAGTAACCATAGACCGGGACGAGCGTGGTCGTGTAGGTTCCCGCGCCGATCTCGATGTACTCCCCGAAGGTCAACAATTGTACGCCCAACCACAGGGCTGCGCTCACCATTATCATCCGTTGTGTTTTCATGTTCGCGTTTCCTTTCTTTCAAGCAAATCAACTGATTCTACTGCATCAATTCCGTCGAGTCCCTCGCCCCTCACGGCACCTCGACTTTCACGCGGTAGTAGCGCGCGGATTCTTCGCTGTCGTCGCTCATCGCGTCCTCGCCGCCCACGCCGGAGCGCGGACCTTGGTCGGGAACATCAACCCACGGGCCAAACGCCAGATTCGTCGTCGCCTGCAGCGTGTAGTCGCGCACCGCCCAGGCAGGAGTAAACGTCACGGCCACGGGCGGCCCGGGATCAATGGCCAGCACCCGGAAGATGTCGTTGGTGTCCTCCGGATCAGTGCCGACAATGTT
>JAAYDL010000233.1 GCA_012729265.1 Lentisphaerota bacterium | reverse complement strand
CGGAGGATATTTTTGTAAGCTTCGGTAAAGTTGGAAGCCTCACCCCGCACGCTTTTATGGCGCAAATCATCAACACTTTCAATCGAATACTTCACAAGCCCCAGACCGTTTTCAAAGGTTTCGATCGTGCGGTCCATATTGATGTTGGCAGGGTTGCAGGAGAAGTAAGATTCAAGCCCGCGTTCCGTCATCCATTTGACGTAAGTGGGAATATTCTTGTCTAACAATGGGTCGCCATAACCGTGCAGAACGATGACCCGGGGGATGACATAGAGGAAGAAGTGGTTCTCACTCATGCCGTTCCTGGGTACGCCATAATAAGCTTCGGCAAAATCCTCCCAACGAGCAAGCTGCTCCTTGGTGAAAGGCGAAAGCTGATCGATGACCTTCTTAAAGAGCTCCGGAGCCATCGTTTCGATCGGTCTGGTCATCATGGTCGTGCGGGGGCACATCTCGCAGCGCATGTTGCAGGCGTTGGTGGTTTCGATGTTATAAACCACAGGCAAAGGACTGCGATAGCTCTCGAGCAGATCTCTAAGCTGGTCTTTCGAAAATTTCTCGCCTCCCTTGAGGCGTTTTTTGAGGTCTCCTACTTTCATGTAAAACTCGATATCAATCATCGTCGTTCCTTTTCCTTCATCTACTAAATTTATTTACACCTGTCTTTATTTCAAAATTTTTTCTATCAGCTCCCGGAGAGCGCCTCTGCCGCCAGGATGTTCGAGCACAAGGTCAGCCTGCCGGCGGACTTGCGGATGCGCGTCGGCTGGGCAAACAAAGTACCCGACGAACGGCAACACTTTCAGATCAGTCAAATCATTGCCTATATAAATGATGGTGTCCGGATTGAGGTTTCTTTCTTTTATCAAGGTTCCCATCGCAACATCTTTGCGCTTGACCGATTGGAAAACCTCGATATTCAGCTTGCTCGCCCGGGCAGAAACGACCGGATTAGATTCGCGTGAGAGAATGATCGCTTGAATCTCTGTCTTTTCTTTGAGCAAGTCGAAGCCATATCCATCCGACCGATTGCAGCGGACACTCTCCCGACCTTCCTGATCAACATAAACTGTATCATCGGTAAACACACCGTCAAAATCCATGATCAGATGGCTCACGTTGTCCGGGAAGCGTCTGCGCTGCTTCAGCGGGTCTACGGCTTTGATCCGCGGGTTCTGGATAAGCAGGGCTGAATTGTGAAAGTCCTCAATCGTATCGATATCAACAGTATAGATAGGGTCGATCAAAACTGGCAATATAACCTCGCCGGTGAGGCTGCGCTTTTCGAGAATCGTATTCGTCCGTATCGCGTCGATATGCCCGGTCTGCCAGTAGGTCGGCGGAAGGGCTTGTCTGGGAGCGTTATAAGGTTCCCTGAGCCCCGCAACCTTCAGAAGCGGCTCCAACCGCCCATCGGCGGACATTTGCCACATCTTAAATGGGTTTTGCCCCGCAGGTACGACGCCTCTGACGCAATCAGCTTTCGGGTCGTCCATCAGTTTTTGGACGGCTTCATCCACGAGCCCGACGGGTCGGATCGGAGAGGTCGGGCGCAATTGCACTACAACATCCGGATGATAAGCTTCGTTTTCCGCCAGCCAGGTGAGCGCGTGCTGAAAGACAGGAAAGTCGGTGGTGTCATCCCGGGCAAGTTCCGCGGGACGCAGAAAGGGCGTTTCCGCGCCCCACGCCCGCACGACAGCGGCGATTTCTTCATCGTCAGTGGAGACGATCACGCGGGTGACAAGCTGCGCCTGCAATCCTGCCGCAATGCTGTAAGCGATCAGCGGCGCGCCAGCAAAATCGAGGATGTTCTTGCGGGGAATGCCTTTTGAACCGCCCCTCGCGGGGATCAGCGCCAGCACTTCAGGTCTATTTGCCATGCCGTCCACACTCTGACAACTGCCCGGATTCACGCCGGCAAACAGATTGATTCATCTTGCAAAAAAGCTGCAGTGCTCTTTTGCTTTGGAGTTCAAATTTATTATGGACTTCACTCATGCCTGCCTCGTTTGTTTCTTGTCTGAATTCTACCATCAGCCAAGCCTGACCATGCGTCCTTCTTGAGATGCAGATTGCTTGACCGCCTGAACGATCTCCTGAACGCGGATGCCATCAGCAAGAGTGCAGTGCGGCAGGTTCTCTCCGCCGCAGAGGCGCAGAAAAGCTGCCATCTCATCCAGGAACATCTGGTTGCGGT
>JAAYDL010000232.1 GCA_012729265.1 Lentisphaerota bacterium | reverse complement strand
CCTGGGCGAATATACCGCCGGTACCGATCCGCAGAATGCCGACTCCGATGCCGACACCATGCCTGACGGTTGGGAAGTGGCGAACGGTCTGGATCCGCTCAGCGACGATACGCTTGCTGATCCCGATGCGGACGGCCTCAACAACCTAGCCGAATACAACGCCGGCACCGACCCGCAGGATGCCGATTCCGATGACGACGGCCTGAGCGATGGCTTTGAGGTAACAACGAACGGCGTCGATAATCTGTACGTCACCGACCCGCTCGATGCGGACTCCGACGATGATACGCTCTCCGACGGCGCTGAAGTCAACACGCACGGCACCAACCCGCTCTCGTCCGATACCGACAGCGATGGAATGCCCGATGGCTGGGAAGTATCCTATGGACTCGATCCGAACGTTGACGATGCTGCTGGTCATGCGGACTCCGATGGCCTGACTAATCTGCAGGAATATAATCTGGGCAGTAAACCCAACGATGCCGACTCTGATGATGATGGCTTTGAGGATCAGGATGAGGCGGCATTTGGTACGGACCCCTTAAACGATACTGATCCGCTCTTCGTGGATGACGATCACGCAGCTGATCCACAACCCTATGATCCCTTGGTGAGCAACTCCTCGGAAGACGGAAGCCTTGGCGCGCCGTTTGATTCCATTCAGGAGGCCATTGATGCGGCGGTGGATGGCTCAACGGTGTTGGTGACGAACGGGTATTACATCGGTTCGGGTAACCGAAACATTGATCCTCTGGGCAAGGCGATCTCGATTATAACCTTTAGCTCTAATCCTGCGGATACGCTCATTGATGCGGATGGCTTAGGATCAGCTTTCCTGTTCCAGAAAGGGGAAGATACCAACACGGTTATAAGAGGATTTGAGATTATATCGCCGCCGGGTGGTTGTGCCGATGGGGAGTGTGGATATGAATATGGAATAGTTTGTATAGATGGCTCATCGCCGCTCATCCAAGATTGTTACATTCACGAGTGTGAAATGGCGGGGATCTATTGCTCTCATGTTTCCAGTCCGCGTATTGAGAATGTGATAATTAAAGATTGCGGGGTCGGCATAGAGGCGGATTCCGGCTCTTCTCTGACCGTTGTCAACTGTCTGGTTTCTGGGATTTCTGGAACAGGAATTTTGGTGTCTGATGCCGAAGAACTCTCTGTTTCCGATACGACAATAATCGACTGTGTGGGACGCGGCGTTGAGGTCGTTAATGTTCTCGATTGCTACTTCACCAACTGTGTAGTGACCGATAATCTTGGTGGCTTCCGTTTTGAGGCAAGTCGTCCTTTGATTGAATCCTCGCAGATCATCGGTAACGTGGCACCTGAATACTATATGTATGAGGGAGCTGTCCGTGCAACGAATACCCTGATGGCTGTTGTTGCGGATGCTGATCCAGACTACAGCGATGTGACAAGCGATGATGAGAACGGCGGCGGGATTCTGCTGCTTGATGGTTCCGAGCTTTCCTTGATCAACTGTGTGCTGGCAGAGAATCTTGCGGTTGCTCTGGATCCTGGCTTCGATCCCTCCGACGCTAGCTCCTTGCCGAACTTTGGTTTGGGCGGGGCGCTCTATGTCGGCAATGGCTGTCGGTCCTTCAGTATAAACTGCACCTTTGCGGGCAATGAGGCGCGTCGCGGTGCTGCGATTTCTAGTGATGGAACCGATGCGAACTATATTCGCAACGCCATTCTTTGGGGTAATGTTGCCGAAGATCAGTGGATTTCCGGCGGCGCACTAAGTACCGCTGCGCAGAATCAATATGCATCGCTTGAGTGTCGTGCGGGTTCCTTCGATATCTGGTATTCCGATGTTGAATATGGCGATAGTTATATTAATCCGTGCAAATATGTCATCGAAGCGGATCCTCTGTTTGTACTGGGTGGCTATGAATTGAGTGCCGGTTCCCCCTGTATTGATGTCGGAACCAGCAATGAGGCACCTGCAACGGATGTGGTGGGGATCGAACGTCCTCAGGACGGCAATCTCGATACGGTGCCTATGGTGGATTTGGGGGCGTACGAATTTGAGCCATAGAATCGAATCGTATGCCGGATACGAACGACCTTATTAAGGCCCGAGTTTAACCGAGTTTATTATTAAAAACCGGAGCTTAACTGCTCCGGTTTTTCTCTGATTATGACTGATATAAAAACAACAATGGGTTGGAAACAGCAGCTTGCCGGGCGGATCACAACATGCGCGCAGTTGGAGGAGTTTGTTGATCTGTCAGACGATGAGCGGGAGGCCCTTGATCGCTCCGAGTTTCCGTTTGCGATTACCCCGTATTATGCTGGCTTGCTCGGCAATGAGGCGTTGCGCCGCACGGTGATTCCTTCGCTGCTCGAGTCGGTCAAAGGAGTAGGGGAGCTTGATGATCCGCTGGGCGAGGAAAATCATCGCGTTACACCGCATCTGATTCACACCTATCCCGATAAGGTGCTGTTTTTGGTGACATCGTTTTGTGCGACGTATTGCCGCTACTGCACCCGTTCGCGTTTGGTGGGCCGACCCTTGGACGCAGGTTCTGTTTCGAGCTTTGAGGAATCCTTTATCTATATTGAGCAGCATCCGGAGATTCGCGATGTGCTTATTTCCGGCGGTGATCCGCTATTGCTCAGCGATTCGGTGATCGACGACCTGCTTGCGCGTATTCGTGAAATTCCACATGTGCGTTCGGTGCGCATCGGTTCAAAGGTTCCGGCGGTGCTCCCGATGCGGATCACGCAGGAACTCTGTGCGGTGCTGCGTCGACACCGTGTGTGGCTCAGTCTCCATTTTACACACGCCGCTGAGCTTACGCCGGAAACCCGCTCGGCTTGTCGGAAGTTGTCGGATCACGGGATTGCCATGGTCAGTCAGACGGTTTTGCTTAAAGGCGTGAATGATCATCATGAGGCGCTGGCGGAGCTTTTTTACGGGTTGCTTGAAATGAATGTGAAGCCGTACTATCTGCTGCAGTGCGATCCTGTGAGCGGGTCGGCCCATTTTCGAACGTCTGTGGAGAAGGGAATTGAGCTGATTCGTTCGCTGCACGGCAATCTTTCCGGATTGGCAGTGCCCCAATATGTAATCGATGCGCCGGGCGGCGGCGGAAAGGTTCCCCTTTTGAGTTTGGAGCAGGTTCGCCGCACCGGCGGGGATGTTCGGTTTGATAATTACGAAGGGCGAGAATATCGCTATCCGGATCTATAAAAAGAAACGGTCCCTAAAATCAATTAGGAACCGTTGGTGTATCGTGCAGAAATCAAGGTCGGCTTAGAGAGCCGTTTTTTTGCTCAGCAACGCCTGTTTTTCTGCTGCGGACGCTTGCCAAGGCGTATTCAGGATGGCTAGTTCTTCATAAATAAAGAGAGCCTCTTTCTGCTTTCCGAGCACCTTCAGGCATCGTGCCTGCGCCATGCGGGCCGCGGTCGACAGATAGGATTCTCTGTTTTTCTCTGCAAAGGAGGCGTACTGCTTTGCGGCGTCCTCAACAAGACCTCGCTCTTCCCGGCAAATGATCCCATTGTATTCGGCCGTCAATGCCAATTCGTGGTCGGCATATTCGTCGGCAACCTGAGTGAAAAGGGCTTCGGCACCCACGTAGTCGTCTCGGTTGTATTTCGCCATTGCTGCTCTCATTAGAGCGATGGGGGCATAAGGAGATGTGTCATATTTGTCAGCGAGAGAGATATAGCTATCGATCGCCTGTATTGGGTTGAGGGCCATCTGGACGTTGGCCTCCTGAAAGGCCGTGCAGGCATTGTCCAGCCTCTTTTGTTTGACCGATCGTACCAGTCCGACCGCCATGAAGCCGACGCAGACCACGACAACAGCGGTAACGCAGGGGATAAGGTATTTTTTGACGACGGCTTTAACTTCCTCGACTTCGTCTTGTCGAAGTTTGTTCTTTTTCAGCAACGCTGCGTGTTGCTCCGAGTGTTGTTTGTTGCTCATGCTGTAGCTCCTGAGTGAATTCAAAAATCGAGCGCCCATTGTGGGGATTTCTTCCGTGAATTCAAGAATTGATTGATTCGTATAGGTCGATTATTTCCTGTGCGGTCGGAATCGGCGACGGGCGACCGCTGGTGTTGATTTTGTGGGTAATTGATTCATAAAGCGGGCGACGGGTTTCGAGTAGATGAATGATATTCTTTTCCTTGTCACCGGCCAGCAGCGGACGAGCGGTGTCGTGGCGTACTCGATCCAATACACTTTCAGCGTCGGCCAGCAGGCAGACGACTAACCCATTTTTTTCAAAGTCGGCAATATTATCGGGGTTGAGCACAATGCCGCCGCCGGTGGAAATAATATTCCCGGACGTTGCGGCCAACTCCTGCACCAGTTCGCGTTCAAGTTGACGGAAGTAGGCCTCGCCTTCCTGTGCAAAAATATCGTTGATACTCTTTCCGGCCCGCTCGACGATCAAGCTGTCCATATCGATCAACGGCATGCCCGTCTTTTCAGCAATCAACTTGCCGACGGTGGTTTTGCCGGTTCCCATGAAGCCTACGAGTATAATATTGCGCATAGCGCTTTCCTCTTCTTCCGCTGAAAAAGAAAAACGCCCCGGTACGGAGCGTTTTTTCATCATCAATGCCGTGCGATTATGCACCCGTTTTGCGGATAGCATCACGGATTGCTTTGGTGTTCATATGCACCAGTTTTTCTTCCGTATAGCCTACTTCTACTAAACGTTTTTTCTGTTCCAGAATGCGGCGACGTTTCAGACGCGGCTTCTTTACGGGGCGGCGCAGGGGCTTCTTGCGCATTGCTCTTCTAATTCTCATGACAAACCTCTTCGAGTCTATTTAGTTGCAAAATCAGGCGCAGAAACTACACGTGCCCCCGAAGTCGTGCAACCCTTATCTTTGGCAAAAATTCGGGGGCCAGACCACAAATCAGTCAAACAGGTCTTTCGTTAAAGGACCAGCTTCGCAAAGCCACGCAGTTTCAGTGGCGTGCATCCGATTTCTTTTTTCGTCGGTGTCGTCTTCCGCTCCGCTGAGATGATCGAAACCGTGGGCAACGTAGAGTGCAAGTTCATAGTCAGTTCCATTGTGCTCGGGACCAACCTGAACCGCGCGGTCAACATTAATGATCAGGTCGCCGCTCCAAGCTTCTTCTTCTCCGGGAATGGGATCGTAGCGGAAGCTGATCACGTCGGTTGGGCGCTCTTTGCCGAAATATTCACGGTTCATCTGTGTAATGCCATCATCATCAACGAGCACAATGCAGACTTCGCTCCAGCGATTTTGAGCCGTCGCGGTTTCCAGTTTATCGCCAAGAAATTCCGCGAGTTTATACAGGTTTTGTATCTGAATCGGATGGTTTTTCTGCTGATTTTGAATGCTTATTTTCATTGTCTTTAGGGTAAGGAATGCGCCCATGGAGCATGTTGGTGAGCGAGAAAACGAAGGACTGCTTTATCGCAGTTATTTCGGCCATGGTGAGGTCGGAGTGGTCCAACTGACCGTCACGCATTTTGGCGGCAAAAATTTCATCAAGCAGGTTGGCGATTTTCTGGGGGGTCGGTTTTTCAATGGAGCGTGAGGCGGCCTCGGAGGCGTCCGCCAGCGAAAGGATGGTCATTTCAGGCGAGACAGCCGGAGCCCCGCCGTAGCGGAAGTCGCTTTCGTTGATCAGATCCGCCATGTTTGCGGAATCGTTGCCGGCCAGTTTTTTTGCCTTAATGTAAAAGTATGTAATGAGTCCGTTTCCATGATGCTGTTCAATGGCATCAAGGATAGGCTGAGGAAGCTTGTTGCGTTTGGCAAGCGCAAGTCCTTCTTTCACGTGCGAGGAGATCACGAGAGCACTCATGTGCGGAGAGAGCTCATCATGCGGGTTTTCTTTATGCTGAATGTTTTCGGTGAAAAATTCCGGTTTAGCCATCTTGCCGATGTCGTGATAGTAGGCGCAGACGCGGGCAAGCAGCGCGT
>JAAYDL010000231.1 GCA_012729265.1 Lentisphaerota bacterium | reverse complement strand
GTCATTTGCTTGAATCATGATTGGATGAATTACGTAAACGTCGGCTTTCCCTTCAGCGTTGATGATTTTGTATCGCGCACTGCACCGACGACAACGAAATGTTCTAGCTGCAAAAGGAAAGGGTAAGCGTATGCCTGTGTTGCATATCCCACACTGAACGACCACATGTACATCATCGGATTTTCTTGAGTTCCGGTGATCATTTTTCTCGGATCGTTCTTTCTTTCCGGATTGTTCCTCTTTGAATTTGTAATTTCGCTGTTCTAACCAGTGTTTGAACTGGTCTTGAAGTTGCGATTCAGAAATCCACAGTCGGATTTCACCCGTTGGATCAAAATGAGTTAAGAACTCGCCGAAAAGTTTGTCTGTATCGTTAGCCATAATTTCTATTTATGCAGAACGATTAGGGTTTTATCCCTCCTTCTTCTCACAAATATCCTCATGACCGAAGCAGGTTAAACAGCAGGAGGATATGAGGGCACCCGCATGGTGCCATTTTTTTGTTGGACTGAGCTGAGGACCGAGGGGGTTCACGGCACACCCAACCTATCTGCCGAGATGCTATGCTCCCCGTGCCGATGTTTCAATTCTTTTTATCGGCATATTGTCAAGGAGTTGAGAATTTTGGTTCTGCCCCGCCCGTATCGCAGGCATCCTGCCTGCCTTGCTTGTATCGCGGGCATCCTTTTTATCGCGGGCATCCTTGCCTGCTTTGCCGTATCGCGGGCATCCTGCCTGCCTTGTCCGGGTTTGGTCTTATCGCGAGGGGGCACAGCCGGCACATAGTGCAGGCTGTACGGGGTAGCGCCTCCGTTATGTCGGTGGCGTTTTTCTGTAGACGAAAGCTTGCTTCTGTCCGGCGCAACCATCTGCTTCGTTGTGCTCACTCGGTATGGCAGAATCTGTCGTGCTTATCTCATGTACCTACCGGACTTCGCCTTTGGTGAAAAAGCCGCGTGAAGTCGGAACGACGAACTCTGATTAAGCGACGAGGACGTCGGCTTCTACGAACATGGGACAAGCGACGGGGACGTGCGCTTCTACGAATTCGATTTTCTTCCCGGGTTTCCTGCTCAGCGACGGGGCCGCCAAGATGGCTGCGGTACGGAGGACGTGGCCGCCAGGATGGCTGCGGTACGGGTAGCGCCGCCGCTATGCCGGTGGCGTTTTTCGGGAATGGCCGAAGGTGCATGAGCCGGCGCGTAGCGCAGGCTGTACTGATTAGCGCCCTTGTCTGGAGATTTGATTGCAACGAATGGATGAAAAGCAGCGAATTGAGCTCATTTTATCTGAAATTCATATCTCTTTATACTCCTCTTTGCGCGCTCTGCGGCTTTGCGAGAAATATAACCCCACCTCAGTATCTTCCAGCGCAGCGGGTGGTGAATAATTCTGTTTTAATCCCCCACAGCGATCAATTGCTTAATATTTTGCATATCCATATATATGATTATTGCGATTATAGATGGTGTTATTCCTTCATTTATTATAGCTTCTCGATGTTGATGTCTCATCGATTTCGGTAAGGGAGGTATAATCCGTGTGCCGCAAATAGGATGCATTACGACATCGCAGACGGACTTTGGGGATTGGATTGTTTTATGCAGAGGGGTGCAGACTCACAGAGGGTTGCGTTTACGAGCCACCAAAAGGAACTTTGGCTGGCCTGTCAGGCTTCGTTGCAGGGCGAGGTGGACAGCCGCTGCTATTTTTATATCGACAAGCGCGTCTGCCGAACCACGTTAGAGAAGGCGCAGTCGATTCTCCTCGACCATTTTCCGCTGCTGCGCGCCCGGATTCATCTACAGGGGAAAGAGCCCTTTTTTGAGCTGAACGCAGCCGATCCTTTTAAACTGACGGTGCTGGATTTCAGCAAGGAATCGGATCCGGAAATGTCGGCCCGCGCGTTTGCAGAGGGTTTTTTTGATCAGCCGCTGGCGGATCAGCCGCTCCGCGCGGCGCTGCTCCATACGAGCGAGCGAGCAAGCATGTATGCGCTCAAGGCTTCGCACATCGCGATGGACGGCATTGCGATGGCCTATTACATGGATTTACTGGCGGAGGCTTATCAATCGCTCGTACTGGGCGAAGAAGCTTCGTTAGGCGAGCCGTGTTCGCCATACGCGCTGCTGGAGGCGGACGAGAAACATTTTTCCTCTTCCCGCGTTGAGCAGGATACGGCTTTTTGGAAGGAGCATCTGGAGCAACTGCCCGATCAGCGCATTTTCCGCGCCCGACCGGGATTTCCGGATGTACTCGGGCAGACGCGCCATAAAAGATATGCCTTTTCTGTCGCCGAATCCCAGCCGATCAACATGCTGGTCGAGCGGCATAACGTCAGCCCGTCCACCCTCTTTACGGCGCTTCATGCGTTGGCGGTCGGTTTTATGTGTGATGAGCACGCGGTTATCGTCCAGACGCCGGTGGCCTTCGGTGAGCGCAAAAAAAGGGATCAGCGTCAGGGCCATCAGATTGCGCTGCCGCCGGTTCATCTGGATTTGAGCCGGTTTGACTCCTTCGGCGAAATCCTCGGCGAAATAGAGCAACAGAACAAGCAGTTTTTCCGTCATGTCCGCACGCCGTATCAGTTGGCAATGCGCCAGCTGAAAGCGAAGAAGTTTACCCATCTGGCCGATGGGATCATGAATTTTCTCTCCTACTCGCCGCAGGGTAACCGCGAGTTTCCCATACGCACCTATGAGCAGATGCACAGTGCAAAAGACGAAGTCGTTCTGGGCACGATGATAATTCCGGAGGAGTCGGCATCGTTCGGGCTGAATGTACGCAGCAGCTGCAACCATTTATCGGAGCAGGATGTGGCCCGCTACGTCACGCGAATGGCTTGGTTGGCGGAGCAGTTGGCGGCGGGCGTTGAGCTGGCGGAACTGAATTATATCCTGAAGGAAGAAGCGCAGGAGCTGCTTCAATGGCAGCAGGGAGAGCTACGCAAGGATGCGCCTCAAACCATTCCGGAGCGCTTCGACGAAACCGCAGCGGCTTATGCTTCCAAGCCGGCGGTAAAGGATGAACTGGGCGCATCGATTACTTACGCCGAACTGCAGGAGCGCTCGCTGCGGTGTGCGGCGTGGCTGACGGGCCAAGGGGTTAAAAAAGGCGATGTCGTCGGGGTTGCGGCGGAGCGTAGCCTGCGGCTGTATGAAATCCTTCTCGGGATTATGCGGATCGGCGCGGTTTATCTCCCGCTCGACCCAAAATCTCCGCCGGAGCGTTTGGAACATATTGTGAACGATGCCGAGGCGGTTCTGACGATCCATCTGGATCAAATCGATTATGCATCGGTCGAACCGTCGGCGCTGCCGGGAGGCACGGCTCCGCACGACGGCGCGTATTTAATTTACACCTCCGGTTCCACCGGACGTCCCAAGGGTGTACTCGTTCCGCACGACGGCTTCCTAAATATGATTCAGGGGCAGATCGATATTTTCGGAATCACCGACGCCGATCGTGTCCTACAGTTTGCATCGCCGGCGTTTGATGCTTCGCTTTCGGAAATTTTTATGACGCTGTTGTCCGGCGCGTGCCTGTATCCGGTGACCGATCATCTTCGCAATGCGCCGTGGACGCTGAAGGAATTCATGCGCGAACACGTCGTGAGCGTGGTCACCTTTCCTCCGTCCTATCTCCATCTGTTTAATCAGGAATCGTTCCCCGAGCTGAGGGTGTTGATCACGGCGGGCGAGGCGCCGATTGCAGACGATGCGCTGCATTATGCCGGACAACTGGACTACTTTAATGCATACGGCCCGACCGAAACCTGCGTGTGTGCCTCCATCAAAAAGGTATCGCCGGAGGAAACGCCGCCGCTCAGCGTGGGCAAGCCGTTGCCGAATATGACCGCCCGCATCCTCAACTCCGCCAAGCAACCGCTTCCCGCGGGAATGGTCGGCGAACTGTGGATCGGCGGAGCGAGTCTGGCCTGCGGCTATTATAAAAATGAAGCGCTTACCCAAGAGCGTTTTCAGGCCCTTCCGGAGCTGGACGCAGCGCGTTTATACGCCACGGGCGACCGCGCGCTCTGGTCGGAATCCGGCGAAATCGTATTGGTCGGTCGCTCGGATGATCAGGTGAAAATTCGAGGCAACCGCGTTGAACCCGGCGAGGTCGCTTTCCTGCTCGAATCCAACGATGAGGTTGAGCAGGCGTTTGTTCTGGCGGAAAAGGATGGCGAAGGTCGAATGATGCTCGCGGCGTTTGTGGTGCTGCGCGAAGGCGGGAAAATGGAGGCGCTGACGCGCTGGAGCCTGGAGCATCTGCCGGTTTATATGGTGCCGTCATTCTGGCAGGCGGTGGACGCCATGCCCGTCACAGTAACCGGCAAGGTGGACCGCGCGGCGCTGAAGCATAGGGTGACGCACGCATCAGAATCTGCGGACGCGCCCCCGGTCATCGACTCCGAATTGATTCCGCTTTTTGAGGCCGCTCTCGACGGAAAATATAACCCGCGAATGGACTTCTTTGCGCAGGGCGGCGACAGCCTGAAGGCGATGGCGCTGCTGCATGAAATTCACGAAAAGCTCGGCGTGGAGATTTCCTTCCGTAGCTTTGCGGCGTGCGAAAATTTGGCCGCTGTTGAAGCGTTGCTTCAGCAGCGCAGGCCGAAGGCCTCGGTCGAGGAGGTGAAAACCGCGCCGCTGAGTCGGAATCAATTTCGGCTTTGGGCGTATCAGCAGTCGAACGCAAATTCCATCGACTACAACATGCCGTTTCTGATGGAGGTGGACGGTCGCTCTTCCGAACGCTTTGTGGATGCATTATGCCGTGCTCTGGAAGATCAGCCGCTGTTGCGCTGCACTATCGACGGCGAAATTGATGCGCCGTACTTTGCGAAAAACCGCGCCGCACCCATTCAGGCGGAGATGGCAACGTTTGATTCAGAGGCCGCCGCTGCGGACTATTTTGATCGATGGGTACATACGCCGTTTGATTTGCGGAAGGAGCCGCCCGTTAAGGTCGCGGCCGCCCGGTTTGCCGGTCGTCTTCAGGTGCTCGTGCTGATCCACCATATTGCGGGCGATGCGGAGACGCTGTCGATCATTCTGCGCAATGCCGTGCGTTATGTCCGTCATCAGGCGGGCGTTAAAGGTCGCCTTTCGACGCAGGTGGAATTCTGTCGGCGTGAAAAGGAATACGAGAACTCGGCAGAATTTGAGGCGGATCGAGCGTATTGGGACTCCGTTTATGCGGAGCCGCTGCCGCTGCTGCATCCGGTAAAAAAGCGGAAAGGCGCGATGGCAATTACGGTGCTGGATGCGGAGTTTATTGCTCATCTGGAAGCGACCGCCCGTAAAGCAGGCGCTTCGCTGCTGAACACCTTTATCGCCCTGCTGGGCACGTTTCTGCGGCAAAAATATGCCAAGCCGGAGCTGCTGATCGGCGTGCCGGTGGGGTTGCGCGAGACGCAGGAAGAATTTAACGCGGCCGGTTTTTATGTGAACACGGCGGCCGTACGTTTACGCGGAGCGGTCGATTTTGCTTCGGCTGTGCAGGAAACGTCCGCTCAGTTTAAAGCGGCGCTGGCGCACAGTCGTTATTGCATCAGCCCTGCTGCGCCGGACGTTTTGGCCACGCAGGCCGCGCTGGAGGATATCACTGAAGACGGCCTCTCGGTCAAAAGCGTCGACCTGCATCTGAACGCGAGCAAATTTACCGCCAGCTTTACCTTAGACTGCGGGAGCCGCCCTCGCCTGATTCTGGAATATGACCAGCTCTTTATTCCGGACGGCGAACAGCTGCTGGAAGAGTTTAAGCAATACATCGCGGCACAAGATGAAGACCTTCCGGAGCGGAGCCGCGCTCAGATTCTCGCCGAGGCCTGGCAGGAAATTCTGCGTGCAGAAGCGCGGCCCGAGAGCGACTTTTTCCGCGCGGGCGGCGATTCAATCAAGGCCATCCAAATCACCGGAATCCTGCATCGCAACGGGATTAAAACGCTCTCGGCCTCCGACTTTTTTGAGACGCCGACCTTTGCGGCGCTGTGCGGATTGCTTGAGGAGGACAGCGCGGCGGAACCGGCTCAGGAATATATTCCGGCAGCGGCGGGCGAAACCGTTCCATTGCTTCCGCTGCAAGCCGCGCTGATGGCGGAACATCCGGCGCATTGGAAAACCTTTTATATGATGCTCCCGCTGGAGCTTGAGAAGGGTATTGAAACGCGCCAAATTGAATCCTGGCTGCAAACCTTACCGTCGCGGTTTGAAGCGCTACGACTCGCCTTTACCACCGCTGGAGCAACGCTGCTCGCTGAGCCGCAAAAGATACCGCTGCAGCACGGTTTCTTTGATTCGAGCGTGAATCGGGTCAGCATCTTCCGCAAAGCGCTGCGGTTAATTACGGCGGAGCTCGATCCGGAACAGGGCCGGACGTTCGGGGCGGTGCTGGCGGAGCAGGATGGATCGCGCTTCCTGATTCTGGCGGGGCATCACTTGGTGCTTGATGCGGTTTCGTTGGATATTCTACGGCAGGATCT
>JAAYDL010000002.1 GCA_012729265.1 Lentisphaerota bacterium | reverse complement strand
GCCTTTTCAACCCCGCGATGCTGGTAGCCCAGGGCGATTTCGAGATGGAACACCTGCTCCCCGTGGCACTGGAAACGGAAATGCCCCGGCTCGATGATGCCCGCATGGACGGGACCGACGGCGACCTCGTGGATTTCGTCGCCTTCAACGCGGTAAAACTCTCCGCTCCCGGGCACGTCGGACGCCGCCGGATAGCGGAGCGGCTTGAGCCACGGGTGGCCGTCCGGATGCACGCCGAACTGCTCGGCGATCTCGCGTTCGAACAGATGCAGTTGCGGGCAGTCGGGCGTCAGCGAGGGAAAATGGCCGCCTTCGATCCGCGTCGAGAAAAACACCATCCGGTTGCTGGCATCGTTGGCCAGCAGCATGAACAGATCAAGCTCGCCGGGCTTGGCCGTGGATGCGCCGAAGAAGGAGGCGACCCGGCTTCCCGCCCCGACTTCGCGCAGGACGATACGGCGGAAGGCCTCCATGTCGTGCCGCGGGACCCGGTCCAGGGCCACCGGCACTCCGGCTTGCACGTTCAACACATCAACAGAAGGGCTCATGGCTGTACCTCCAGGAATTCAACCGCACTGTGCAGCAGGTCGTTCAGCGGAACGGGTATCCAAAGTCCGATCATCAGGACGGCGCCGAGCAGGACCAGCGGCGGCGCAACGGTCCAGAAACTATCCCGGTGCATGCTCGGGGCCGCGGGTTCCGCTTCCCGGCCTTGGAGCATCGGCAGGACGGTCGATCCCATGCCGATGAACACCACCAGCAGGAAGAACAGGAACAGGCCGCCCGCCACGAAGTGTCCGGTTCCAAACCCGGCGTTCAGGATAGAAAATTCGCTGATGAACGGGCCGAACGGCGGGGAGCCGGTGATGGCCAGAAACCCGGCGAGGAAGAGGCCGCCGGAAACCGGCAGGCGGCGCAGCACCCCGTGCGCAACATCGATCCGCGTGCTGTCGTAGGCGCGGTTGATGCTCGCGGCGGAAAGGAACAGGACCCCTTTAGTCAGCCCGTTGCTGAAGAGATGCAGCAGGGTGCCGAACAGGGCGGCCGGGCCGAAGCCGAGTCCGAGCACCAGAATGCCCATGTGCTCGACGCTCGAATAGGCGAGCATCCGCTTGTAGTCCTGCTGCCCGACCATGAACACGCCGGCCACGGCCATGGAAAAGAGCCCCATGAAGACGAGCATCGGCGAAACGAAGGCAAATTCGTCCGCGGCGCAGCATATCTGGTAGATCCGCAGCAGGCAGAGGAACGCGCAACCGGTCACGCCGCCGGACAGCAAGGTGCCGACCGCGCCGGGCGCCGCGCCATAGGCATCCGGTTTCCAGGTGTGCATCGGGGCGAGGCCCATCTTGGTTCCATAGCCGACGAGCATCAGCACAAACGCCACGTGCAGCCAGGGCTTCGAAAGGTGCGGGGCGGCTCTGAGCAGGTCGTCCATGACCAGCGAGGCTTTCAGCTCGGCGTGCAGCATCGAGTAGGCCAGGAAAAAGGTTCCCAGCAGCGCCAGCGCAATGCCGACGAATCCGATCAGCAGGTATTTCCACGTCGCCTCGATGGAGCGCGTGGTCTTGTTGAAGTAGATCAGCGGCGCGGTGCACAGGGCGGTGGCTTCGATCGCGACCCACATCAGGCCGAGATGCCGCGACCAGGCCACCATCGTCATGCTGCCCAGCGTGCAGAGCATGCACGCGACGAATACGCGGTTGGCGCGGCGCGGGTGGGATTTCAGGTAGCCGATCAGCGAGATCGAGGTCACCATGAAAAGCGTACTGACCAGCAGCAGCACCAGCTTACCGGCGGGGTCGAACCCCACCCATTCCCCGCCGGTACGCGGGGCCGTTCCAAACACCGCGCGCAGCGCCAGGATGAAATGAACAAGCCCCGCCGCCGGCGTGAGCCATGGACGCCAGCGGTTGGAGGGCAGCAGCGCCGCGATCAGCGCCGCCGCAAAGGGAGTGATGATGAGAGCCATGTCCATAGGGTTATTCCTTCAATTCCGAGAGTCGCCGCGTATCGAGCGATGAAAAGGCCTGGTTGATATGGTTGACCATGATGCAGATGATGAAGATCGCCACAAACAGGTCGAGCAAAACGCCGAGTTCAACCATCAGGGGAATCACGCCCAGCAGCAACAGGCCGAAGATGTAGATGCCGTTTTCCAGCACGAGGTAGCCCATGACCTGCGTGATCGCTTTGGCGCGCGTCGTCAGCAGGATGAAGCCGACAAAGATGGTGGCCAGCGAAGCGGGCACCAGCAGCGGGGCCGTGTGTTCGCTCGCCAAAGGCAGCGACTTGGAAAACAGGAGCGCCAAACCGGTGGCCAGTGCGCCCAGCAGCATCGACGGCAAAAAGCCGATCAGCGGCTCCATCTCGCGACGGATCTCCACCTCTCGGATCGCCCGCATCATCATCCAGGGAATCACGGCGCCCTTGAGCAGGATCGTCCCGCCCATGGCGAGCAGCGATTCCCACTCTACGTGTTCCTCAATCATCAGCGGCATGAGCCCCAGCAGCACCCCCTGCAGACTGACAATCTTGATGACGGTGACCAATCGGCTGGTGCCCAGCGCGAACAGGTTCAGCGCCAATACCACCACCAGCAATGCGTTTAACGGTGAATTCATAGTTGTTTACCTCACAAGCAGAACAAAACCAAAGGCACAGAACAGGATCGCGGCAATCAGCAGGTACGGTACATGCCGCATCTGCAGACGGGCCATCGTTGATTCAACCACGCCGACGGCGACCGCGACGCCCAGCATTTCCGCCACAAACACGCCCCAATCGAGCAGGGCGGACCCGCTTTGGAACGGAAACAGAACGTGCAGCAATACCGCACCGATCACAAACAACTTGATCGACGCGCCGTAGAGGATGAGCCCCAGCAGCGGGCCGCTGTGGTCGAGCACCATCACTTCGTGGATCATGGTCAGTTCCAGATGCGTGTTGGGATCGTCGACCGGGATGCGGCTGTTTTCCGCCAGCAGCAGGATGAACAGGCCGATCGCCACCAGCACCAGCGACGCGATATCGCCCTGGCCTCCTGCGTCCAGCGGTGCATGCAGCAAATCCCCGAGCGCCAGCGAGCCGGATATGCGGGCGAGCACCAGCAGGGCAAAAAAGAGGATCGGCTCCGATAGGCAGGCGAAGGTGACTTCGCGCGCGGCGCCCATGCCTTCGAACGACGAACCGGTATCCAGCGCGGCGGCGGTGGTGAAAAAGCGTCCGACCGCCAGCAGGTAGGCGAACAGGATCAGGTCGCCGGTAAAGGAGACGGGTGCTCCGAACGGCCCGAGCGGAACCAGCAATCCCGCCATCGCAATACTGGTGAGCGTGACGACCGGCGCGGCGATAAAGATCCAGGTGGTGGTTCGGCTGATCACGACCGACTTGCGGGCCAGCTTGATCAGGTCGTAGTAGCTTTGCAGCAGCGGCGGACCTTTCCTGCCCGCAAACAGCGCCTTGGTTTTATTGATCACGCCCAGCAGCAGCGGCGGCATCGCCAGCATGAGCACAAGATGGATAAACATATTCATGATCGCGGTTCCTTCAGAGGCCGAGATGGCGGCCCCAACTTAGTAAAACAATCAATATCACCAGCAGATAGAGCAAATAGAGATCGAGACGGCCCTGTTGCAGCCGCCGCAGTTTCATCATGGCGGCAGCCGCCCGACGGAAGACCGGCAGCACCAGGCCGTGGAGCACCGTGTCCTGGACCTCGCAGGCAAACTCCACGCGATCGGGAAACAGTTTCTTCAATGCGGGGCGGCTGGTCCGCGGTCGCAGGACCCAGCCGAAAAGCCCGACCAGGACATCGCCGAACGAGCTCCCGGTATACTGCATGCGCGGTGTCGGTTGTGCGTAACCGCAGCCCCACGTTGCGCCCACGGCGGCATCCGTCCGCCGGATCCTGCGGCGCAGCAGCGCGTAGCCCAGTCCCGCCGCCGCTACCAGCCCCACGGCCACGGCGCTGATCCACTGCGCCGGCGCAAACTCCTCGAACTCCGGCAGCGCCGCGCCCCCGGCAGGATCCAGCCATTGGGAGGCCGCCGCATGCAGCAGCGGGAAACCGAGATGCGGCAGGAAGCCCAATACCACGCAGCCGGCCGCCAGAAGCGCCATGGGATGGCGCATCGCCGCGGATGGATCATGCGGCTCGCCATGCAGCGGATCCCGCGCCGTTCCCAGGAACACCATGCCGTATATCTTGACGAAACAGGCCAGGGCCAGCGCACCGATGAGCGCCAGCGCCACAGCGCCAACCCCCGTTGTCGGGCCCTGGAAGAGCCCCAAGTAAATCAGCCATTCGCTGGCAAAGCCGTTGAGCGGCGGCAGCCCGCAGATCGCCACGGCGCCTATCAAGAAAAGCCACGCGGTCTGCGGCATCGGCTTGGCGAGGCCGCCCATGCGGTTCATCTCGCGGGAATGGACGGCATGGATGATCGCGCCGGAATTGAGGAAGAGCAGCGATTTGAAGAGGCTGTGGTTCCAAACGTGCAGCAACGCCCCGCCGAGTCCCAGCAGCACGAGGTCGGCCCGATGCAGCGTGCGGCCGAGCAGCGCCATTCCGATGCCCATGCAGATGATGCCGATGTTTTCGATGCTGCTGTAGGCCAGCAGGCGTTTGATATCGTTTTGCCCGATGGCAAACGCAATGCCCAGGATACCGGTAACGGCACCGACGGCCAGCAGCGCCCCGCCGTTCCACGCTTCCGAAATCGGCAGCAGTGAAATCATGCGTACCATGCCGTAGACGCCCATCTTCAGCATCACGCCCGACATGACCGCCGAAACATGGCTCGGCGCGTTGGCGTGCGCACCGGGGAGCCAGACATGCAGCGGCATCAGGCCGGCCTTGAAGCCGAAGCCGACGACGGAGAGGATGAAAAGCAGGGTGACCATGCCGGGCGTGAGCGCTCCGGCATCCAACACGCCGAAGGCAAATCCGCCGCTCGCCTGCCGCATCAGCGCAAACAATGCCAGCAGGCAGAGGGTTCCGGCGTGCGTGGCGACCAGGTAGATCCAGCCCGCCCGCCGCACTTCGGCCTTCTCGTGTTCCGCGCCGGCGAGAAAAAAGGCGGCCAGCGCCATCAGTTCCCAAACGATGAGGAAGAGGATCGCGTTGCGGGCGAGCACCACCAGCGCCATGGACCCGGCGAGCAGACCATAGAACAGGCCGACCCCGCGCCCGTTTTCGGGATGGTCGCCCTGCCGCCAGTAGGCCAGGCCATAGATCGAACCGAGCATGGGAACGGTGAAGACGGGGATCAGGAAAACCGCGCCGATCGCATCGAGCCCGATCGACAGCCGTTGTTCCCACGGCAGGTGCCAGGGCAGGCCGGCCTCCACGGCGGACGTGCCGAACGAAGCCATCGCCAGCCCGCACCAGCCCAGCAGGCTGCCGAGCACCATCAAGACCGAGGTGGCCCGCTGCGCCCGTACCGAATGCCGCGAAAGACAGCAGGCCGGCACGCCGCCGGCGACCAGCGCCAGCGCGGCGGCAAACACGGTCCATAGTCCTGTCGATTGATCGAAGTGCATGAACATTTACCTTGAAAACAAGCGGGTTAAAACGGAGGTGACCGGCAGGACCCAGAGGAGCAGGGCCACGACCATGAAGGCGACGTACATGAGATAATGGTGGGTCAGCCCTTGCTGAAGCGAACGCACCCGGTTGAGTGAACGCTTGATCCGGCGCAGGGCGGGCAGCAGGGTCCGGTCGAGGACCGGTTCATCGATGTGCGTTCCAAATTTGGCGGGTCTGGAAAACAGGGCACGGATGCCGGGGAGATGGACCTGCGGACGAAGAACGAAGCCGAAGAGCCCGGTCAGCATTTGCGCGAAGGAGGAGGCCGTGTATTGCATCCGCTCCGTGGGCCGGGCATAGCCGCACGACCAGGTGGACGCCGTCGGTGCATCCCGCCACTGGATTCTGCGTACCACAGCGACCAAGAGCAGCAGGCACAAGCCCAAGAGAAGGCCGCCCGCCAGCGTCAACGATCCCAGCGGCGTCTGTTCCTCCAGGAGCGGAAGGGCATCCGGCAGCCCGCCGCCATCCCCGCCGGAGATGGCCTGCTGCAGCAAGGGGACCACGCATTGCGGGAAGAGGCCGATCGCAAAGCAGCAGACGGCCAGAATCCCCATCGGCAGCGTCATGGCCAACGGGGCTTCGTGCGGATGGTCCGGCAGGGGTCGTCGGGGAGCGCCCAGGAAAACCGCGCCGTAGGCCTTGACGAAGCAGGCCAAGGCCAGGGCACCGATCAGGGCCAGCACCGGGGCCGCCAACCCGGCAACCAACCACGAATACGCTTCATCCGCGGCAACACCGTTGAAAAACCCGAGATAGATGAACCATTCGCTCACAAAGCCATTCAGCGGGGGCAGCCCGCAGATCGCCACCGCGCTCACCAGGAACAGGCCCGCCGTCCACGGCATGCTCTTCGATAGTCCGCCCAGCCGGTCGATCTCGCGCGTGCCGCAGGCGTGGACCACGGAACCGGCCCCGAGAAACAGCAGCGATTTGAAGAGCGCATGGTTCCAGACATGCAGCAGGCAGCCGGCCATGCCCAGCAGGTACAACAGCGGCTGGTTCCAGGTGTGCCCCAGCAGCGCCAAGCCGAAACCCATCAGGATGATCCCGATGTTTTCAACGCTGTGGTAGGCCAGCAGGCGTTTCAAGTCGTGCTGGCCGAGCGCGAAAACCACGCCCAGCACGCCGCTGATGCAGCCGAGCACCAGCACCAATCCGCCCCAGCCGACCGGCGGTTCGGGCAAGAAGCCGACGAAGCGGACAATCCCGTAGATTCCGATTTTAAGCAGGACGCCGGACAAAAGGGCGGAAACATGGCTGGGGGCGCCCGCATGCGCGGAAGGCAGCCAAAAGTGCAGCGGCATCAGGCCGGCCTTGATCCCGAATCCAACCAGCGCCAAAAGAAAAATGGCGGTCAGTTCGCCGAGCCCGGCCTCGGAAACCCCAAGGGCCCGCAGCTCGAAAGAACCGGTGATCCGGTGGAAGAGGGCAAACAGGGCGAACAAGGCAAGCGTGCCCAGGTGCGTTGCCACGAAATAGACCCAACTTGCCGACCGCACCTCCGGCAGGTGGCTTTCGGTCGCAATCATGAAGAAGGCGGAGATCGCCATGAGTTCCCAGCCGACTAAAAACAAGGCGGCATGGCGCGCCACCAGGAGCAATATCATTCCGGCAACCGTCAGCCCCCAGAAAACGCCAAGACCCCGCCCGTTTTCCGGGTGATCCCGCTGTGGCCAATACCGAAGGCCGTAGATGGATCCCAGCGCCCCCATCGCCAAAACGGGTACTAGGAAGAACGCGCTCATGGAATCGATAACGATGCGCAGGGGAGATCCAAGCATCCGCCAGGACAGGTCGGCGGCATCCGTCCCCCGGAGGAACACCAGCACGACCCCGGTCAGCCCGACCAGCCCCGCAACAACCATGAGTCCCGTGGCGATGCGTTGCCCCGCCGCCGACTTCCGCGGAAGCACCAGCGCCGGCACTCCGCTCAGTGCACTGAGCACGGCTGCAACGAGAAGCAGGAAACTGGAGAGGTGGTTGGGCATGGGTGTTATTGCGCGGCTTTTGATTTGGATTCGATCTGCGCCTCAATGCGGAGCAGTGTGTCCATCAGTTCCCCTTGCGGAAGGCGGGTCTGGAGGGCCGCCTTGAATGCGGGATTCCGTAATACGAACCCGAGCCGCGACAAAAGGTGGAGATGCATCCGCACGGTCGGACTGACCATTGTGAACAAGGTGTCCACCGGCAGGCCGTCAATCGCACCGAAATCAATCGGCGCGGCCAGGAAGCAGAGGGTAATGATCGGTTCATCGACGTGCAGGACAATCGGGTTGCGGACGTGCGGGATGGCGACGCCCTCGCCGAAACCGGTCGATCCCAGGTTTTCGCGGGCGAGGAGCACCTCGTAGAGCAAGCCGCGGTCGACGGCATTGGACAGCGGCATGGCATCGACCACGTTACGGAGCACGGTCGGCTTGTCGTTGCCCTTCATGCCATAGACGATCCCGCCATTCTTCAGCGCATCGGCCAGGCTGGGGAATTCTGCCGCGGTCGCTTCGGCGTCCACCGCGTAGGCCATCTGCCGCGAGGAGGCCCACTCCAGGATTTCCGACTTGTTGAAGTGGTAGTGCTCGTGGATGCGGTAGACCGGAATTCCGCCCTGCTTGATCCATCCGTAGACGGTCTTATCGTCCACACTCAACAATTTTGCAACATCCTTAACCGATAGTTTCATGACCCTCCTAATGGGGTTTTAGTACAGAGAACTGATGCCCGCCGCCGAAACCGCGTCTTATACGTTCGTTGTTTCCCTTTTGCAATGGTTTTTCCAAATACCGCAGGCAGATGTAAATATGGGCAACGGCCAGCGATGCCAACATAAACGGAAAGCCGAATTTCGTGAAGGAGATGAAGCGGATCGGGCAGGTGTTGCGGTTGCCGATCTGCGCAATCACCACATTGGCCGATACAATGGCGCTGAACCAAAAGATCGAGAGCGTGACCAGAAGCAATATGGAGAATGGACGCTTTCTTTTCATAGGGATTCAAGCAACCAGAGCGGTCTGACGGCGAACCAGTTCGGCGTTCACCTTGCGGCGGGCAAGGCGCTGATCAAGCACGCCGATCAGCTTCCCGGTTTCAGCGCTTTCAACCACCGGCAGTGCTTCGACTTGCGTATTCTGCATTTCCTTCAACGCTTCAGCTAAATTTGTTTTGGCCAGCAGATGTTCGGTAAGCGGCTGCATGACATCGCCCACCACGAGCCAGAGCCACGTGTCGCGGTCCAGCAGAACCTCTTTGAGCATTTCAAAGGTAAGAACGCCGACAATCTTTTCATCGTTGGCGATGACCGGATAAACGAGCGTATCCTGCTCGGCAAAATGCTGAACGACCTCGGCCAGCGGAGTGCCCTCCTTCAGCGGAACGATGCTGCTATCAACCACATCCGATACGTTGAGTTCCGCCATGACATCTTCTTCGGTCACGTTACGGCCAATTTCGCCCGCCTTCTTGATGGCCAGCTTGGCAAAGGCGGGACCAATCAGCTGGACGCACAGCGTGGTCGCCGTGACCGTGAAAACGACGATGTCGCCCAGCGTCATGGTTTCGATCACTTGGATATGCTGGAGGTTTTGGCTGGCGACAATCGAAAGTCCGACGGCCACGCCGCCCTGGGCGAACAACGCCATCCCCATGTAGTTCTGGACTGATTTTTCCGCCCTGGAAACGCGTCCGCCCCAGTAGGAGCCGACCCATTTGCCAAGACTGCGCATCAACACGTAGGCCGCGACCAGCCCCCAGATCCACAGCGGCATGGTTTTAAGCGAAAGGCGCGCGCCGACCAGCACAAAGAAAATAATGTAAATGGGCGTCGAAAAGGAACGGATTACCTCGAACAGCTGCTTGCTTCGGCGCGGCGCGTGGTTAATCAGCACGATGCCCATCGCCATGGTGGCTAGGATCACGTCCATGTTAAACGCCAGCGCCAAACCGATGCACAGGAGAATGATCCCGATAGAAATGCCCAGCCGCTTCTCGGTTTGCGGCATATAGTGCATCATGGCGTTGAGCACAAAGCCCGCCGCGACCCCAAGCACGAGCGCACCCCCTAATTCAAAAAGGGTATGCAGCATCGTGCTCGCAATCGATTCCCCTCCGGCATGGACGAGGATCGAGGCCACGCTGGTGCCCAAGCCATAGAGCGTCATCGCCAACGCATCGTCGAGCGCCACGATTGCAATGATGGCGGTCGTCAAAACCCCGGCGGAACGGTATTCCCACAACACGTCGATGGTCGACGCCGGGTCGGTGGCCGAGGCAATCGCCCCGAACACGACGCCGGCGGCAATCGCCATCACCCAGTCGTGGACCACCAGATAGATGATACCGGTGGATGCCAGTCCAACCAATAGAAAGGCGGCCAGCCCTTCCCCCATCAGGATGGCCGTGAACTGCTTGCCATATTTCTTGAAGATGCTGGCGCTGAGTTCTCCGCCCACCAGAAACCCGATCAGGCCCAATGCAAAATTATTAAACGGTGTAAGGTTTGCAATGTCGTTCGGATGAAGCAGTCCAAAACCGGTATCGCCGATCAGTACGCCCACCACAATATAACCGACTACCTGCGGAATATTGAGACGCTGAACGAGCCATCCGCCGACGACGCCGCCGGCCACACAGATCCCGAGTACTGCCAATACGCCATCCATGATTTACTCCTCAGTAATGAGTTGAGAGTAAATGCAGAGAGGATCATCTGAAGCAATGATCCGTTTGCGGGTCTCCTCATCTTTCAGCCGTCCGCTTACCGCCGAAAGAGTTCGAATATATTTTGTATGTTGGTCCGACCGTGCCGCCAGCATACAGACAATGTGCACCGGCTGCCCGTCCAGCGAAGCATAGCCGCTTATCGGACGTTTACATACGGCCACGGCCATCACCAGATCCGAAATGGAGTCAATACGCACATGCGGAACACCCACGCCGAAACCGATCCCGGTGCTCATGAGCTCCTCGCGCGCAAAAATACCGTTCAGCAGCTCATCTCGGTTCTTCACCACCGGCGATGTCGCCAGCAGATCGACCAACGTGGTTAAGAGGCTTTTTTTGTCGGTCTCTTCCAAAATCACCACGCGGTCCGTTGTCAGCAGTGTGCTGCCGCCTTTTTTCACCACCGGAATGGTTCGGGCCGTTTTGCTCGAAAGCCGGGAGTTTACCCAGTTTTCAACATCTTCACGCTTAAAGCGCCAAGTGGTTCCCAGTTTGCCACCGGGAAGGTCACCTTTTTGTGCCCATTCATACACTGTTCTCTCAGAAACGCGCAGGTATGCGGCAATTTCCTCGATTGTCATAATTTCGTGCATATCTTCACCTCTCGTGTTGATTTGCGGGAAACTACAACAAACCGCAACGGATGCAAGAGATTTGTGGAAAAATATCGGATTTCTATCGGGAAGATTTCCCGCGCTCAACCGACAGATACAGATGACAGACGCTGGATTTATCGATCGGGGGGAAAATGAAAAAGGTGGGTGTCATACGGATTTTGGTGATTCAGGAGCGTTGTCTACTGCGGGAAGCACTGATCGGACAATTGAATAATGAATACTGGATTGAAGTTTGTGCTTTGGCGGATGACGTTGATGGCGCCGCTGAACAGATTGAGCAGCACGATCCTCATGTTCTGCTGGTCAACATGGGGCTGAAATGCGACATAAGTCCAATATCCATTGCAAAACTAAAGAAGATGCACGGCATCTCGATTGTGGCCCTTTCCTGTGATAAGGAGTTTGAAGATGTGTGCATCGGGCAATCGTTACGGGCCGGCGCGGCCGGATACGTCTCCATTGAAGATTCGTTGGAAGAGCTGATCTGCGCCATCCGTTTTGCGGCGCAAGGGAAGTCGTATTGGAGCGAGCTGACCAATCATAAACTGACCAGCCATGCGTTCGGCGATTATGATTTTCGAGCTCTTTCGATGCAGGAGTATCAGGTTTTTTCGCTGACCGGATGCGGTTATGTGACCAAGCGCATTGCAGAAAAAATGGGGCTGAGCATAAAAACGGTTGAAACCTACCGGGAACGGATAAGAAAAAAGTTGGGGATCGTTTCTGCGGACGATTATCTATACACCGCAACCACCTATGTGCGGACCGTTTCTCTGCGGAATCTGGAACGACGCGGATTACCGGAGGTGCATTTTCAGCTACAGGTTGGTCGTCGAATGCAGTTCCGCGACCGAGTTCCATTCCGGAAACAATATAGAGAATTCTTCCCCTACCCATTCTAATTCGTGATTCCTCGTTGGATGTCCGGAAGCTGCTGCGACAAGATAGCCGTCTTTAAGCTCCTGAAAAGAAATTTGAAGCGGTCATTTTTTGGAGAGGTTGGGAGGGTCCGCCGGACGTTTTTCAACCGCTTCACGCAGATCACGGCTCGTCTGTTTCAGATCATCGCGGCTGTAAACGGGTTGTGTACTAGATTCTCCTCGAAGCTGCGGGGCTGAACCATAAACGGTACGCTCCCAGTTAATTCGTCCGCGATGCAGCGGAAGCGTCAGCCCCAGAACCAATGCAGCGGCGGCAGCCACCGGAATTAATAGTCGAATAACACGGTTCCGGCGACCTACCGTTTCCTGATATTCCGGATGCTCGGACTCCCATTCCGCCAGGAGTTCTTTCTCCAACAGGTGATCCCCCCAATCTTCGAGAACATGATGTACCGCTTTACAGGCATCGATCTCCTGCTTGAGGGAGGGATCTTGCTCTGCGGCCTGCTCAAACGGTGCCCGCTTATTCGAAGGCAGCTCGTTGTGCAGATACGCCCAGATTTGATCGTGAAAATGATCCATTACGGGTTCCCTTCAAACAAAGTTTCTTTCCGGAGCTCCCTTCTCAGTTTATCCAGACATTTTGATATGCGGCTTCCAACCGTGTTGGTGGAAATACCCAGCGCATCGGAAATCTGTTTATAGCTAAAGTGTTTCTTGTAAAACAGATGGATGCTTTTCTGGCAGGTTTCGTGAAGTTTTTCCAGCGTTTTGTTCAGGAGCTGAATCCGCTCGCGCTGCACGGTCTCGGTATAAGGATCAGAGGCGTTGAGACCAACAAATTCCAACGCATAGTACTCGCCTATCCCCGTTTGTAAGGGGAAAGAGGTCATAACAGAGTTCCAACGGTTTTGCCGCCGGACTTCATTGATACAATGATGTATGGCAATGCGCTTGATAAATTTTGACAGAGAGCTCTTTTGTTGAAATCTTTCAATGGATTTATAGAGATGCATATGAATATTCTGACTGACATCTTTCTGTTCATCATCAGAAAAATGCCACTTTGACCAACGCACAATCGATTGAATAAGGGGGTCATATTGGGTGAACAGCTGTTCCCAGCCGCTGCTCTTCTCTTTTCGTATGGCCCGAAGCAACGCCTGATCATCATCTTGATTGTTTGTTTTCATACAGTGCACGATCTTCCGGTTATAAGTCGCCTAAAGGTGCTCTCAGATATAAAATGCTATGTTCGCTCAATCAGGTCAAGTATTACATTAAAAAAGTTAAAAAATATTGGCTATGCGGCAATAAATGAGAGAAAATCTCCCGTAAAAAGGGTGTGTTTACATGGTTCAGCACGTCTTTCGCTAATGGTAAAAGATACCACAGCGCGAGTCTTTTTTTCCCGCAACCACCTATCGGCCCGCAATCTGACCGCCTTCCCCTCCGCGCCTCGATTTCCCAAAAAACCTTTTTGCAGAGGAAGGCGGAAAGATTTGGGGAAAACAAGAATGGACACAAATCTTTTTGATCCAAAGGCTGTAAAAGACGCAAATATGTAACCGTCTGTATTTGCGCGCCTTGCGATTTTTTGGGGAACAGTGCTGCGCACAGAAGAGAAGGGCTTGATGGTAGAACGGATTTTTTTTACAGAGGGCCGCAAAGGAAAATAAGATGAACCACGAAATACACCAAAGACACGAAAGTGGGGTCTGATTCGGAGGGGAGTGAATTAACCGCGAAAGAGCGCAAGGAACACAAAAAAGAAGATCCGGTGATTCCGTCTAAAAAAGAGGCCCCCAAAAAGAAATCAGGATGGATGTGGGTTGTCGCGGCCTGTGTTGCCGGGGCGGTCATTTGGGGAATGAATTCAGGCCGGGACGACTCGCCGTTCCGTCCGCCAAGGATAGTAGATGGAGCTTCCAGCTCCGTTGTGCACCAAAGGCAAGACGATGCGGCGACAACGAAGCTGGAAGCATCGTCTACGTTGCTGGCGGCTCCGCCGCAAACCGGAAAGACATGGACGGCAGAGCTGGGCGGGGGGATTTCGATGGATTTTATGCCGATCGCTGCGGGGTCGTTCCAGATGGGGTCGGGAAACGGGGGTGACGACGAAAAGCCGGTGCATCAGGTAACGCTCACAAAACCGTTCTGGCTGGCAAAGACGGAGGTGACGCAGGCGCAGTGGCGGCAGGTGATGGGTTCCAATCCTTCCTATTTTGAGGGCGATACCCTGCCGGTGGAAATGGTAAGCTGGAACGATGCGATGGAATTTTGCCGGAGGCTGACGGAGATGGGGCGGCAGGCAGGCCGCCTGCCGGAGGGGTATGAATATACGCTACCGACGGAGGCGCAGTGGGAATATGCCTGCCGCGCCGGAACCAACGGCGACTATGCCACTTCGACAGGCTGGCAGGCGGTGTGGTATGGCTGCCGCAAGACGCAACCGGTCGGGACAAAGCAGGCCAACGCGTGGGGGCTCTACGATATGCACGGGAATGTGTGGGAGTGGTGTTTGGATTGGTATGGGGATTATCCTTCGGGGAGCGTGGTGGATCCGCAGGGGCCGTCGTCGGGCTCGCTCCGGGTGCTTCGTGGCGGCAGCTGGTTCTACAATGCCTCGTACTGCCGCTCGGCGTTTCGCAACAGCTACGCCCCGTCGGACCCGAACGACTACCTCGGCTTCCGCCCCCTAGTTCAGCAGCGGTAGCCGGCTGTAGAGCTCAAGAAAAATATCGGCGAAGTCGATCAAATTCTATTACAGAAGGCAACGAAGAGAACGAAGGTGCATAAGGGAAGCCTGCGTGCGAGCAACCAAAATGCTTCGTTACCTTTGTTGTCTTCTGTTGAAAAGTGGGACTGGGTGAGAATGTTTTTATTAAAGAAGGCATGATCCGTTTTGATATGACCTATTGACACGACCGCTGTTTTGCGTATTTTTTCAGCCTTCATGAAACGGAAGCCGCAGCGGCGGGGAAAGGATTTTTTCAATGGCGAAAAAGAAAACCGATAAGAAGGATTTGAAGGATGAAGAAACCGCAGCGGAAGAGGAGCTCCCGGATACGGAAGTGATTGAAGAGGAGTCTGCGCCGCAGGTCGAGGAAGAACAGGAATCGCTGCGCGATCAGTTTGTCCGTCTGCAGGCCGACTTCATCAATTTCCGGAACCGTACGCAACGCGAACGCTTGGAGCTGTATCAGCGCGCCAACGAAGATCTGCTGCTGGAACTTCTCCCGGTGCTCGATCACTATGAAATGGGGCTGAAGACGGCAGAGCAGTACAAGGCCGACCGCGCAGTGGTCGACGGCTTTAAAATGGTTTATGACCAGTTTCAGAACGTGCTGAAAAAGTTTAACCTGACGCCGATTGAGGCGGTCGGCGAGGCGTTTGATCCGCATAAACATGAGGCGCTGACGCATATGCCGTCGGACGAATATCCGGCGGAGGTTTGTTCGAATCAGATTCGCCGCGGCTATCTGTTCGGCGATAAGCTGCTGCGCGCCGCGCAGGTGGTGGTCTCCAGCGGACCGACACAGGCGGCTGAAGAGGGGAACAACTAATTATGGCGAATAAACGCGATTATTACGAAATTCTGGGCGTTTCCAAAAACGCGTCGGCGGACGAGATCAAGAAGGCCTACCGGAAGGTGGCGATGAAGTTTCATCCGGACCGCAATCCGGGCGATAAAGCGGCTGAAGAAAGTTTTAAGGAGGCCAGCGAGGCCTACGAAGTGCTGAGCGATGCCGATAAAAAGGCGCGCTACGACCAGTTTGGGCATCAGGCGTTTGCTCCGGGCGGCGGCGGTTTCGGCGGCGGCTTCGGCGGCGGGTTCCACGATGCATCAGACATCTTTGAACAGGTGTTCGGCGGCGGCTTTAATATTAATGATCTCTTCGGCGGCGGTGGCGGTGGGCGCCGTCGCGAGAGCGGTCCGGCGCGCGGATCGGATCTGCGCTATGATCTGGACGTTGATTTTGAGGAAGCAGCGCTTGGATCCCATCGTAAGCTGACGCTTCCGATCAGCTCAACCTGCGAACACTGCTCCGGCACCGGCGCGGAACCGGGATCCTCGAAGAGCACCTGCCCGACGTGTCGCGGGCGCGGTCAGGTAACAACAGGCGGCGGCTTTATTCAGTTTTCCCAGACCTGCCCAACCTGCCGAGGCGCAGGCGAAACCATTTCGAATCCCTGTAAAGAGTGTAAGGGCGCGGGCAGCGTCAAGGAGCGCAAGACCATCAAACTGCGTATCCCGGCCGGGGTGGAGTCGGGTTCGCGTCAGCGGCTTCCGGGCAAAGGCGAAGCCGGAACGCGCGGCGGCCCGGCGGGCGATCTTTTTGTTGTTTTCCACGTTCGCGATCACGAGTTCTTTAAGCGCAATGATCTCGATATTTATTGCGAGGTACCGGTGCCGTTCCATATTGCCATGCTCGGCGGCGAGATTCAGGTGCCGACCATTCACGGCAACGTGAAGCTTAAAATTCCGGCGGGCACCGAGAGCGGAAAGATTTTCCGTCTGCGGGGTCAAGGCGTAGTCGATTCAGCGCATGGTCACGGACGCGGCGATCATAATGTGATGGTCAAGATCGAGGTGCCGACGCATCTATCGAGCAAAGAAAAGAAAATGCTCAAAGAGGCGTGCGAGGTTCTCGACGACAGCCACTTTACCGAAACGAACCGAATTCGGAGAGTTGCGGAAGCGTTCTATGAGCGAAAGCGCAAGCTCGAAGAGGAATAGGTTTTGACAGGATAACAGGATAGACTGGATCTCACCGTCCGTATCCTGAATATCCTGTTATCCGGTCAAAAAAATGCGGATTAATTCATTAGTTGAAGCAGGCGCGCTGGATCAGGCGGTCGTTACGCTTTCGCCGGAGGAGTCGCATCATCTTGCGCGAGTGTTGCGGGTCCAGCCGGGGCAGGAAATTACGTTGTTCGACGGTCACGGCACCGTTGCTGAAGCCGTGATTGAAGCCGTCGGGAAAACCGCCGTGGAAGCGCGCATTTTGAGCCGCAGCGCGGTGCCTGCGCCGAAGGTCCAGATTGAGCTGATTCAGGCCGTACCCAAACCCGACCGCTGGGAGCTGGTTCTTCAAAAAGCGGTCGAGCTCGGCGCAACGTCGATCCGCCCGGTTTTGACGCAGCATACGGAGTTTAAGCCGAATCCCAAAAAGCAGGAGCGCTGGGGAAAGATTGTACTCAACGCCGCGCAGCAGTGCGAAGTCCGCTGGCTCCCCGAGCTGAAGCCCCTAGAAAAATGGGATGCCGTTTTGCCGATGCTGGCGGAGTATGATCTGGTGCTGATTGGATCGCTCTATGACGGTGCAGTTCCCTTTCGGGACATCGATTTTACACAGAAAAAACGCGTCGCGCTGCTGATTGGTCCCGAAGGCGATTTTTCGATGGAAGAGGTCGCCGCCGCTGTAGAAGCCGGTGCGCTTCCGGTCTCTTTCGGCAACCGCATTCTCCGCACGGAAACCGCTGCGATTTTTGGGTTAAGCGTGCTGGCCTATGAGCTACTATAGATCCTGATTTTACTGATCAGGAAAAATTCGAATTTCTAAACTCCAAATCCGAGACAAATTTTAAATTTAAATGCGGATCAATTCCCCAAATGGGTGACACGAAGCCGTTTTCGAGTTTGCGTTTTTGTGGATTGTTTCGGGTTTAGAAATTCAGATTTCCTGATCCGGCGGGAAAATGATTTGGCACTTTTCACGTCAGTTCATAAACCATTTCCAACCCGGTTTCAGGGTGATGAAAGTTCAACTCCGTGAGTTCGGTGAGCAGGGCCGCGATGG
>JAAYDL010000230.1 GCA_012729265.1 Lentisphaerota bacterium | reverse complement strand
TATACTACGAAGGGCCTATGTCACGGAACGATGCTGCGAAACGCGAACTACAATTGAAGAAGTGGTCTCGTGCAAAAAAGGCAGCCCTCATCCGGCATGATTTTCAAAGACTATCTGTTCTTTCTAAAAGCAGGGATTAGATGAGAACCCCCCCGGTGGGTTGTTCACGAGCCTCTGAAAGAGGCGAGAAGCCTGCAATCCCCCTCTCTCCGCGATTTATCCCTGATAAACAAAGACTTAGGCGAGAAAATCAGGGCGAAAAACGGCTGAATCATCCGTATCAATTGTAAGAGGAAAAAGGCCTGATTTGTGCCAAAAAATGCCTCTAAATGCCCTGAGAGTGGTAACAAAGTGGTAACGGATTTCCACCCTTTCGGCGGGCATGCAGGCGGTTTCTGTGGATGGATGATCTCCGGAAAGGGATGCATTCGGGTGATGGTGCGCTAAGCTATTCAATGGCCATTAAACTGAGCATCGTAACGCTTTGAAATAGCGGGGAAGCAAACGATTAGAAGAATCAAATTCGCAGTTATATGCTTGTCGACTCCCTCCAAGTGGAGTTAGATTTGAAAGCATGCTCACTTTTGGGAAGGTTATCCGCATCCTGATGAATCGACGTGGGTTGACAGGTAGGCAGCTTTCCGAAAAAATTGGAATCAGCCCAACCTCCGTGAGCAAGATCCTCACCGACCAGTCCAAACCCCGCCAAATCACCCTGACCCGCTTGATCAAGACGCTGTGTAAAGATCCGGAAGAGGAGCAGATGGTGGTAAGGGGTTTTACCGGAGCGGAGTTGTTGAAGGAGGAACCCTCAAGACCCTTGCCCACTGATGAGCAACTGGAACGGGAGCGTGCTGAACGATTCCTTGAGGTGAAAGCGCAGTCGATTGCCTTCAAGAAGTCGGTGGCGAGGGAGCTGGACAAGATCGGCGTGAAATACACCCAGGACTACTGCGAAGGCATTTATGTGACCGATTTCCTGATTGAGAAAGACGGGAAACGGATTGCCCTGGAGTGCAAGTTCAACGTGCAGCGGGATTTTGAGAAGGCGGTGATGATTGCAAAGATTCTCAAGGAGCAATTCACGCTGGATGCGGTGTATATTGTAATTCCCTTCACCACCGAGACAATCCAAGACCCCTGTGTGATCGGACTGAACGATGTTTTGACACAACTCGAACGGGGCCAGGAACAGACATTTCAGGAAACGAAATCATGACGAGCCAGCTACACGACGAATTAAAAAGCCACATTTGGGAGATTGCCAACCGCCTGCGCGGCCCGTATCGCCCGCCCCAATATCGGCTGGTCATGCTGCCGATGGTCGTGTTGCGGCGTCTGGACTGTGTGCTCGAACCAACGAAAGACCGGGTATTGGCCGAGTATGAAAAACTTAAGGCGCGCAATACTCCCGAAAACGCGATGGACCGCCTGCTCGGCAAGGCTGCTGATCCTTCCCGCAACTTCCCGCTCTACAACACAAGCCCCTTCACCTTTCAGAAGCTGCTTGGCGACCCCGAAAACATCGCGCCCAATCTCGTTTCCTACATCAACAGCTTTTCGCCAACTGCCCGCGCCATTTTCGAGCGATTCAAGTTCGGCGATCAGATCGAGAAACTGGATGCCAGCAACCGCCTGTTCACCATCGTCAAAGCCATCGCCGAGGTGGATCTGCACCCCGCCCGCATGGACAACATGCAGATGGGTTACCTCTTCGAGCACCTCGTCATGCGCTTCAACGAGCAGGCAAACGAAGAGGCCGGAGACCACTTCACGCCCCGCGAAGTCATCCGCCTGATGGCCAACCTTATTTATACCGGAGAACGTGATGTCTATACGCCCGGGATATTCCGCACGATCTACGACCCCACCTGTGGCACTGGCGGCATGCTCTCCGAATCGGAAGCCTTCATCCTGGGGCAGAATGCCTCGGCCAACCTTGCGCTTCACGGGCAGGAGTATAACGACGAGTCCTGGGCGATCTGCTGTGCTGACATGCTCATCAAGGACGAAGACGCCAGCCAGATCGTGCTTGGTGACACCCTCGGCGACGGCAAAACCCGCGACGGATTTGGATGCCACCAATTCCACTACATGCTGGCCAATCCACCCTTCGGCGTTGAATGGAAGGATCAGAAAACCATTGTCGAAAAGGAGCACAACGAACTTGGGTTCCACGGTCGTTTCGGTGCGGGATTACCGGCCATCAACGACGGCTCGCTGCTCTTCCTGCAGCACATGATTTCCAAGATGCACCGCTATCGGGAAGGCGATGAAGAAGCGGTGGGTTCCAAGATCGCCATCGTCTTCAACGGCTCACCGCTCTTCTCTGGCGACGCCGGTTCAGGCCCCTCCAATATCCGCCGCTGGATCATCGAAAACGACTGGCTCGACGCCATCGTCGCGCTGCCCGATCAACTCTTCTACAATACCGGCATCTTCACCTACGTCTGGCTTGTCACCAACCGCAAGGCTCCCGAACGGCGTGGTAAGGTGCAGCTCATCGACGGCACTCGCTTTTGCGGGCGCATGAAGAAGAGCCTCAACAACAAACGCCACGAGATCACCGAGGAGCAGATCCGCCAACTCACCGCCCTCTACGGCAACAACCGCGACGGCGAAACCGCTGAGGTCTGCCTCGACCTGAAGACCGGCGAACGGGCCACCCGCGTTGTCTCCCGCATCTTTGAAAACCGCGAGTTCGGCTTCCTCAAGGTGACGGTGGAACGCCCGCTGCGGATGAACTTCGAGGCCACGCCCGAGCGCATTGCCCGGCTTGACGGAGAAAGCGCCTTCTCCAACCTAGCCACCACAAAAAAACGCAAGGACGATGATGCTGCCAAACGTGAGATCGAGCAAGGCGAACAGGAGCAGGAAAAGATCCGAAAACTGCTGACCTCCCTTGCGGACAAAGGCCGCTACATGGATCGGGAGGCCTTCGAGAGCGACCTGGAATATGTTGCAAAAAAGGCGGGACTCAAGCTGCCCGCTCCCCTCAAAAAGGCCATCTTCGCTGCCCTCGGTGAACGCGATCCCGAGGCGGAAATCTGCCGCGACAGCAAGGGCAACCCAGAGCCGGACTCCGAACTGCGCGACACGGAGAACATCCCGCTACCCAAGGGCACCACGCTGCCCCTGCCGATGGACTTCGGGCCGGACAAACCCAACGACCGACTCATTGAGGCCTTCCGCGATACCATCGATGCCTACATGGCCCGCGAGGTCCTGCCGCACGTTCCCGACGCCTGGGTGGACACCAGCAAGACTAAGGTGGGTTACGAAATCCCGATCAACCGCCACTTCTACGTTTACCAGCCACCACGCCCGCTCGCAGAGATCGAGTCTGACATCACCAAGCTGGAACAGGAAATCGCCGGCATGCTGAAAGGACTCATCGCATGAATGGGATGAACCGCAAAGAGCGCAGAGAATGCGGAGGAGAAAAATGCCCGGCAGAGGCAACTCTTCGGAATGATCGAATTGTTGGTGCTGGAGGAGACAATCTGGGTAACTGTTCAGGGAAACTGAATGGTTCAACTCTCCGCTTGACCGCTGCCCGTCTTTCGTTGAACTTTTTCGACACATCCCTCCAGTTTGCTTCGGTGGCTGGACGCAGGGCAGTCTCGCAAGGGGCTGCCCTCGCATATTTTATAACCTCCGCGCCCTCCGCGTGCTCGGCGGTTAAAACAGAGAAGAAGGCTAACCGCAAAGAGCGCAGAGAACGCCGAGAGCTGGAACAGAAATTCGCGGGCTTGCTGGAGGGGCTGGTGAAATGAGTGCGGTGCCAACACTTTCCATTCCAGGAACCTGGAGAAGGCGAAGACTCCGCTTTGACGCCTCGATCAATCCGGTCAAGTCTGAGCTAAATCGAGAAGAGAACATGGAAGTGTCCTTCGTTCCTATGGAGGCTGTCGGCGAGTTTGGTGGACTCCTTCTCGATCAGTCAAAGCGCATTTCGGAAGTATACAATGGCTATACTTACTTTACCAACGGCGATGTCTGCATCGCAAAAATTACACCATGCTTTGAAAATGGAAAAGGAGCGCTCGCCGACAGCCTCTTAAACGGTGTCGCTTTCGGCACAACCGAATTGCACATCATTCGCCCGTATTCCGGCGTCGACAAGAAGTTCCTCTTTTACCTCACGATTGCTCACGATTTCCGCTCGTTTGGGGCGTCTGAGATGCTCGGTGCAGGCGGGCAGAAGCGCGTGCCCGAGCGATTCCTAAAGGATTGGATGCCGCCCCTCCCGCCCCTC
>JAAYDL010000229.1 GCA_012729265.1 Lentisphaerota bacterium | reverse complement strand
GGGTGTCTTCCGCGGCCACACCGGACTGTTCCACGTACTTCGGGTTACCAAACCCGTGGCTCTGGAACAGGGGCACATTGAGCCCGATCTGCTTCATGTTCTTGGCCACGATGGACTGAGCCGGCACGATCGACCAGTTCACCACGGCCTGCACGCCCGCCGTACCCTTGACCTTGGTTAAAACGTCGGTCAAATCGGTGGCTTGCTTGTCATACACTTCGTTCACGAGGATCTGGATGCCGTGGTCCGCGGCCATGGCCTCGAGCTGCAATTTGCCTTGGTTGCCAAATCCGTCGTTGCTGGTCACCACGGCGATCTTGCTGATGCCCAGGTCCTTCATGGTGTTGTAAATCCACGTGACGGCCTGACTGTCCTTTTGCGGGGTTTTGAAAACGTACTTGGCGACGGGATTGGTGATCGACTCGGCCGCCGCGCACGAGACCAGAATCATCTGGTTCTCTTCGCACAACGCCTTGATCTGCATGGTCTCGCCGGTTGTCGAGGGCCCGATGATGGCAACCACCTTTTCCTCTTCAATCAGTTGCTTCGCAAACGAGACCGCTTTTTCCGGGCTGCCCTGCGTGTCCTTAACGATGACCTGGATCTTACGTCCCAGCAACCCTCCCTCGGCGTTAATCTTCTCCTCAATCATGCGCACCGTCTTCTCCTCGGGAGCCCCAAGGAAAGACGCCGGACCCGTGACCGAAAACAGCGCGCCGATCTTGATCGGCTTGGCGTCCGCCGCCGCCGCTACCCCATGCTCATTGGAAATAACCCCGAATAACATGCACAACCCGATTGCGACAATCACTGACCACTTCATGATACCCCTCCTTGCACCAATCTTCTGTGACTGTTCGATTGCGTCCCACCCAAACCGCAATGCCAAATCCACGAGGAAGGGAGTCAGCTTGCCAGATTGCCCCCGTTCTGTCAACTCAAGCGGCGACTTGAAATCACCGGATAACTCGAGGAACCCCTGCAAGCCTGGTGCCGGTGGAAACGGTACTGCCGGGGGTCTGCATTGCCCGAGACTGTATCTGCACGCGCAACGTAGATGCGGCAGCTTGCCGCATCCTGGAAACGCGACCCCTTACCCCAAAACCTCAGCATGGCGCGTCTTGTAGCGCAGGCGTCTTGCCTGCATCCGGTTCACTCACTCAAGAATGCACGCGAGACGCCTGCGCTGCAATCATGAGAAAGATGCTCATGCCAATTCAGCCGGTCAGATAGCCGGCTTTCAGACGCCTCCGGCTTCATGTTTGTCGATGTCGTGCTTTTTGAGACGGTATTGCAGGGTTTTGTAGGAAAGGCCGAGGAGTTCGGCGGCGTCCTTGATGCGCCCGCCCGACCGGGCAAGGGCCTGGCGAATCAGGTCCTGCTCCAGCTCCTCAAGAACGAGTCCCCCGGCCGGCAGGTCTACTTCGCCGGTCTGAGGCTCCCGAGTCCGGAGTTTCTCGGGCAGGTCATCGACCGCGATAGTGTCTTTGTCGCACAGGATGAACACTTGTTCGAGGGTATTCTCGAGTTCGCGGACGTTTCCGGGCCAGCGGTACCGCTTCATGGCGTCAATGGCGGCGGCGCTGAGGGTGGGAGCGGGCTGCCCCAGACGCGTGGCCAGCTTCTGGCGGAAATGGTCGACCAGCAGGGGGAGGTCTTCAATACGCTCCCGCAACGGCGGAATGCGGATAGGCAGGACCTCGAGCCGGAAATAGAGATCTTCACGAAAGCGGCCTTCGTCCACTACCGATTTCAGCTCGCGATTGGTGGCGGCGATGACGCG
>JAAYDL010000228.1 GCA_012729265.1 Lentisphaerota bacterium | reverse complement strand
TCAGGTCCCGTCCGTTCTATCTCTTCAGCGCTTCTGCGATCGAATCGCAAACATAGTCGATATTGGATGGCGTTAATCCCGCCAGGTTAATGCGCCCGCCTTTGACGATGTAGATCGCGCGATTTTCACGCAGCCACGCGACGACTTCGTCGGAGAGCCCGCTGAAGGAGAACATGCCCCGCTGCTCGATGATAAAGGAAAAATCCTGATCAACCCCGCGTGCCGCCAAGCCATCGACCAGCGCCTTACGCATGGCTTTAATTCGCTCGCGTATTTCCGCGACCTCGCCCATCCACTGCTCCTTAAGGGCTTCATCCTGCAGGATGATCTGCGCGGCCAACCCGCCGTGCGACGGCGGGTTGGAATAGTTTACGCGGACAATGGTTTTAACATGACTCATTGCCGTCTCAGCTTCTTCCTTGCTCGTCGTTACAATGGTCAGTGCGCCGGTGCGTTCGCAGTAGAGTCCAAAATTTTTGGAGAACGAACTGGCAACATAAAAGTCGATCCCCGCCGCCGCAAACTTTTCCACAGCAATACGGTCGGCCTCAACCCCTTCGCCGAAGCCCTGATAGGCAAAGTCGAGGAACGGGATCCAACCCTTTTTGACGGCAATGTCCAAAACGCGGTCCCACTGAGTCGCGCTGAGATCCACGCCGGTCGGATTATGGCAGCAGACGTGCAGCAGCACGACGTCGTCCGGCGAAATCTTTTCCAGACACGCGACCATCGCATCAAAAGCTACCCCGTGTGTTTCGGGGCAGTAATATGGATAATCCTCGACCGCAAATCCGGCCGCAGCAAAAATGCCCTTGTGGTTGGCCCACGTCGGTGAGCTGACCCAAAGCTTAGCGTTGGGCTTAAACTTTTTGAGCAGTTCTCCGCCCACGCGCAATGCCCCCGTTCCGCCGGGTGAATGAACCGTCACCGCACGGCCTTCCCGGATCACATCGCTTTCTGCACCGAAGATCAGTTCCTGTACGCCGAGGCTGTATTCCGGATCGCCCGAAATCGGCAGATACCCTTTGGTGGTCTGCGTTTCAAGCAACCGTTTTTCAGCGGCCTTAATGCATTTAAGGACAGGAGTTTTCCCCTGTCCATCTTCGTACACCCCCACGCCAAGATTAACTTTCTTTGGGTTGTTGTCCTTTTTGAACGCCTCTGTAAGCCCCAGAATTGCGTCGGCTGGAGCCGGCTCAATTTCTTTCCACATTATTTTTCCCCCGATTAACTGTAGTACTGTCTATACCATCGATTGATGGTGTCCTGCTGTATTTTTATGATTCCAATTTCGCGTAGCGCATTTTCAGGCGAGTCGGATGCATGGGCAGCATTCACCATAATATCCGTACCAAATTCTTTTCGCACCGAACCGGGAGCCGCTTTGCTCGGATCGGTCGGTCCCAGAATATTCCGTATTTTTTCAACCGCATTTTCGCCGGCATAAACCAGCGTCATGCAGCGGACTTTGCCCTCTTCATTCCGGTCGGCGTCTTGCACGTCCGGGGCCCATTGGCCGGTCATAAAATTCATAATACTATAAAACTGATGATCACCTATAGTGGGTCCGAGGGTCTTCTCCAGCGCATCGCACACAGACGGGGGCATAGCAAAGCCAAACTCTTCTTTGAGCACCTTGCAGGCACGTTCCACAGCGATTTTTCCCAGCTTTTCGCGCAGCACCGGTTGAACCGGCCCGTAAAATTCAAGCGCCTCTGCCAGACTCATCCGCAGCAGCTTAGCCCCGATCAGGCGCAGCCCCGAACGCGAAAAAATATCCATGATATTGCCCGGCCGCGAGCTCGGGAATGTAAAGTTGTCGGGCTTGATAATGACCAACGTCTTCTGAACGTCCTTATCATCCGCCAAGCGGATGGCATTATCCAGCACACCGCCGTCGCTCTCCGAAAAATCAGCCCATATTTTGAGCGTTTCTTTCACAAATTTTACCGTCGGCCCCGAGAGCACGGCGGGCTCGAAATAGGTTATACTCCCATCGTTCGCCCTTATGTAGTCTCCGTAGGTCCCGCGAATCGTGTCCGCACTTTCGATCGAATCTTCAAATCCGCCCACGGCATCGCGAAGTCGGCGGATCGCATTTTCTCCTTCGAAAAGCAGCATGAGAACACGGTGCACCTGACCGTCTTCTCTAGGGGCCAGCTCCCGCTCAACATATTCCGACAGGATTTCACGGATTTCCGGCCAGATATCATCACTGCTTCGAATCAGCTCAGCGTAGCTCGTGACGAGTTCCTGGCTGGGCCCAAACATACGAGCAGCAACCAGATCAAGACCCGTTCTGCTCAGCAGACGTCCCAACACCCCGCCCGTTCGCGACTTTCGTAATGTGTACGGGGTAATTAATACGTACCCAAGTTCCTTTGACATTCTTATCCTCCTCAAGTATTGGAGAGCTACATACCTACCCGCGTTTGCCGGTACAACACCGAAATGATACTTTATGAAAAATTCGTCCCAATTTAATCCGCTCCCCGAAAAGGTTCTTCGTCGTCATTATGAGCTTCTCAGGGAGCTTTTGCCCGACTTCTACAGACTGGTCGTTGAAGAGGGCCGCCCAGCTGATGTCCTTCTGAATCATCACCTTCGAACCCATCGAGAGCTTGGCGCCCGCGATCGTCGCTTTCTCTCGGAATCCCTCTTTTCCTACTTCCGATGGTTTGGCTGGACCGTCCCTAAACTCGCGCTGGACCCGGTCGATGCCTGCCTGGTCGGAGCCATGCTTGATTCCTCCGAACCACATCCCAGTTACCGCTATATTCGTACGCAAAGTTATCTGCCGATGGCTCTGACCCCTATCGGGAATCTCTCCCTCACGGAAAAGTGCATGCGGATAAACGACTGGTTTCGCGAAATACTTGGCGACGAAATGCTGACGCCGGCCGATCTCGTTCCGAACGGATTTATTCAGGTGGTCGAGGCAGAGTCTGTCCTGCATTGCATTGAGTGTTTTCAGCAGCGTCCGCCAACCTGGCTGCGTTCCCGGATTGATCCTCAAACCTTTATTGATCTCCTAACCGAGCATCAGGTTTCCGCCCAGCCTCACGCCGGACTCCGCTCGGCCGTTTGTACCGATGCTGGAACTAATTTAGATCATAAACTCGGCGAAAAAGCAGATACGTTCTGCGTGCAGGATATTTCTTCTCAGTGCGTTGCGCAGATCTGCGCGCCCCGGCCGTGCGATGAATGGTGGGACTGTTGCGCTGGCGCCGGCGGAAAGTCGCTGCACCTGATGGATCTTATGCAGCAGAAGGGCAAGGTTTTTTCCTCCGACATCCGCGGGAGCGCACTACAAGAGCTTAAAAACCGCGCACACCGCTACGGCATGCGGAATATCCGCACCCAACGCTTTAACGCCGCATCCGATACGCCTTTCCGCAAAAGCTTTGACGGCGTGCTGGTGGATGCGCCCTGCTCCGGATGGGGAACCTGGGGACGCAATCCCGATGCCCGCTGGCGCACGAGCGATGACGAGGCTGTAAAATGCGCGAATCGGCAGCTGACTATTCTGCGCAACGCAAGCTGGAGCGTTAAGCCCGGTGGCATACTCGTCTATGCCGTCTGTTCACTCACGCGGCCCGAGACCGAAGAGGTGGTACAGGAGTTTCTGGATACAACTCTCCAGTTTCGTCTCGACCCCTTTGCGAATCCACTTACCGGAACAATGACCGACGGCCAACTACAGGTCTGGCCTTGGGACGGCCCCGGCGACGCCATGTTCATCGCCCGCTTTAAACGCAGTGAATCCGGCACAATCAGCTAAACCCTTCTGATGAAGCTTCTACTCCGACACCGGAAGACCCTTCCCGAAAAAACGCTCGGCGTTGCGAAAGGTCAGCTCCGCAAGCTCCAACTCTCCAAGGCCGCTAAGTTCCGCCGCCTTTTTTAATACCCACCGCAAATTGGCCGGTTCGTTGAGCGCACCCTCGGCGTCGAACGGAAGAATGTCGGGCGCGTCGGTTTCAATTAGAATCCGATCCTTCGGAACCGCACAAATCGCCGGACCTGCCTTGCGGTTGTTTGGACGGGTGATGGATCCCGAAAATGAAATATAGCCGCCGCGCTTCACCAGTTCCGTTGCCGTCTCCGCCGAGCCGCCGAAACAGTGGATCAACATGCCGCACGGCAATTCACCGAATGCGTCCAACAGCTCAATCAGTCGCCCCCATGCCTGACGGCAATGAATAGAGACCGGGCGATCCAACCTGCGCGCCAGCTCCAGTTGAGCAATAAACACGGCTTCCTGTTCTACATGGTTTCGCGGCTCAACGGCGTGATCGATTCCAATCTCCCCTACCCCGGCCTGCGGATAGGTCAACAAAAGCGCTTCAAGACACGCTGACCATTCGGCAGAACGCCCGCCAATCTCCCACGGATGAATGCCGAACGATGGATAAATGCCCGGGCAGGTCTGCATAATCCGAATCACCCGCGGCCAATCCGCCTCACAGCAGCCCTTCACCCCCATTTTAACCACGCCGGCATTCTGCGCCCGGGCAAGTATTCCAGCAAGATCGCCGGAAAGGCGCTGATCCTGAATATGGTTATGGCAGTCAAACAGTCTCATGATGCTCCCTCTTAACTTGCAGCCAAACAGTATACCCAGACCCACACCCACGCAAAGCAAACCTTCCAAAGCCTATCCGTTTGCGAACAAACAAGCCCCTATTACCCGCAAACAGCGAAAGACGGACTAGGCATCCCGGGCAGCTACCATGGCATCGACTTCAGCATCGATCATCTCGCGCACCCATTTCGGCGACTTGACAGTGCAGGTGCGGCCCCATGCGAGAATCCAGCGCTTCACCTCGACGTCGCCCTTGGCAGTAAATTCCAGCTCCACGCGGCCGTCTTTCAGCAACTTGGTCCTTTGGTTGGGGTGCCATTCCCGCTCGAGTACGGAATCGGCCACCTCCTCGTCGAAGACCAGTTTTACCGAAAACGGCTCG
>JAAYDL010000227.1 GCA_012729265.1 Lentisphaerota bacterium | reverse complement strand
TTCGGCGGGGTTGGTATTTGGGGACGGATCAGTTTAAGACGGATGTGCTGGAACGGATCGAGGAGCTTTCGGGTAAAAGGGAATCGTTTTCCGGCGACGAAGTCCGCCTGCATGATGAATACGAAGCCGAGCGCTTGCTTCAAAGTGGTCTGGAAATATTGGAGCTGACAGAAGATCGCTTGTTGAAGTTGCGAAAAGGAGCGGATGAAAAAGCGCTGTTGGCTTGGTTGATCCGCAGACGTTGCACGGTGTCGAATACGTGGATTGCCGAGCGCCTTCAAATGGGGCGGGCAGATTGTCTGTCGAGATATCCGAAAAGGATTGATGAAACAAAAGACAGAGAGTTGATCAACAAACGAGAGCAGTTGCGCAAAATTACTAAATTACGGGACTGACCCCTAGGGCGGTCTCGCCGGACGGGAACCGCCCCCGGTCTGCCGATCGGGGGCGGCACTCCTCTTCGAGGATTGCACAACTCCTTTCACGGGAAAAAGCATTTCTCCGACGGGAAAAGCGCCCATTCTCGAAATGCTTTTTCCCTACCCTTCTTGAATTGATTGGGAAACATACAAGAACACAGAGACCGCAGAGCAGACAGAGATGTCTGCTCCACTTGCAAAGACGTCAAAGCAGGGATAGCGCGTCGATGTCGATGGTGCAGGTGACGCCTTTGGGCATTTTGAATGTGCTCCAGACGTGGCGAATGGGTTTGCTCATTTTAATGGTATGCTCGCAGCGCAGCATGATGTGGTAGCGGTATAGGCCTTTTGCGCGGGCAAGCGGCGCAGGCATAGGCGGAGAATGCTGAACGGATTCGGGGAGGAGCGGCTCCAGCCGTTCAAAAAAGCGGTCGGTCGCGCCAGCAACCTCCATTTCGTTTGCGCCTTTGAAGGTGAGCAGCACCAGATGAGAAAAGGGCGGATAGGCCAGCTCTTTGCGGAATTCGAGGTCTTGTGCGCAGAAACCGTTATAGTCGAGGCTGCGCGCGGCTTGAATGGCGGGATGGTGCGGGGTGTAGGCCTGTACAATCACTTCGCCCGCTTTTTCGCCGCGCCCGGCGCGTCCGGCAACCTGCGTGAGGAGCTGGAAGGTGCGCTCGCCCGCCCGGAAATCGGGGACGTGTAGCGACATGTCGGCATAGAGTACACCAACGAGCGTGACATTGGGGAAGTCGAGCCCCTTGGCAATCATCTGCGTACCGAGGAGAATATCGATTTTGCCGACGCGGAAGTCGTCGAGCACCTTGCGGTAGGAATCTTTTTTGCGCATCGTGTCGGAATCCATCCGCGCCACCTTCGCGGAGGGACACAGCTTTTCGAGCACTTCTTCGATCCGCTCGGTTCCCATGCCGGCATATTTAAAGTCCGGGTCGTTGCAGTCGGGGCAGCAGTTTGGGACGGCCTTTTCCGCGCCGCAGATGTGGCAGAGCAGTTTGTTTGCGCGCTTGTGGTAGGTCATAGAAACGCTGCATTCTGTGCATTCGGCCACGTAGCCGCATTGCTCGCATTGGAGCGACGATGAAAATCCGCGGCGGTTGAGAAAGAGAATCACCTGCTCGCGGTTGTCGAGGCGTTCGTAAATTCCTTGGACCAGCTCGCGCGAAAAAATATGCGCTCGCCCTTCCTTCTCGGCCTCGATCCGCATGTCGACAATCCGCATCAGCGGCATAGAGCGGTTGTCCACGCGCTGTAGCATTTCGGCCAGCTCATAGCGTCCGGTCTGTACATTGTTGAACGATTCCAGCGACGGCGTTGCGGAACCGAGCACCACGCAGCAGTTTTCCAAGTGACCGCGCATGACCGCCACATCGCGGGCATTGTAGCGCGGGGATTCGTCCTGCTTATAGGTCGGCTCGTGCTCCTCGTCGACCACGATGAGTCCGACGTTTTCCACCGGGGCAAAGAGCGCTGAGCGCGCACCAATGGCAATATGCGCCTCGCCGCTACGGATACGGTGCCACTCGTCGTGCCGCTCGCCCTCGGAGAGGCTGGAGTGAAGGACGGCCACGCCGTCGCCGAAGCGTGCGCGGAAGCGATCGACGGTCTGCGGCGTGAGCGAAATTTCGGGCACCAGCACGATCGCTCCTTGATTCTGCTCCCGCGCGTGTTGAATGGCCTGGAGATAAACCTCCGTCTTGCCGCTGCCCGTGACGCCGTGAAGCAGCACGGTGCCCGGCGTTGAGCGATCCATGGCCGAGCAGATGGTCTGCAGCGCGGTTTTCTGTTCGGGCATCAGCGGAAGCGGTTCCGTTCGGAGCAGGGTTAGGCCGGCGTGCGGATCGCGTTGAACGGTCGATTCTTCGATGGTGACGCGGCCGTTTTTTTCGAGGGTGCGGATCGGGGATTCCGAGCAGCCCGAGCGCTCTTTCAGCTCGGTGAGTGCCATTGGTCCGAACTGCTGTAGTGTGTTGATCACCTGCTGTTGTTTGGGCGAAAGTTTGATCGTAGACGGAGCATCTTGCTTCGGTGTGCATTTCTCCGTAGATGGAGCATCCTGCTCCGTTGTGTACGCTGAGCAGTCCTGCTTATGTGAGACAACAAAGCAGGATGCTTTGTCTACGCTTTGGTGCATAACGGAGCTGGAAGCACCGTCTACGTTGGGGCGGAGAACGAAGCTGGAAGCTTCGTCTACGTATTTGGGATTGTCTCGAATGTATTGTCGGATACGTTCAACTTGTTCGGCAGAGCGGACGATATGGTCGAACGATTCGTGCTGCCAGACGGGATTCAGTTTGGAGCCTAGGCGTTTGTTGATCTCGTTTGCCGTGAATGATTTCAGGCTGTGCAGTATTTCGGAAAGCCGATATTCTTCCAGCGGACTGATTAACATGTGCACATGATTCGGCATGACCACAAATTCGCGCAGTCGGTATCGAGTGCCGTCAAAATGCGACAACGCGTCTTCTACAACCTTTTTCAGTTCAGGTTTTCCTAAAACGCATGATCCCGTTCCCTGGTCGAGCCAGTGTTGGAAGCGTTGGGGGAAGCGCTCATAATATTCCCGTTTTGTGGCAGCGTCGTGCGGTTCCGGGTGAGCGGCCAGCCACTCTGCCCGTTCTTTGTTCCATTGCTGAAGCTTTTCTTTCGGTATAGAATCGCCCAGTCGGAAGGTGACGAAATAGGTTGCGCCGTCCTGTCGCCAGTGCGGCAGGTTGCCGTGCAGGTTAGCGATGGGGTCGGAAGGGTCGAAATAGTTTATGCGTTCTGGGTCCGTAGATGGAGCATCCTGCTCCATTGTGCACTTCTTTGTAGACGAAGCATCCTGCTTCGTTGTGCACGCTGAGCAGGCCTGCTTATGTGAGACAACAAAGCAGGAGGCTTTGTCTACGCCTTGGTGCACACCGGAGCAGGATGCTCCGTCTACGGTGGGGCGTGCGTCTGTGCTCAGCGAAACGACCAACTGCTTTTTATGTTTGGCGCCGCGTTTGCGGACGGCGCTGGGCAGTACGGTGCGGACGGCGTGCTCGATCGGCGCGCAGTAATAGTCGGCGATCCAATAGGCGAGCTTCATGATCGAGTCGGGAATGAGCGGTTTTTCCCCAACGACACCCGCGATCTCTTTGAGCTTGTCGCCGTAAGGGGAATGGGTGGTCAGGCCGACCACAAAGCCGCGTAGTTCGCGCCCGTTGAAGGGGACGACGACCTGCGAGCCGACCTTAATCTGGGCACGCAGGTGCGCCGGAATCCGATAGTCGAATTCCCGGTCGAGCGATATCTCCACCACGACTTTTGCAATTGAGGCCATTCGGGGAGAGTAGTTTGCCGGGCCCGTTCCTTTCAAAGCAAATTTTGAACGCAACGCATGAAGCCGTTTCTAAAGCGGACGTATTAGGCAGATAAACCATCAACAAGGAGAAAAATGATGATGAAAGCAAAACTCTGGATGTCGGGGATGCTCGCTGTTGTTCTGTTTGTTGGCTCAGCGCATGCACTCGATATTGAAACGATGAAGGAGACCGGAAGTGCATTCACACAAATTGCCAAGGAGGCGTTGCCTGCGGTGGTCTTTATTGACGTGAGAAGCACGATTGAGGTGGCTCCACAGCGAGGATACAATGATCCGTTTGGGCGGGGGTATGGATCGCCTTACGGCACGCAGCCGCGAACCTACCGCCAGCAGGGGCAAGGATCCGGGTTTATCATTTCAAAGGACGGTTACATTCTGACCAACAACCATGTGGTCAGAAACGCCGACCGCATTCAGGTGACGCTGGGTGACGGCCGTACGTTTAAGGCCACGCTGGTAGGCACCGATCCAAAAACAGAGGTGGCGCTTATTAAGATTGAGGACGACGAGGACTTTCCGTTCCTGACGCTCGGCGATTCCGATAAACTGGAGGTCGGCGAATGGGTTTTAGCGGCCGGGAATCCGTTTGGTCTTTCGCAGACGATTACCGCCGGGATCGTGAGTGCGAAGGAGCGCAGCGAGGTTGGTATTACGGACTATGCAAACTTTATTCAGACCGATGCGGCAATCAATCCGGGCAATTCAGGCGGCCCGTTATTGGACATTGAGGGCAAGGTGGTTGGAATCAATACCGCCATCTACACGGAGACCGGCGGATACATGGGGATTGGATTCGCACTTCCGATTAATCAGGCGATTGCGGTCAAGAATCAGCTGATGGACGGCGGCACCGTTCGTCGCAGCCTGCTGGGGATTGCAATTCAGGAGGTGGACGCTCCGTTGGCGGAAACCTTCGGACTCGAAGAAACCCGCGGGATTCTCATTTCGGAGGTGATGGAAGACTCCGCCGCCGAAGAGGCTGGACTTAAGGCCGGCGATATTATTGTGGAGCTCAATGGCCGGAGCACCAGTAAGCTCGCTTCTTTCCGAAATCATATCATTTCGTTTGCACCGGACACCCAGATTGAACTGAAGATTTTCCGCGATGGGAAATATATAACACTGAGTGCAGTAACGAAGGCGATGGAAGAGGATTTCAGCAATGCAATCGGGGCCAATATGGCCAAAGAAAAGCTGGGGCTGACCGTGGAAGATGCGGAAGAGCAGACCTCAGGACGGCGAGCCAGTGGCGGCGTGGTTGTGGCTGATGTTGAAGAGGATAGCCTCGCGTCGAGGGCCGGTATTCAGGTTGGCCAAAGGATCATGAGTGTCAATCGCCAGCGGGTGGACAGTGCGGAAGCGTTTTATGAAGCGGTGGAAGAAGGCATCGAAAGCTCGAGAATACTGCTTCAGGTTTCCGATGCCCGCAGCGCCCGCTTTATTGTGATTATGCTGGATTAGTTCCAAAAGGAGAGACCGCCTGAAGGATAATTAAATTAATCAATTCCCTTGGCCGGATAAAATCGGTTAATTTCTCCGATCAGCACATGAACAAGGAGAGCGTTTTGGATCGGATTAAACGGGCAAGGGAAGTATTGGATCAGGAGATCGCCGGCATCGAGAAAGTGAAGAATGAACTCGGCGACGAATTTCTTCAGGCGGTCGATGCTATTCTGAAAATTATCGCTGGCGGCGGTAAAGTCGTGGTGACGGGTGTCGGGAAAAACCTGCACATCGGAAACAAGATTGCCGCCACGTTCACCAGCACGGGAACGCCCGCCGTGGTGATGCATCCTATTGAAGCCATGCACGGCGATTTCGGGATTCTCTCTGAGCGCGATATCCTGTTGGCCATGAGTTATTCCGGGGCCTCTGAAGAACTGATCGCGCTCCTCCAGCCCGTGAAACGTATGGGCGTTCCAATCATTGCGCTCACCGGCGAAATGGGAAGTCCGCTCGCAGAGCACAGCGATATTGTTCTGTCGGTCAAGGTGGGAAAAGAGGCCTGTCCGTTCAATATGGCGCCGACCACCAGCACGACCGCTACATTGGCATTGGGCGATGCGCTGGCCATGGTGCTGCTCGAAGCGCGCGGTTTCCGGATCGAAGACTATGCCAAGCTCCATCCCGGCGGAGCGATCGGCCGGACGCTGCTCCTGCGTGTGGAAGATGTGATGCGCACCGGCGAGCGCTGTGCCACCGTTTTTTCGGGCAAGCCTGTGCGCGAGGCGCTGATTGCTATGACTCACGCCAAGGCGGGTTGTGTCGCCGTCATCAAAGAGGATCGGACGCTGGTCGGAATCATGACCGACGGCGATCTCCGGCGCCACCTGATCGCAACGCCCAATTTGGTTGAGCGGTCCATTGATGATGTCATGACCGCTAATCCCATCACGCTGCGCAAGGAAATGCTCGCGCTTGAAATCCTCAATATCTATGAAAAATACAACATCGACGACCTCATTGTGGTTGATGCGGAAAACAAATTTATCGGTGCGGTGGATATTCAGGATATGCCCAAGCTGAAAATACTGTAGCGCCATCGGTGCTGTACCGATGAAACAGGGCGTTTTTGGGGAGCGGAAAACGGGGGGTTATGAATGGAATTCATTATCATTGTTATTGTCGCGATCGTGATCTTTTCGAAGATCTCAGCAAAGGCCACGGGAGATAAATGGAGGAGTGCCGCAAATCAGCTTAACCTCCGATATGAGCCGGGAGGAATGGGAGGTGTGGGTTCTATTCACGGTTCGCTGAATGGGAACCGTGTTGCGGTGACCGTTTTAACAAAAAGAAGTGGAAAAACCTCCCGGTCGTACACGCGGTACTCCATGAATTATCGGAATTCGATTCCGGTTGAGATGAAGATTGTGCGCCAGGGAATATTTCATGAACTCGGCAAGGCCTTCGGGATGCAGGATATTCTGACGGGGAACCCCGAGTTCGATTACCAATTCTTTGTAAAGGGTGACGATACACAGCGTGTGCGGGCGATTCTTTCAACCCCAGTGCAGGACGCGATCATCGACCTGCTGTCCAGTTTTGATGATATGACGATTACGGACAGCCATATTGAAGCGGTTAAGTCCGGCACAGAAAGCGACTCCGTCGTGATCATTCAAACGCTCCGACGACTCGAAGAGTTTTGCGAAATCATCATGGAGGAGGACGAAAAATCTTTCGACAATCTGTATGCGACGGATTCGGAGAACGAGGAGAAATCAGAGGAAGAGCCGGAAGTTGAGCCCTCTGAAACTGCGTATATTCCCTCAATCACAGTGGATCCGTTCGTCATACCCACTCCTGTGGTGGTAACGGAGGAGCCGACCGAGTTTTTAGAGGACGATATCCCCCCGATTCCTGTTCCGACTGAGCATCAACGTTTCGAAAGCGAACCCACTACAATCGAAGACAAAGCGGTGAGCGTTGAAGCAGCTGCGCCACAAGCGGAGGAGGCTGTAGCGTTGGAAGCAAAAGATCTGCAGGACATCGCCCGCCAACTGTTTGTTGATCCCGAGAATTCTATGCTGACTTCAAGTCAGTTTGATGAACGCTTCAAGGGCATTCCCGTCACCGGAGCAGGGAAGATGGAGCATCTTGCCCGATTCAGCTACGATCCTGTTTTTTCCGGAACCAAAGGGGTGAAAGCATCTTACGACGTCTGCACATTGGATGGAACCTATTCCAAAATCAGGGTGACTGCGGAAGTGATGTATCCTGAGGATCAGTATGAGCGGTTAAGCTCGCTTCAGATGCAGACGATTCCCCTTAACGGGATGCTCGTTGCATACAATTCCATCACGCATCGGTTGTATCTTTCCGCTAAGTAACAAATTAAGGTTGAGGTGTATATGAAAATAAAGAAGTTAAGTTTGAAAAAGATATTCTCTGTGGTCGGGGCCTCTCTGCTGGTCCTGACGATTCTTCTGGTTGTTTTTCTTGGGAGCGTCATCAAGGGCGCGATCGAAACGGTGGGGCCGAGCGTGCTCGGTGTGCCAATCCAAGTTGAGAAGGTGCGGGTTAATCTATTGACCGGCGGAGTACGGGTTAAAGCATTCTCCATCGGCAACCCGGAGGGCTTTCATACGCCGAGCATGGTTGCGCTGGATGAATTTAAGATGGTCATTTCTCTGCCGTCGCTCTTTACGGATACCGTGGTGATTAAGGAAATTGTGCTCGAGGGCGCCGAACTCACGTTTGAAAAGAGCCTCACCTCGAACAACATAGAGGCGCTTCAGGAGCAGCTCGCTCAGAAGGAAGACGATAAGGCGGGGAAAAAGGTCATTGTCGAAGATTTTCAATCCAAGGGCACCAGGCTGAATGTTTCTGTTACCGGTTTGAAAGGGAAGCAACTGTCATTGCCAATGCCGCCGATCCATTTGACGGATATCGGCAAAGAATCCGACGGATTCTCTCCGCTGGAATTTACGAAGGAAATCATGGGAGTGGTCAGCAAGACGGTGGTGTCGGTGGTCTCTTCTTCTGTGGATTTTGCCGGGGACACGCTCAAGGTAATCTCAGAGGGTGCTGGGAACACGCTCAAGGGAATCTCGGACGGCGCGGGGAGCGTCTTACAGGGCATCGGCAATCTCTTTGACGAAGATTGAGTATAATGCGCAGGGCCAAAGCAGAGGACCGGGCAGATTGACTGCGAAACACGCAAAATAGCGCGAAAGGGGCGAGTCGGATAGAGATATTTAGGCAGAATGATTTGGGGCAGAATGATTAATCTGCGCAGGTTTTCGGTTTTAATCGGTGGTGGAAAGGAGTAGGTACTCCGCAAAGTTTTGTCGAGTAACTAAAAGCTTCGTTACCTTTGTTGTCTTCTGTTGAAAGGCGGGATTGGTTGAGCATGTTTTTATTACAGAAGGAAACGAAGAGAACGAAGCGGGCATGCATCGGAAATTGTTTTGAGCAAGTGGTGGCTCTGGAAAACCTGCGGAGCGCCTTTTGGAAGGCCCGGCCCGGACAGGACGGTCCGGAAAGGATAGCGCATGCAGAGGACATTCTATTCAATCCCGTCGCGCGGCGACGCGGCAATGCAGGACTTGTGCGGCAAATAAAACAGGACGCGACGAGCCGGGTGGCGGCACTGTGAGGTTTGGAAATGGAGGATCTGTTTAGCGGTATTTCGCGTGTTTAGCGGGCCAAAAAAAGAGGACCGGGCAGATTGACCGCGAAAAGACGCGAAATTGCGCTAAAGGGTTCTTTCGAAAATCCGCAGCGCGAAGGTGTTGAAAAAGGACTGCGCGGGATGCGCAGTCCTTTCCTGATTCGATTGCGGCGGTATTATTTCCCGAGGCAGGCGGCCAGGTCGGCCTCGACCGTGGTGGTCGGCGCGATGTTAAAGTTATCGACGAGCACCTGCAGCACGGTTGGGGTGATGAACGCGGGCAGGGTGGGGCCGACCTTTATGTTCTTGATCCCGAGGTGGAGCAGGGTGAGCAGGATGCAGATGGCCTTCTGCTCGTACCAGGAAAGCACGAGCGAGAGCGGCAGATCGTTGACGCCGCAGCCAAACGCGCCGGCAAGCGCCACGGCAATCTGGATCGCGGAGTAGGCATCGTTGCACTGGCCGATGTCGAGCAAGCGCGGAATGCCGCCGATGTCGCCGAACTCAAGCTTGTTGAAGCGGTACTTGCCGCAGGCCAGCGTAAGGATGACGCAGTCGTTGGGCACGGCTTCGGCGAAGTCGGTGTAGTAGTTCCGGCCCGGCTTCGCGCCGTCGCATCCGCCAATCAGGAAGAAATGCTTGAGCGCGCCGCTCTTGACCGCGTCGATCACCTGCGGGGCCACGTTGAGCACGGCGTTGTGGCCGAAGCCGACGAGGATGGTCTTTTCCGGTTCCGTCGCCGCGAAGCCTTCCGCTTCAAGGGCGGCGTCGATGACCGGCGAAAAATCCTTGTCGTCGCCGATGTGCTGGACGTCGGGCCACTGGACGAGGCCCGTGGTGAAGATGCGGGCCTTGTAGTTTTCCTTGGGTTTCTGGATGCAGTTGGTGGTCATCAGGATGGCACCGGGGAAGGCTTCGAATTCCTTGCGCTGGTCTTGCCAGGCTCCGCCATAGTTGCCGACGAGGTGCTTGTATTTCTTCAGCTCCGGATAGCCGTGGCACGGCAGCATTTCGCCGTGGGTATATATGTTGATGCCCTTGCCCTCGGTCTGCTTGAGCAGGATTTCGAGATCCTTCAGGTCGTGGCCCGAAACGAGGATCGCCTTGCCCTGGACCGGCGTGACGCGCACGGGAGTGGGGACGGGGTGGCCGTAGGTGCCGGTATTGGCGGCATCGAGCAGACCCATGACGGTCAGGTTGATTTCACCGGTTTTAAGGGCCAGCGCAACGAGCGCGTCGACCGTTGGAGCCGGATTGAGCAGGAAGGCCATCGCTTCATGGAAGAAGGCGAAGACGGAATCGTCTTCCTTGCCGAGGACGTAGGCGTGGTCGGCGTAGGCGGCCATGCCCTTGAGGCCGTACAGGATCAGCTCCTGAAGGCCGGTGACGTCCGGGCCGAGGGTGCTCAGACGGCTCTCGACCCCAATCTTTTCGCCTTGGGAAACCAGTCCGTCGAGATCGTCGGGCAGTGTCCATTCGCCGCCCAGGTCCTTCAGCAGGGCCACGCCCCGGGAAATAATGCCGGCGATATCGCGGGCATCAAAGTTGACGTTGGTGACGGTGGTGAAGAGGCCCTCCATGACGAAGAGATCGGCCTCGCGGGTCGGTTCGCCGGCCTGACGCTTGGCGTGGGCCTTTTCGGAAATCTTTTTGCAGACCTGCATAAGCAGATCCTGCAGCGCGGCAGTTTCGGGATCTTTACCGCAGACCCCGAACGAGGTGCATCCGGTGCACTGACTGGTTTGTTCGCACTGATAGCAGAACATATTCATGATAACTCTCCTTGGTTGGTTTTTGTTTCAAATGATGTCCACAGTATGCCCGCCTGCATGGAAAATAAATTGATTAAGATCAAGATTCCTGATTTTTACACATTTCACCAAAATACTCCCAAAAACCAAACGGGGCACACACACACACTCTCTCTCTCTCTCTCGACACCGGGCAAGGAGGCTTCCTTGGCCGGAGCGAAACCGATTTTATTCTTCTATTGAAATGGCCTCCACCGGGCAGGCATCGACGGCTTCGCGACAACTATCTGCCTGCCCATCCGGCACGGGATCGGCTTGAACCTTGGCCACGTCGTCTTCCATTGCAAATACAGCAGGGCACACCTGCTCACATAAACCACAACCGATGCATAGGCTTTCATCTACTTTTGCTTTCACGATCTACTCCTTTCATCTTCATTTATCGCTTCGTTCCGAAGGCCGAAACGCGGTACCAACCTGAGGATTGGTTTCCCCAAAGCGTTTCTTCAGTTCTTCAACGATCATTTCCTTGGCGCTGCCGCCCTTCTCCATTTCCTTGGCCAGTTGATATGCCGCAAAGAGCGGCGAGGGGCCGACCTCCGAAGCAAATTCTCCTGCCCCCTGATTCCACACAAACAACATGAACAGCTCGTCCAGCTCTCGAATTGTTGTGCCGGCCGCATAGGCTTTGACCAGTTCGCGGGTTGCCTGGCGGAAACGGCGGGCACCCACAGCATTGGCCAGTGAAAGCAGGTATTTGGTTCTGATGTCTATTGAGGGGCTTTCCGGAGCCCATATTTGTTGCCAAAACCCACCGACAATCCTTGCCAGTTCGTCGTCCGTTTTTTTGAAATTCATCAAAGCCGTGGGCCGGAGCGGAGGTTGATTCTGTCTTTCAGTTGGGTCTGCCTCATTCTTATTCTTTTGCATTGTTGTCTCTCCATTTCGTGCTGCCCGTCAGGCACTGTACTCTTCCGACTTTTTCTTACAAGCGATATTCAGATGATATCATTATAAAACTTGAGTCTGCTGAGCCGGGCGCGGAACCTTGACAACCAACACGCGCAGCGTTTCTTCGCCTTCATTATACCAGCAATGGGGAATGCGGGCGGGACTGTCGATCAGCATGTCCGCTTTGACTTCCTGTTTCTCGTCACCGACTTCAACGACGCCCGTGCCCTCCAGAACGTAAAAGAACACATCAACCGGTGTAATATGCTTTTTTAGCGCTTCGCCGGGCTCAAGCGTAATATGCATGGTCTGCGCATGCTCTGTATCGTATAGTTTGCTTACCTTTACCCCATGCGGGTTCCGGATGGTTGGAGCGGTTTGTGCATCGATAATATTCATGATTCATCGTCTCCTGTTCTTGGTGTTTTGTTTTCAATTGATGCACCCCAGTATGCATGCCTCGACGCGGTAAACCTTGATGCGGATCAAGAAACCAGAATAAATTCGATTCATTTAGTCGGGATTCGGATGTTTGCAACGAATGTATGAAAGGCAGCGAATGGGCATAATGATATGCCGCGGGTGCATAAGAGAGGTTAGAGTGGAAATAGAATGATCACGCAAAGGCGCTAAGACGCGAAGCTTGGGTGCACATTTTTAAACACGAAGGCACAAAGGAAACGAAGCGCAGGTGAATAAGGTTGGAACCGCTGATTAACGCTGATGGACACGAATATTTTGGAACAGAGTTTCTTAGTGACGTTGCGGCTTTGTCGTGATCGGTAACGCTTTTTTGCTGAATTCCGTGAGCGTGAGGAACTTGACGTCAACGGAGGGCTCCGCTAGCTTGTGCGCTCGCTTTTTAAAGGGAAAAGGCCGCAATCTGAACAACAACTTTTTATGAACGATCTCAGTTTAATCCGAAACTTTTCAATTATTGCTCATATTGACCACGGGAAGTCGACGCTGGCCGACCGTATGCTGGAGCTGACCCAGACGGTGGAACAGCGCAAGATGAAGGAACAGCTGCTCGACTCGATGGATCTTGAGCGCGAGCGCGGCATTACCATCAAAGCGCATCCGGTGACGATGAAGTACAAAGCAAAGAATGGGAAAACCTATACCTTCAACCTGATTGATACGCCCGGCCACGTGGACTTTTCTTATGAGGTTTCCCGCAGTCTGCAGGCGTGTGAAGGCGCGATTCTGGTAGTGGATGCTTCGCAGGGGGTTGAGGCGCAGACGGTTTCTAATACGTATCTGGCGATGGAAAACGGGCTGGCCATTATTCCTGTACTCAACAAGATCGAGATGCCCAATGCGAACGTCGATGAGGTCAGTCAGCAGATAGAGGATATTCTGGCGATTGAGGCGACCGACGCGCTGCAGGTGAGCGCGAAGAAGGGCATTGGTATTGAGGCGTTGCTCGAAGCTGTAGTGGAGCGCTTCCCTGCGCCGGAGCCGGCGAAGGATGATTTTACCCGGGCGCTGGTGTTTGACTCCAAATATGACGCGTTTCGGGGCGTGGTCGTCTATATGCGGGTCTTTTCCGGCGAACTGAAGGCGGGCGATAAGATCCGTGTCATGAGCACAGAGCAGGATTATGAAATTAAGGAAGTCGGCATTTTTACGCCCGAAATGTATAAGTGCAAGACGCTCGAAGAGGGCGCCGTCGGTTATGTGATTGCCAACATGAAGGATGCGTCGGAGATCCAGATCGGCGATACGCTGACGCAGGCAAAAAAACCGGCAATGGATCCGCTGCCCGGTTTTAAGGAGATCCACCCGATGGTCTTTTCGGGGATCTATCCCGTGGAGACGAGCGATTACGAAAAACTGGGCGCGAGCATGGATAAACTGCGGCTGAACGATGCGTCGTTTTCTTTTCAGGCCGAGTCATCGATTGCGCTCGGGTTTGGTTTCCGCTGCGGTTTTCTGGGGCTGCTCCATATGGAAATTATTATGGAACGCCTGCGACGCGAGTTTTCCCTCGATATTATCTCTTCTTATCCGAACGTGGTTTACAAGGTGGTGGATAAAACGGGCAACACGCTGGAAATCGACAACCCGATGCGTCTGCCGGACCTAAGTCTGATTGAGTATATCGAGGAACCGATGATCAATGCGACCATCATTACGCCGACGGATTATATGGGCGATATGCTTCAACTGGTGATGGAGCGACGCGGCGAAGTAACGAAGACCGATACCATTGATGCGCACCGCGTGATGCTCACCTGCTACCTGCCGCTCAATGAAGTGCTGATCGATTTTTATGACCGGCTCAAAACGATTTCGCGCGGCTATGCTTCGATGGATTATGAATATGCCGATTACCAAATGTCGGATCTGGTCAGAATGGATATCATGATTCACGGCGAAGTGGTCGATGCCTTTTCAAGCATCGTGCACCGTTCCAAGGCGGAGTCCCGCGGGCGGCAAATGTGTAAATCGCTGCTCGATGTCATTCCGCGCCAAGCTTTTGCGGTGGCGCTTCAGGCGGCGGTGAACGGGAAAATTATCGCCCGCGAAACCATTCGCGCGTATCGCAAAGACGTAACGGCTAAATGTTACGGCGGTGATATTTCTCGTAAGCGCAAGTTGCTTGAGCGCCAGAAGGAAGGTAAAAAGAAACTTAAAGCGATCGGTAAGGTGAATATCCCGCAGGAGGCGTTCATTGCCGTCCTGAAGACGAATAATCAGTGAGACGTCTCACAAAAGGATCATCATGATTCCATTTTTAGAAAAACGGAGAATGCGCAAGGAGCTTAAGGAATACCTCCACGCCGCCCGTCATGCGCGCAACATGCGCGAAGATATTGCTGCACCTAGAGACCTTGATGAACTCGCTCAAGCTGAAGAGGCCGTGCGCTCTTTCCGTAAAGCGGGCGGGCCGAACAGCGAGATTAAAGCGGCGGTAAAAGTGCTCCAGGATGCGACGGAAAAGATCTATCCTTCCTCCAACCGTTCAGGAATGCGGGAAAATGTGGAAGTACTCATTGTGGCCATTGGTGCGGCTATGGCGATCCGCGCGTTTTTCTTCCAGCCCTACAAAATTCCGACCGGCTCCATGCAGCCGACACTGAACGGGATTCTGGTGGAAGCTCAGGCTGCGCCGACGATCATGGATCGACTCCCGTTTAAGTTTTTTCAGTGGCTGGCCACGGGTACGTCCTACAAAGAAGTGCGGGCAAAGACGTCAGGGGATTTAATTCCTTTCTATGATCCGATGACGGGCAATCCGTACATGAATTCGAAAACCGGAGAGCTGGTTTATGCGTTCCCTCTGACCCGAACAAAGGCGGTCATCAACATTGGCGAAGAGCAGCAAAAAATTCCGATATATATGGCGGATTTGGTTAACCAGAGCCTTAACGAGAGCGGGAAAACCCATGTTGAAAAGGGCGATGTGATTGCTACGGGGGAGGTTATTGCGGGCGATCATATTTTGGTCAATAAAATGAAGTATAATTTTTCGCAGCCGGAGCGAGGAGATATTGCCGTGTTTGATACGCGCAACATTGATTATCCGGATGTGCCCAAAGGGGAATTTTACATCAAGCGGATGGTCGGTATGCCGGGCGAAAAGATACAGATTAAGGACGATCGCTATTTGCTGGCGGACGGAGTGACAATTGAGGAGCCGCCCGTCTTCAAGATGATTAATGAGAGCCCGCTCTATGAAGGACACACCTTTGCCGGAAAATTGAGAAATGATGACGCTTATATTCAGTTGGACGACGACGAATATTTGATGATGGGCGACCATACCAGAAACAGTCTGGATGGGCGCTATTTTGGCGGGGTTCCGCGCGGTGATTTTCAGGGATCCGCCTTTTTTGTCTATTGGCCGTTCCGCGAACACTGGGGGCCTGTGGAATAAAGGGGCAATTTTTTGCTGGATTTGCGGGTTGACTTGAAATGCGGCCTCGCTATTATCCAGCTCTTCTTTTCCAAAAATTGGAACGAATTTGATTAAACGGAGTGATTTGATATGCCGAATCTGAAAAGCGCCGAAAAGAGAATGCGCCAGAACGAAGTGCGCCACGACCGCAATGTGCAGGTCCGTACCCGCATTAAGAACGCCCGACGCGCCATGTTGGAAGCGTTGGAAGATAAAAACAGCGAAAAGGGTGCAGAAGCACTGCGTACCTACAGCTCAGTACTCGATAAGGCAGCCAAAGCAGGGGTGATTAAGAAAAATACCGCCATCCGCCGTAAGAGGGATGCTGCGAATGGACTGCGTAAAATTGTGTCCGCTTAAACCGACGGATCAATTTGCTTTGCGAGAAGCCCGCTGAAGAGCGGGCTTTTTTTGTTGTTTGCACCGGGGGTTTGCGTCTAACGTCTGCCGCTACGTTCTGAGGGAGATAACCAAATGAGATGTCCTAAATGCGAAGGACGGGAAAACCGGGTGATTGACAGTCGGGAAGTCCGCAATGGAGACGCGATACGCCGTCGGCGGGTCTGCCTGAAATGCGATCACCGTTTTACAACCTATGAGGAGATTTTGCGTGCGCAGCTTCAGGTAACAAAGCGAGACGGGCGACGGGAGGAGCTGAGCCGGGCGAAGCTGGTGCAGAGTCTGAGCGTTGCCTGCCGCAAGCGGCATATCAGCGTCGAGCAGATTGAACGGGTTTGTGATTCGATTCTTCAGGAGGTCGAGGTCGAGTTTGAAAAAGAGATTCCGAGTATTGTGCTGGGGAAAAAGGTGATGTCCGCGCTGGAGAAACTCGATGAGGTCGCCTATATCCGCTACGCCTCGGTTTATCGACGCTTCCGTGATGCCGGGCAGTTTATGAACGAAGTGGAACGCCTGATTGGTCGCGAATGATCAGCGTTCGGAGCGAAATTTTAGCGGAGCAGGAGGCGTGGACGGCGCATCTACAGGCGTTGTTTTGTTCGCTGAATATTCCACCGAACCCCAAGTTGGAAAACCTGATCGCTGCCGTGGCGCTCTATTGCCGGCAGAATCATCCGCATGGCGTGCAGCGCTCCGATCTGAATCTGCTGGTGGCCCGTGCCTTCTGTGCCGTAAACGAGCGCGATTGTGCCGCGCGTGTTCTGGAGTCGCTCAACCCGCACAAACGGCATCTCGAGCGCTGGCTGGAGGTGCTCTGCGAGCTGCACCATTTCCCTTCACTGCTCCCTTTCTTCTCGCTCGGCATTATTCGCCCGGCGGACTGGGCGGGTGCACAGCTTGACCGAATGTGGACGCTCGATCTGGGGCGGTTGGCGCTTTCGGAGGCGGAGCAGCACGAGATGCTGCTCTACCGCTCGCTCCGCTCGATCATCGAGCATATGTTTGTTTTTTGGGATGCAACGGCCGGTGAGGGGGTGCTGGGGCTCAAGGGGCTGGAGACATTTAATCTGGAGCCGAAAAAGAAGCAGGGTCGGACTTTCACAAGCGCCGACGATCTGCTTTCGTTTATCGGCGATCTGTTTTTGCGGCAACAGGAAGCGCGGGGCTGGCGCACGGTGCCGGTTTTGATGAATCTGGATTTATAGACTTTTTTGATACGGGTGACGAAATGATCGGATCATTAGCGGAATATCATAAGAGGCGGAAAAAGCACGGGCTGGAGCCGGTGCAGTTGGGCGAACATCCGTTGTTTCGGACCCTGATTGCGCGGGTTGCCGGAAGCATTCTTTCGGGCATTCTGCTGGCGCTGGCGTTTCCTGGCACGGGATTTTCGCTGCTGGCGTTTGCGGCGCTGGTGCCGCTGGTGTTTTCCGTGCAGTCGGTGCGCCTGCGGCGGGCGGCGTGGCTGGGGCTGCTCTCCGGGTTTGTCTTTTATATGTGTTCGCTCTCCTGGCTGAGTCGGCTGCTGGGCGTGGTGGATCATCCCGGGCTGAAGGCGTGTGCGGTGCTGGGCTATGCCGGTTTGTCGATCTACTGCGCACTCTATTTTATTCCATTTGCGATGATCTGCTCCGTGGGCATCCGCCGCTGGGTGGGTGACGATGTGCTGAAGAATGTTCGTTTTATGCTGGCGTCATCGGTGGCTTGGGTTGCGCTGGAATATTTCCGCAGCGTTTTGTTCACCGGGTTTCCGTGGAATGCGTTGGGGGTGAGTCAGTATACCTCTCCGGCGCTGATTCAGCTTGCGGGGATCGGCGGCGTTTATATGGTTTCTGCAGTGGTGGTGTGGATGAATATGGCGCTGTTTGTAACGCTTCGGCAGTACACGCACGGTACGCGTCTGCGCAAATACCGCATGCACTTTGAGCTGATGATCGGGCTGACGCTGGTTGCGCTTTCAATGATGTACGGTCTCGGCGTTATTTTGGACCGGCCCAAACCGTCCGAAAGTGTGCGGGTGGGCTTTGTTCAACCGAATGTGGAACAGACGCTGAAGAATATGATCACGCAACAGGACGCGGTCAAGATGCGCGAGACGCTCCGCCGACTTTCGCTGGCGGTGGATAATCTTCAAGATAGTGCGGGCGGAAAATTTGATTTGGATCTGATTGTCTGGCCGGAAACCGCGCTGCCTGATCCACTGCATGCCGGACAGAGCTATGCCAGCCGGGCGTTGGTGAACGAGATTGTCGCCGGCGGAACGCCGCTGTTGGTAGGGACGATCGATTTCATGATTTCAAGGGATGAAACTCCGTCCTGGTTTAACAGTTCGATTCTGGTCGGCGGGAACGGAAATGAGCTGATGAAATATGATAAACAGCATCTGGTTCCGTTCGGCGAATATGTGCCGTTCCCCGGTATCCGAAAATTTACGGCGGTGGAAGGCGATATTTCGCCGGGACTGGTACGCACGGTTTTCCCGCTGCCCGATCCGGTCGAGGGAATACAGCGCGCGCCCTTCTCGGTGCTGATCTGCTTTGAAGACACGGTCGCGTCGCTGGCCTCGCAGTCGGTACTCAATGGGGCCCGCTGGCTGGTGAACCAAACCAACGATGGGTGGTTCGATCCTTCGGCGCAATCGGAACAGCATTTGGCCCATGCCGTTTTCCGCTGTGTCGAAAACCGCGTGCCGATGGTGCGCTGTTGTAATACCGGGGTGAGTGGATTGATCGACGCATCTGGCGCGATTAATCCTTATCCATTTGTTTCGTCGCGCATTGCGCCGCGGACCGAGGGCTATTCTGTCGCTCAACTTTTTCCGCGCCACGAAGATGAGCCGCTGACTTTTTACACCCGGCGCGGCGACTTTTTTGCCTATGTCTGTGTGCTCCTGAGCATCGGTACGCTGATCACTTTCCGTTCCAAGGCATGTAAGCGCAAAAGAAAAGAACCAACGTCGCCCCTTCCGCCGGACGTCTGAATCGGAATTCAGTTGTTTGTGCAGTGATGCATCTGTATCAAATGAGCAAGTATCGGTTTAGGGTGACATCAGATTCTGGTCATTATTGAGCATAAATCGCAGACCATCCGCTGCCCGAGGGGTATGGAGGGACTTCCAGCATCCATCAACGTATATATAAGGGTTTGAAGAAATTTCCTGAAATTTACGGATCAGGCCGCAAGTCCTTGGAGCAGCATCTCAAGAAGGAGTTTTCCAAAGGCAGCAGCCTTGTGTTCGTCTTCAAGCAGTTGGTTGGCAAAGTTGGAGTGGATGTCCATGCTGTTGATCACAGCCGACTCGATGGCTCCGGGCAGGTCGCCGAGCATAGCCTGATCTGGAGAGTTGTTTTTCAACTGATCCATGACCGTTTGATTTTCTCGCACCTTGTCAGCGATGGTGGTGGCATAGTTGATCATATCGTTGTCGGTAAATTCCCCCGCAAAGATCTCATTCAGTTTCGCGATGATGACCGATAGAAACTCCAGCTCCTGATCCTTGAAACGTCCTTCGCCAATACTTGTGATGCCCGTCAGCCGATAGTCCTCGTCGGCATCTTCGTCAAGCTTCAGGCTTCGAGTGCTCTGCTTGCTGAGACGATAATGCGTCATTTCGATACCCGACAGATCGATCTCAATGAACTCCTTGTCTTCGTGCAGAAGCGGGCGCAGGTGGTGTGCGTACAGGGAAAGCTTTTCCAGCTCCTCGTCATCATAGTCCACCAACTGCGACATAAACTCGTAGAATCGAACATAGCTGCCCAAATCCTTCTTGAAAATGTCCAGCGCGTTTTTCTCCGCCTTGAACACCTTGATTCTCTCCTCAGCATTGTGTTCAGACACCTTGTCGCCCTGTGCCTGAGCGGAGAGCTTCTCGTGTTCGGCTTCTTCAAGGGATCTCAGAATGGGAACATAACGGCACCGCCAACGGTCTACTGCGGGTCTACAGATCGAGGTCAACGCATCCTGCCCCTGCTTGGTGTCATAGAATGCCAGCGCAAAGGCTTCGACCTCATGCCACTCAAAGATACGCTCATCGCACAGCTTATCATGCAGCTCATAGATCAGATTAGGGTTCGAGACTTCCGCCAGTTCAGCCGTCCTGTAATACGGTCGGAAAGCTCCAAGAATATCTTCAGGATCGTTCACAAAATCCAACACGAAGGTCTGTTTGCCTGCATAGGTTCGATTCAGTCTGGAGAGTGTTTGAATACAGTCTACGCCCTTCAGCTTTTTATCCACATACATCGCGCACAGCTTCGGCTGATCAAACCCGGTCTGGAACTTGTTGGCCACCAGCATGACCTGATACTCATCCGTATCAAACGCCTTGCGCATGTCCCGCCCTTTCAGGGTGGGGTTCATGTTCCGCTCATTGAATGGATCTGGGCCCGACTCAAGGTCTTCCACGTCGCCCGAAAAGGCAACCATCGCCTGAATGCCAGCATATCCCTTTTCCTGAATGTGTTTATCGAATGCCAGCTTATAGCGCACCGCTTCCTTACGACTCCCCGTCACCACCATGGCCTTGGCTTTGCCTCCAAGCAGAGGCGCAACACATTCGCGGAAATGGGTAATAATGATTTCCACCTTGCGCGTGATATTGGTCGGGTGTAACCGCAACCACTGGCCTATGCGAATCGATGCCCGTTTGCGCTCCACCTCGCTGTCAGCTTCAGAAAGCTTCTGAGCCAGCTTCAACGCCATATCGTAGGTCGTATAGTTTTTCAGTACATCCAGAATAAAGCCTTCCTCAATGGCCTGCCGCATCGTGTAGACATGAAAGGCCTGCGGGATGTTTCCATCGCTGGGCGGTGCATCAGGATCAGGGCAGCGACCAAACAGCTCAATCGTCTTCGCCTTCGGGGTGGCCGTGAATGCAAAAAAGCTCAGATTCTCCGCTTTACCCCGCGATGCCATTGCCGCCGCCATTAAATCTTCGGAAGTCACTTCCTCGTCATCGTTCCACTGCTCTGCATTCAGCACTTCCCGAAGTTGTCGAGCCGTTTGCCCGCTCTGAGACGAATGCGCCTCGTCCGCAATCACGGCATACTTGCGCCCTTTTAGTGTCGTGCGTTGACGAATCGCTTCCAGCACAAACGGGAAGGTTTGTATGGTCACAATAATGATCGGCGTGGCCGCTTCCAACGCATTGGCCAACTGAGCCGACTTAGACCCTTCGCCTTCATCTCGATTGACCCTGCACACCACACCACTGGCATGATCAAACTGATAGATCGTTTCCTGCAACTGATTATCGAGCACTGTGCGGTCCGTCACGACAATGACCGAGTTGAAAACCTTCTGATCCTCGACATAAAGCGAGGCCAACTGATGCGCCGTCCAAGCAATCGAGTTTGACTTCCCTGAGCCTGCACTGTGTTGAACCAGATACTTCTGCCCCGCTCCTTCCATGCGAGCTGCATCAACCAAGCGATTGACCACGTCCCACTGATGGTAACGCGGAAAGATCATCGTCTCCTTGGTGTACTTTCTGCCCAGCGCATCCTCCTTCTGATCCACCTGCAAATGAATAAACCGACCCAGAATCTTCAACCAGTTATCAGGAGCAAGCACTTCCTCCCAGAGATACTTCGTCGCATAGCCGCCATCGGGAGGTGTAATGTTTCCAGCACCGCCATCGGCACCGCCTTTATTGAACGGCAGAAAGAACGTGGACTTTCCTTCCAGCTTGGTGGTCATCTGTATTTCATATTGGCTGACCGCAAAATGAACCAGTGCGCCCCGCTTAAACGTCAGCAGCGGCTCAGGCTTCCCGCTATTGCTCATCGGCTTTCGATCAACCCGATACTGTCGAACTGCCCGCTCCACCGACTGTTTAAACTCCGACTTCAGCTCCAGTGTCGCTACAGGGATTCCGTTCACAAACAACGCCAAGTCCAACCGCCCGTTATAATCGGTCGGCGAATAGTTCAGCTCAGGCACCACGCGCAGACGGTTCGCTCTATAGCGTGACATCGTGTCGGGATTCAGGTCGTGATCAGGTTTAAACTGACACAGGCGGAACTTTGCGCCCCGATCCTTGATCGTATTTCGCAAGACATGGAGCGTTCCCTTCTTGTCCAGCTGACGGCCTACCGATTTGAGAAGCGCATCCTTCACACCCTTCGGGTTCATCGCACAAAACTTTGCCCACTGCTCGGACTGGGTCTCGCTCAGGTAGCCGACAAGATCTTCGGCGTAGAGCGCATGCTTCTGATCATACTCCGATGATTCTCCAAGCAACCATCCGTTGGCGATCAGATGATTTATGATATCCTGTTGAAAGATTTTTTCGCGTGCGTCCTGCATAATTTCTATTCCGGTAATTTTCTTGTTTTAGTCCGCAATGAGGACTGCCTTACCCCCAGACCCTGCCAAGCCGAAGTCTAACGCGCCGCGTCAGATACATCGTAGGCAAGGCGGGGTTATCTGTTCCCACTGATCCTGATGGGATTAATGGAACAAAAATCAGTAAGCAGGGTACGCCCTGCCGGTGATTACTTCAAAGTTTTTAATGTGTTCTTTCGGCTGAGGGTGTTCGTTGCAACGCTTCCAATCTTCAAGAACAGCCTGTCTGTCATCATCCCACTTAATCAGTTCACGCGCCAACCAATCGTTGATGATTTCCAATGGCGAAATATTGGGTATTTCAAACTCCTGAAAAAGGAAGTCCCGCAAATCGGAATCGCCTGTTGAAGACTGATACTCGTTTGCAATCACAAGTGCTGCAAGTCTCTTATCGACTCCGCTCAACCCATATCGTCTTCCGGTTCGTTCATTCCGACAGGAGGAAACCAGCAGGTCAACCGTCTGAAGCATACGAAGGTACTCATCTGTTTGTGCCAATGATGCGGGTAACGTTACGACCTGAGATTTATAGCGCGTTCGCCATGGATATTTATCTTTGAATTTTTGCGTCCTGAAGAGTTCGTCCCGCACAAGCGATGGAACCACGCAATTATACCGCTCATCTGTAAGCATGTCTGGGGCGATCCGTAAAAGCATGAGAAGTACGCAGGTATCGCAAAGGATAAACATCTACGCCTCCATGTATTGCGCAAGTTCCTCTTTCACCAGCGAGGCATCCAACTCGCTCTCCAGTCCCATCAACTCCCCAATCCTTCGAGCAGAGAACTGCCCGGATGCGGAAGCAATCAACCTTAGATATTGTGGACTTAACTGATGATAGAGCGCCAGAAAATGCGCACTTTCAGTCTTGCTGAAAAAGAGTTCATCAAGTGTGGGATATTTCTTGCGCAATGCACAGTCGGTTTGCGCCGCAGAACGATGTCGCGATTTATCAGAAGGAAACAGCTGCTTTGTTAGCCCATAGGTCGCATGGCCGTTTTCTTCTGCCAGCTTTTTAATCAGTCTCTTTTGCTGAGTCGAAGGCAATGATTCCAGTAGCTCTTTGGTCAGATGGATATACTCTGCGGGGAACTGAACCGCACTGGCCACTGAATCACAAAAAGTCTCCAGTTCTGCCGAAATTTCCTGCTCATCAAAAGCCGCATGAACCGACTCATGTAAAAGATAGAATACCAGATCAAGAACGTTAGAGTAGCGGTTCACAAACACCACTCGATGTCCGTGAATTTTCGAGAAAAAGGCCGAGCTTTTAATTTCGTCGGGGAGCGGTACAAAGATGGTATAGCACCCCAGCTTTTCCAACAAATGGAAGGCATGTTTATAGCTACAGGGAACCTTGTCGGGAATTTCTGCCAGCCTACGGAGTTTAAGCGCAGCCTCTTGCACATTCTCTTCATCAAATCCCGTCGTACGAATTACCGATAATACATCGACCGCTCGCACGTCATTAAAAAGCGGGACATACGACTCGGCCAATTCATGGGAGCGTTGTCTCCGTTCATTAGTGATTCTTGCATTAGAACGCGCCCGATGCACAGGAACCGTTACTGCTGATTCTTCCTGTTCAAACAGACTGTCCGGAGCAACATCCAGCAAGCCGCACAGTTTTAACAGATGATGTCCTTTGGGCACCTGATCCTCAAACCACTTGTAGACCGTTGGACGAGTAACCGACAACGCCTCCGCCAGTCCGCTAACCGAAAACCCCTGCGCTTCACAAGCGGATTTTAATTTGTTCCCATCCCACTTCATGCTGTACCTCCACACATCTGTGTAAACATAACTTTACACTGCGCAGGTTCAAGCCTTTTTTGTGATTAGGTTACTTGTCACCCTTTACGCCCTGTACTCCGCCAGCTCCTTTTCCGCCATCAGCTCCGGTGCTTCATCCGTTACGCAATACGCATTACTCATTACACCCCGCACATCAATCTTGCCCGTCACCGACGCAGAGACACGCACCATTCCTTCTGAACTGCTGTTTCTCATTTCAATATGGATTTTGGTTTGACTCATAGTCTCAATCAGCTATCTTTCCATCAGACCCTACCAAGCCGAAGTCTAACGCGCCGCGTCAGATACATCGTAGGCAAGGCGGGGTTATTTTTTTGCCCTTTTGGTTTTCGTCTCATCATAAACATGCTCCTTGGGAATGAATTGCCAGTGCCGATAAGGGGCCAGAGCGACTGCTTCCCGTTTTTCATTCCGTTAATTTTCTTGTTTTATGCCGCAATGCGGTATAGGTTCCACCCCAGTTTTAAGCGCTGGAAGTCTGGAACGGTGTTCCCTAGGTTCGCTCTCTGGACAGGTGCAAACGCAACAAAAGGCGTCCAAGCTGGTGTCGGAACGGTGTTCCTTTGGGTTCGCTCTCTGATTAGGTGATTGGGGCGCCTTTTTCTTTTCCATATTTCAGCCAGTCATAGATTTTGATTACGCGTTTCAAATTGGTCTTTAGTACCTGTCCCGATTCCGTTAATGCGGTCGGGTTTTTCTCCATATAACTCGATAGAAAACCCTGCAACTCGCCTTCGCAGGCTTCAAGGTTTGTGAGAAGGGGAATTGACTCGATCACTTTCTCATCACTTTCAGATAATTTTTTTAACTCCTCAAACGAGTTGATGGGATGAGAATTTCGGCGGGTCTTAAGCCCTTGGCTGAGAAACTCATCGATTGAATGCTTAGCATGATTTGAGACATCAGATGGTGCTTTTTCTCCAAATTCTTTTTCATATGCCGATATATATTTATGCAACGGAAGGCTATATGAGTTGTGCTTTAACAAATGCCCGAGTGCTTCTTCAACCAACGACTTAAGATCAAACTCCCCATCATCAAAGACAACATCTCTAAAGAGCACCGCCGTATTGGGAATATGATGTCCGCTCTCGCCGTTTGGTCCCGACTCTTGTTTGATTCCGACCCCGGCCAGCACCTTCACGTTTTCCAATTGGTCATCTTCAATATCGATCACTTGAAAACGATCAACCGGCTCATTGGTGGTGATCATCTGATATATATCCCGCTTCAGTTGGCGCAGCAGCTTCGGATTATATTCATACCGTCGTGACAACAACTCACTATAAAGCGGAAGATAATCGTGTAATTCAACCCGGGTCATCTCCAACGAGCGGCCCGCGCCATCAAAATTAATCGTATGTTCTCGAATAATCGGAACTTCCAATGGAGAGTCTGAGTATTCGATGAAGATAAACCGCTTTTTCAACCGCCTCAGATTTTCCTGCGACAGACAATCCGCAATGGCCTTAAGGATCGCCTGAACATTGGGATCAGAAATGCTGTAGCCGAGAAATATGATCGGATGCTCCATGAAGACCGTCAGCAGTTTAGCCGCCAGATAGGCATTTCGCTTATTGAAGGCTTCATAGTCTTTCTCGTTGATGACGATGCTTTCCGGCTGGGTGCAACAGCCGTGTATTTTATACACTTCGGCAATGCCTTGCGGTTCCGAAAACAAGAGTTGTTCCTGTCCGACAAACACCTTGTAGCCGCTGAACACCTCTTCAATCAATTGATCGTAATTGGTCGTGATCACGCCCGCAATGCTCCGCTTTCCCACATTGGTCAGGCAGGACAACTCATCGAGTAGATGACCGTCGGCAGTCTGCTTTTCGGCTTCAGAAAAAAACCGCGCCACCGCCAGCTTGAAAGGCGATACGCCTTGTTTGACTTGATCCTGAAAAAACTCTCGATCCCTCCGATAGGCCTTATTTGTTAACCAAACATTGTTAAATTCCTGCTCAATTCGGCTTGAAACCTCCGGCCAATTCAGGCCCTCCTCCGACCGAGAAAACACCTCCAGAGCCAACGGATTATCGGGATATACCTTCTCTGCAAATTGACGCAACAATCCTTTCCAGTTGGGCAATCCCAAATAGCGCCGAGAAATTCCCGCCCCGATAAACAGAAACGGCAAATGCTTAAATTCTGCAAACAGATCAGCATACATGCTCTTAGCTTTTGTTTTCATCCCTTGGTCTCCTACTCTTTCACCCTGTATTCCGCTTGCTCCTCCGCCGCCATCATCTCCGGTGCTTCATCCGTTACGCAATATGCATTACTCGAACCGTCCCGCCTGCCTGCGTGCGTGCTCGCATAGGTAGACACATCAATCTTACCCGTCACTGCCGCCGAGATGAGGGCGGTGCGCCGTTCCTTCATCAATTCAATGGCCTGCTCCGCTTTCGCGATGAGGTGGTCGATCTTGGCGGTTTCTCTTTCTAAAAACTGAACGATCTCCTTCTGTTCGTCGATAGGTGGCAACGCAATGTAGAAACTCCTGATCGAACTCTGTGTGATATTATTAGCCAACCCCTCTGCTCCGTTGATGGCTAACTCGATTTGTCTACGCACAACCTGTGAGCTCATTTCGTGTGACAGGAATAGCTTGTCAGCTAATGGTTTGGTTTTAAGCCGAAAAGTTTTATCAGACAGCAACAATCTTGACTTCACCTCTGAAACATACCCAACGGAGCCAATCAAATCACGAGAGCCACTGGCTCGTGACATCAGCAGATCACCTCTTTTCACTTCGTATTCTGAAAATGGTTCTGCTGTAGAGGGAAGTGCTTTGTGTTCGTTTTGATTAAATTCTCCGCGATTTACACACCCCGATTTCAAAACCCCCCATTCTCCTTCTTCTGTCATTCTGTTTTCGCATGAAGGGCTCTTCCCTTGTTCCATTCCGTTAAGACAATGACGTAGTTGAAGCGCTTTCCAATGCTCAGGGATTTGGCCGAGCCATTCGATGCCTGAGTCTTTCATGGGGGCGGTAGGGTCGATGCCTGAGTCTTTCATGGGGGCGGTAGGGTCGATGCCTTTGGTGACGGCGTTGGAGATGACGGCCTGACGCTTTTCTTTGAGCAGTTCAATCATCCGCTCCTGTTTCCCAATCATCCGATCGATCTTCCCCGTCTCCCGATCCAGAAACGCCGCGATAGCGTGTTGTTCTTCCATAGGCAGTAATGGCAAGGAAATCTGTCCGAACTGCTCGTAGGTTATCGACTTCCCCTCCCGCAAGCTGTCTGTAGATGACTGCAAAGCGCAGATGTATGGAGTGCTTTTGAGCAAATATCGATAATACCTGAAGTCTATCTGCTTCACCGCGTCGAGAACGGTATAGGCAGGACTCACACAGCCTGAATAACCACTATGTTCAATGCCGCCCTGAAAGCTTCTTAGGCTGATAACAAAGTCATTCTCCTCAACATGTCGAAAGCTATCCGTTCCTTTAAGAGCCAGTACGACCTTTTGCCCATTTTCTTTCATGTACAGGCTTTGCGGGATAACGCCATATTGTTGCGTTGCCGCTAACTGCTCATCGTCTACCTGAGCCCGCTCAATGCGCTGGCGAAAAATACGCTTCCCCCCAAATACCCACCAATGCTCCGGCACATCGCCGATCCACTCAACGTCAGAAGGCTTGTATTCAGGATAGGGCTTGTAGCGGGCGGTCATGGTTTTTTCTCCTCGACGACTTCCCAGTGGCCGCGTGTCCCGCCGATGCGCTTCAGGACGCCTTTTTCCCGAAGTGCTTTAATATGCTTAATTACAGCAGAATCATTAATATCAAGTCGTTGCGCGATCTGCCGATAGGTTACCTTCGGTTCAGTAAGAATCAGCTGAACGATCTCTTTTTGCCGTTCGGCCAACTCGACTGCACCACCCATTGCACCACCTATTGCACCACCCATTGCACCACCTATTGCACCACCCATTGCACCACCTATTACACCACCGATTGGAGCACCTTCCTTCTGTTCAAACCAGAAAATGATGCGTAGATAGCTGTCGCGGATTTCGAAGGCGTCTTTGCCATAGACTTTGAGAATGCGCGGAACGCCGGAGCCGAGCTGCTCGACAATATCAAGGTCGCGGAAAACGCGCATAATCTCCTTATTGCGCGGCACGGAACATCCGCCGAAAAAGTCGGCCTGGGTCACGCCATAGGGAAGGCCGCCCATGGAGGTGACTTCCGCCCTGTCGGAAAAGAATTCCAGCTTGGGAACGGCGCCATAGGAATAGTCGTTGTGCACCACGGCATTAATGACCGCTTCTCGCATGGCCACGGAGTCGATGAGTTCCCGCTCTTCCCGCAATGGATAACCGATCTTGGTGAAAACGGTGTTTTCCACATCGACCCGATCCAGTACCGATTTAAGCGCTTTGACGAGCGAGCAACGGCCATAGTCGCGGTTTTCGATCAGATCCACCCGATCGGTTCCGGCATATTTGGCGATCTGCAAGGACGAACCGTTTTCGTCGGCCAGCAGATAAGCGGCATAGTTGGGTCGATCTTCGGGAGTCAGCAACTCCAGATTTTTCATGAAGTTAGCATTCAGGTGCAATCCACGGGCTTCGTAGTAGATTTTGAGCTGAGCAAAGGTGAGATCCCGGCGGGGGGATTCCATGCGGCCGATGGTGTTGCGAATCCGTTTGCCGTAGAGCGTCTCGATCATCTCTTTCGGCATCGGCTCGCACGCACTACCAATGCGCAGATAACAACCCTTTTCGGTCATCCCGAATTTTTTGAGGAAGTATGGCTTTTCCAGCCCGCCCGCGATGACCACCCGCAGAACTCCTGCACCGTCGTGCGTTTCGTGGACGATATCGAACAGCCCCATGATGGAGGGCTGGATATTGTTTTTTAGACGATCCTTGATGATGAGCTGCGTCTGGTCGATGGATTCCACACCGAAAATTCTGCCGTCCTGATCGATGCCGATATAAATGGTGCCGCCCTCGCCGGCATTCAGAAAGGCGACTACTTCCTTTTCCAGCGAATCGGTCAATTCCCTTTTGTATTCAGTGCGGCTATTTTCAGTCACGAATGCACCTCCTGCAACAGCTGCATGATTTCGGCGGTTACGGCGTCGAGGTCGGCGTCAATTTCCTCCAACGGGCGCGGCGGGATGTATTCGTAGAAGTGGCGGTTGAAGGGGATTTCGTAGCCGACGATCCCGACGAGTCCGTCTTTCTCGTCCTTCTTGCTTTCATCGATCCATGCGGCGGGGACGTGCGGCAGGACTTCGCGTTCAAAGTAAGTGTGGATGTCTTCGGAGAGCGGGACGTTTTCGTTGTCGCGCAGGTCGGGGTTGGGTTCGGGGTTGCCTTTGTTGTCGGTGCAGACCTCGGCGGCGTCAGAATGATCGCCCAAATGTTTCAAGAGAAGTTTGCAGTTGGCAGCGGTCAGTTTGCAGTCAGAGGCGCGGAGGGCCTTTTTCAGCTGTTTCAGGAATAGATCACGAGAGAGGTACTGTTCGTTGAGCGTTTCGAGAGCTTGGAGAATGGCCTGCTGCGTTGAGGCATCGAGGTTTTCCCACGCCTTGTCGGCTTGGAGAGCTTCCAGTCGGTCGGCGTCGTGCGGATAGATCGCCAACTGCAAGGGTCGTTCAACGGTGATACGGCGATAGCCAAACTCGGTCGTCTTGAAAATCTTACAGACCTTGGAGGGCTCGAAGCGGTCGTAGAGCCGAACAACGTCTTCGATCTGCTCTTCGGTCAGATACTTGCGTTTGGAGCCGAGCGATTTGCGCATGGGGGCGGACATATCGCTTGCGTTGATCAGCTGCACCTTGCCCTTACGCTCAGCGGGCTTGTGGTTGGAGAGCACCCAGATGTAGGTCGCAATGCCCGTGTTGTAGAACATGTCGGTCGGCAACGCGATGATTGCTTCGAGAATGTCGCGCTCCAGAATATAGCGGCGAATCTCGGACTCGCCGCTGCCCGCTCCACCTGTAAACAAGGGAGAGCCGTTGAGAATGATGCCGATGCGTGACCCCCCTTCTTTTGGATCGCGCATCTTGGAGATGAGGTGCAACAGGAAAAGGAGCGAGCCGTCGGACACTCTAGGCGTTCCGGGACCGAATCGTCCGCCGTAGCCTTTGATCTTCTGCTCATCCTTGACCCCCTTTTCGATTTTTTTCCAGTCCACACCGAAGGGCGGATTGGAGAGCATGTAGTCGAAGGTTTCCGCGTAGAGCTTGTCGTCGGACAGCGTGTTGCCGAGTTTAATGTTTTTTACATCCTGCTCCTTGACCAGCATATCGCCTTTGCAGATGGCGTAGGATTCGGGATTGAGTTCCTGCCCAAAACCGACCAGCCGCGCCTGCGGGTTGAGTTCGTGAAGATATTCCATGCCCGCCGAGAGAAAACCGCCCGTTCCTGCGGTGGGGTCATAGATGGAACGAACAATCCCAGCCTTGGTGAGTACGTCGCTGTCTCCTGAAAAAACCAGCGAGGTGGTCAGGCGCACAATATCGCGAGGCGTAAAGTGTTCCCCTGCGGTTTCGTTGGAAGACTCTGCAAAGCGACGAATCAGCTCCTCAAAGATCAATCCCATCTCATAGTTGGGCACCGTGGCGGGCGACAGGTCTATATTTGCAAACTTGTTGGCGACGATGTAGAGCAGGTTGGCTTCGTCCAGCTTTTCAATAAACTCTGTAAAGCGGAAGTGCTCAAAGATTTCCCTCGAAGCTGGACTGAAAGACTGCACATAGGTTTCCAGATTATCCAGCACCTGATTTTCACCCAACGAACTCAGATTCATCGGAGACGTATTATAGAAACTCAAGCCCGCTCTGTTCAGCAAAACCTTGTCGGCTGCATCAGGGTTCATCTTGGCGCATCGCTCGACCTCCGCCAGCACGTTGTCCTTCGTCGGCTCCAGCACACACTCCAGACGCCTCAGCAGCGTGAACGGCAGAATGATCCGTCCATACTGACTCTGTTTAAACTCACCCCGCAATAAATCCGCCACCGACCAGATGAATGAAGGCAACCCCGAAAACTTTGTATCCATACGCTCAAAAACTCCAATCCACAAATAACCGAAGAGAGCGTATAAAGAATAGGGCTATACAGCAAGCCGTTCCGTCTGCAAGTGTCGTGTTGCATTCAAACGTTCCGAAGGCGTGCGGTGAAAGTGCCGCATCTATGTTAGGCCGTGCGCTCATCAAAAAAACGCAGTATTTCGGCGGCATCCTCGAATCGGTTTGGAAGGCAGAAGATCATTTTCGTGGCGTCACGAAAATGATCACTCTCGGCAAGGAGGGGGCAAACGAGGAAATTGCGGGCCTCTTAAAAACGCCTCCTTTACAGCTTGCCATTCATCCCCGGATTCGTACACTACGCCCTTCTTTTGGTCAACGGGGCGTGGCTCAGTCTGGTAGAGCGCTACGTTCGGGACGTAGAAGTCGCTGGTTCGAATCCAGTCGCCCCGACCAACCCAACTCCTTCAAAAACAGCAATTTGTGCGATTGCTGTTTTTTTGTTTTCTGCCTCCTGCCGCCCCGGCTTCGGGGGATACTTCGATGGCTCACCGGATCTGTGATTAACTCGACTTTTTTGTCCTCGATTTGGAGGGAGCCCCTTATTTTATATAAAAGCAGAGTTTGGCTGCGGCGCAGGTTGCGCTATATTGGGCCGCTTCTAACACAGGATAAACTATGCTGGACGAACTAAAGATCAGGATTGAGAACTTTCGACAACAGTTGGCGGAGATGGAGGAATATCTCGGAATCGCCGCTAAGCGAGCCGAGTTGGAACGGCTTGAAGCCGAGGCGGGGCAACCGGGATTCTGGAACGATCAAGCGAGGGCGAAGGACAACATTTCCTCCACCAAGGCGCTGAAGAGGGTGCTGGATCCTTTTGATGTGATTATGTCGGGCCTCAACGATGCGGAAGTGATGCTCGAGCTGGCTGAGGCGGGGGAAGACGATGCGCTGGCCGAGTCTTCCGCCGAACTTGAAAAGGTGGAGCAGGGGTTTGCTGCGCTGGAAATGCAGGCGTTGTTGGGCGGCGAGTTTGACGGCTCCAACGCGTATCTAACGCTGCACGCCGGTGCGGGCGGTACAGAGAGCTGCGACTGGGCGGATATGCTTTATCGTATGTTTACCCGCTACGCCGAGTGCAAAGGCTTCAATGTCCAGATTCTGGATTATCTGGCCGGCGAGGAAGCGGGCATTAAGAGCGTGACACTTCTCATTTCCGGCCCCAGCGCATACGGTTTGCTCAAGTCCGAGCGCGGGGTGCATCGGCTGGTCCGTATCAGCCCGTTTGATTCGCAGTCGCGCCGGCATACCTCGTTTGTGGCGGCGGATGTGACGCCGGAGATCGACGATGATATTGATGTGGATATTGTGGAGTCGGATTTGCGGATCGATACTTACCGTGCGCAGGGGGCCGGCGGGCAGCATGTGAATACCACCGATTCCGCCGTGCGTATTGTCCACCTGCCGACGGGTACGGTGGTGCAGTGTCAGGCCGAGCGCTCGCAACATAAGAATAAAGCCGCCGCGATGAAAATGCTCAAGGCGCGTCTTTATGAGCTGGAGCAGGACAAGAAGCGCCAGGCCGTGGATCAGCTCTACGGGGATAAAGGTGAGATTGCGTGGGGGCATCAGATTCGCTCCTATGTGATGCAACCCTATACGATGGTGAAGGATCATCGGACGGATGAGCAGGTGGGAAACGTGCAGGGCGTTCTCGACGGCAACCTCGATCCGTTTATTGAAGCCTATCTGAAGAAAAGCCGATCATGAATATTTTAGAGCAGATCTGCGCAGACAAGCGCATTGAAATCGAAGCGCATAAGCAGGAGCAGTCGTTTGCTGCGCTGGAGGCGTTAGTGGAGGAAACCGCAGCACGGCCCGACTTTGTGCAGGCGCTCCGCAGTGCGCCGATGGGATTGATTGCTGAAGTGAAGCGGCGCTCGCCGTCGGCCGGCGCAATCCGTGAACCGTTTGATTCGATCGCGATTGCACGGAGCTATGAAGCCCATGGTGCACAGGCGATCTCGTGCCTGATGGACCACAAATATTTCGGCGGCGGCGCGGATGATTTTTCGGCGGTGCGCGGCGCGATTGAACTGCCGATGCTTTACAAGGAGTTTGTTATCGATCCGTGGCAGATTGTTCATGCCAAGGTGATGGGGGCGTCGGCGGTCCTGTTGATTGTGGGTGTATTGCCTAATTCTGATCTGATTGCCTTCATGGAGCAGATCCGCTCGCTCGGCCTTGCCGCTCTGGTGGAAGTACACGATCGGGAAGAGATGAAACGCGCGATCGATTGCGGGGCCGACTGCATTGGAATCAACAACCGGAATCTGAAAACATTTGTCACTTCGCTGGAGACAACAGTTGAGCTGGCAGCGATGGCACCCGCTGCCGCAACTTTGGTCAGTGAAAGCGGAATTAAAACGCCCGCAGACGTTGTTTTTTTGAAAAAAATTGGTGCTCACGCGGTTCTGGTCGGCGAGAGTCTGCTGCGCGAATCGGATCCGGGATTTGCTGTAAAACATTTAATGTCAGCACTTTAAATTTGTTTTTGTTGGGGTTTCCCCCGTTGAATATGGATAGATAACCGGGGGATAAATCCCGCTTTCAGAAAGTTAAGTTGAGGTGATTTATATACTTGATCACGGGTCTGAAATTGATACTGTGTGCGAGTTATTATCTGTGCGCAATATTGGTTTCACCGCTCAGTGTGTGAAGGCAGGCTCCGGCAGGAGCGGGTGATGTGGGCCGATGGAAACACGATGATTATGAGGTGGGGCTGAGTGCTCCGGATGGATCTGAATGATAGGGTGAGAGTTATTTGAACGCCAACCGCGGACCCTTAAGAACGCGCGGGGGAGTGGTGTTCGTATAGAGGGGAAGGAATATGAAAAAAACCTATATCTCGTCTCTGGTGATCGCAATGGTGGCTGGAAGTACGGCTGTTTTTGCGCAGAGTGATGCGGAGGTCACGTCGGGCGTTAACGCCAGCTCAGCTGTAGGTCGGGTGCAGACGTTGTCGCCAGAGCAGATTTTCAAGAAAGGCATTGAGCAGTACAATGCCGGGGAGTATGAAGAAGCCAAAGCGACGTTTAAGGTTGTACTTGCAAAAGACCCGTACAATACAGCCGCGATGGATTACCTTTCGCGTGTTTACACCAAGCTCAATGCGATCGATAAGAAAAACCGTGAATTGACGCGTCTCGGACAGATGGCCGCAGTTCAGGAGTTGTGGACACTGAACGATGCCGTTGAGGTCAATCAGCTGACGCCGGACGATGCCGAAGAAGTCGACACCGTTGCCGATGCCGCCAAGAAGAAAATGATCCAGCGCCTCCAAGAAATAATGATTGTTGCTGTCGAATTCAGCGGGAATCTGAGTATTCAGGATGCCGTGATTTACCTGACTGAAGTATGCCGTCGCGATGGCGAAAACGTGAATATGATCGTGCTTGGTCTTCAGGGTTCGGATGGCATGGATGCAGGATATGAAGGCAACAATATTCGTCTGAGTGTTGAAAACATGAGCCTCTACAAGACGCTTGGCGTTATCACAGAAATGGCGGATCTTCGGTTTGAAGTGGATGAAGACGCTGTTTACATCATGCCCTATGACTATGAGCGGCCGGCTAATATGGAAGATGAGATCATTAAGGTCAGCAAGGCTGTCGGACTGAAACTGGCGGAATATGCCGCTCCTTCCGACGATGATGGCATGGAGGATGAGGATTACGACATTTTCAGCGCTTTTGGAAATGGCGGTGGTTCGGCAAGCCTTCCTTCCGGTCCGGTTGATCTGACCGATTATATTAGGAGCCTCAGTATCAACTCTCCGCGGCGCAGCGTTGCGACGTATACGCCCGCCAGCAGCGAAGTTATGGTCAGAAATACACCAGCTAATATCAAGAAGATCAAACAGCGCCTTGAAGCGATTCAGCAACAGATCTTTTTTGAAGCGGAGCAGCAAGTTAAGATCGAAGCCAAATTTGTTGAGTTCAGCGAAGGCGCTCTTAAAGAGGTGGGTCTGGACTGGATTGTCAACGGAACCGGCTCTGCGGCAGGGTTTAAATTGAACAACAACTCCTCGTGGGGACCGACATTTGTTGATAATGTCTCTATTATTAATGGTAAAAAAGCAGACTCCACCCAAGTCGCCCCGTATAGCTTCCTCTATACGGATCAACCCACGAAGACTGGCCAAGGTGTTTTCACTGGCGGAAGCCGTACCGCTTCCTCTGCGTTTGAAGCCGTAACTTCCGGGATTCTTGCCAGTATGGGTAACGGAGGCGTTATTCCTTCGATGGTTTTTGATCGCGGTGATGTCGCGACCAAATTGTCGGCGCTTGAGCAGGAAGGGACCGCCGATGTTCTGTCTTGTCCTTCTGTAACCACCATAAACGGGGAGCTGGCTACTATACGCGTGGTGGAACTCCATCGTTTCCCGCAGGATTTCGACGTGGAAACCGGTCAGCGTACGGCTCCGGTTGTGAAGCCGCAAGACTGGGAAGACTTTGACCTTGGTGTTTCTCTGAGTGTTACGCCCGAGATTAAAGACAATGGGACCATAACCATGGAACTGGAGCCGAAAATTGTAAAATTTAAAGGTTTCGATAGGTACGCTGTGGCCTTTAACTCGTATGTTGATGAGAATTCCACTACTGACAGCGTAGGGGATGGAGGAGCATTGTATGCTGAGGTGCCCTATTTCGAAATCCGTTCGGTGGCGACGAGGGTAACCGTTGCAGACAGCCACACGGTGGTTATGGGTGGTTTGATTGACGAGCGTACAGAAACCTACCGGGATCAGGTTCCGATTCTCGGCGACATTCCCTACCTCGGTAAGTTGTTCCGCCATGAAGGTACCCGCTCCGAAAAGAAAAATCTGGTCATCTATATTAAGCCGACGCAGGTTGACGTTCGTGGCTTGACCTTGGCAGAGAGCGAACGAGCCCTCCAGGCCAGCAGATAATTCTCGCCATTCATTCAGAGAAAACCCGCTCCGATTTATCCGAGCGGGTTTTTTTATGAAAAATAGATAGCCCTTCCGAAAAATAATCCTATATTGGTGCTATATGAAATTTGTTGCATTTGATTTGGAAACGACCGGAATTCGTCCTTCCGCAGATAGGATTGTAGAGATCGGTGCGGTTAAATTTGAGGGCTCGTGTCCGCTGGAAGGATATGGAACGTTAGTCAATCCAAGGTGTCCGATTCCGGCGGGGGCCTCTGCGGTGAATGGAATTACCGATGAGATGGTCTGTGGAAAACCATGGATAGCTGATGTGCTTTCCGATTTTGCGGATTTTTGCGGAGACCTTCCTTTGGTGGCACATAACGCGCCGTTTGATTATAAATTTCTGCTTTGCGACATTGAACTGCACCGCGCAAGGGCTCCGAAGGGGCCGGTGCTGGATACCCTTCCGCTGGCCCGCAGAATTTTTCCCGGCCTGCCGAACTATAAGCTTGGGACGTTGGTTCACCACTTTAGGTTTCCGAGTGGAACCTTTCATCGGGCAGAAGAGGACAGCGCCTATTGCGGGATGCTGTTTGCGAAAATTGTAGAAACGCTGGAGCTTCGCGGTGAAGAGACTTCAGTCGAAAAGATGGCTGCACTATCGGGAACGGTGAGGATGCGTTTCCCGCAGTATGTAATCCCTACGGATCAGTTGGACCTGTTTTAAGGAGCACTAAAATGAAGATAGCATTTTTCAGCACTAAACCGTACGACCGCGTTTTCTTTGATAAAGCCAATGCGGATTTTGGACATGAGATCACCTATTTTGAAACGCGTCTGACGCGTCAAACGGTGAAGCTGGCCGAGGGCTATGAATGTGCTTGCGCATTTGTGAATGACCAGCTCGATGCCTCTGCCCTGATTGCGCTGGCGGCTCAGGGCACTCGTTTGATTGCGTTGCGCTGTGCGGGTTTTAATAATGTGGATGTCAGCAGTGCAGGCAAGCTGGGCGTCAGCGTAGTGCGCGTCCCGGCCTATTCTCCATATGCCGTGGCGGAGCATACGGTCGGACTGATGCTGGCGCTGAACCGAAAAATTTATTGGGCCAATTCGCGCGTTAAGGAGGGCAACTTTGCGCTGGATGGGTTGCTGGGTTTTGATATGCGCAGTGCCACGGTGGGCCTTATTGGAACCGGAAAGATCGGCGAGTGCGTGGCAAGCGCGCTGCACGGCTTCGGCTGCCGGATTTTGGCACACGATAAACAGGAAAACAAAATCTGCAAAACGGAATATGGCGTCGAGTATGTTTCGTTTGAGGAGCTGGTCGCGCAGTCGGACGTTATTTCGCTGCACTGCCCGTTGCTGCCGGATACCTATCATCTGATCAATATGGAGGCCATTGCGCGCATGAAAAAGGGCGTGATGATCATTAACACCAGCCGCGGAGCACTGATCGATGCGCGCGCCGCCATTGAGGGATTGAAGTCGCAGAAGATCGGTTATCTGGGGATTGATGTTTACGAGGAAGAGGAGGAACTCTTCTTTGAGGATAAAACGTTCCAGATTTTGACGGACGATGTTTTTGCCCGTCTCACCACCTTCCCCAACGTAATGATTACGGGGCATCAGGCCTATTTTACCAAAGAGGCGGTTGCGCGGATTGCACAAACCACGCTGGAAAATATTACGGCGTACGAAAACGGCAGCGAACTGATCAATGCCGTGAAGGCGGAGTAACGCAAGCATTCCGGCGGTGTCTGGAAGGGGATAATAACCCGTAAAAATTGATTTTCCAAGGGTTTGGTTTTCCGGCATGGTTCGACCCACATGAAAACGGATGTTCCTGAGGCGTTAATTATTATTGCCGGGCGCGATGCCTATCCGCTGCTGCTGGCGCGGGCGGTGCGTGCTGCGGGTGTGAAGCGTATTGTGGTCCTGGGCTTCAAGGGCGAAACGCGCAAGGAGATTGCTGCGCTGGCGGACGAAGTGCACTGGATGCACCTAGGCAGCATGCGTTCGTTTCTGGATCAGTTGGCCGCCACCGGGATTCGTCAGGCAGTGATGGTGGGTCAGATTGCACCTTCGAACCTGTTTTATCTGCGGCTGGATAAGCTGGCGCGCGAGATGATGAGTGCGCTGGAAACGAAGAATGCGCATACCATTTTCGGTGCGGTGGCGGATAAGATTGAGTCGCTGGGTATTACGGTACTTCCGGGAAATGTGTTTATGGAGTGCTATACACCGACCGCTGGACAGCTCAGCCGCCGAGCGCCGACCGCGCGTGAGCAGGCGGATATCGAGCTGGGCCTGCGCTTGGTGAAGGGAACAAGTGCGTTTGAAATCGGGCAGACCGTGGCGATTAAGGATGGAATCATTATTGCCGTTGAAGCATTTGAAGGAACCAATCAGACGATTCGCCGGGCGGGCAGGGTTGGCAAGGCGGGGACGGTGATTGTGAAGGTGCCGAAAGAAGGCCACGACATGCGCTTTGATATTCCGGTGGTTGGAACCAAAACCTTTAAGATGATGAAAAAGGCGAAGGTCTCGTGTCTGGCTGTGGAGGCCGGAAAGACCATTTTATTGGAGAAGGAAAAACTGATTGCATTGGCAGACGCGCTGGATATGGCATTTGTTGCGGTGGAAACGGAGAAATGACTACGTACTGCGTATTACGTATTGCTTGAATCTGCCAGAGGAGCGAAACACCATCATACGCAATACGCAATACGCAATACGCAATACGCAATACGCAATACGCAATACGCAATACGCATTAACTAAATCATGAAAGAATCAATTTTAGTGGTTGCAGGAGAGGTTTCGGGCGATCTGCACGCGGCGCGTGTGGTGCGTGCGCTGAAGAGACGGCAGCCCGATATAGAATTCTGGGGCCTCGGGGGCGATGATCTGCGCGCAGCGGGCATGGAGCTGCTGCAGCATACGGACCAAATGTCGGTGATGGGATTGATCGAAGTGCTCAAACAGTACCGTTTTCTCAAAGGTGTTTTTGATCAGGTGCTCGCAGAGGTGGATCGTCGGAAACCGAAAGCGGCGCTGCTCGTGGATTATCCCGGCTTTAATCTGCGGCTGGCGGCGGAGCTGAAGAAGCGCGGCGTGAAGGTTTTCTATTATATCTGCCCGAAGGTGTGGGCCTGGAATAAGAAACGAATTCCTCAGATTGCGCAGCGGGTGGATCGGCTCCTCGTGATTTTCCCGTTTGAAGCGGCGCTGTTTGACGGAACGGGTCTGCAGGTGGACTTTGTCGGCAACCCGCTCGTGGCGCAGATGGATGAATTTTTGGCGCAAAAACCGGCAGCGCTGCCGTGGAAATCGCAGCGGCGCGTGGCACTGCTGCCGGGCAGTCGAAAACAGGAAATTTTGCGAATTCTTCCGACCATTCTTGAATCGGCAAAGTTACTGGAGGCGAGGTTTCCAGATAGTTCATTCATCATTGCTTCGCCCAATGAGCGGATTGAGCGCTTGGTGCAGGAGGTGATAGACGCCTCGGCGAAGGTGCCGACGCGGATTGCGGTGGTGCGGGGGCAAGCACGCGAGCTGATGCGGCAGGCGGATGCGGCGATTGTGACTTCGGGCACAGCGACGCTGGAGACGGCGCTGAGCGGTACCCCGCAGGTCATTACCTATAAAACCAGCGCGGCGACCTATTGGTTTGCGCACGCAGTGTTGACGATTCGTCATATCGGACTGGTCAATATTGTCGCGGACCGCACGGTTTGTCCGGAGCTGATTCAGCGGGCGGCAACGCCGTCGGTGTTGGCGGAGGCTCTGGGGCCGCTGTTGGAGGCATCGCCTGAACGGAGTGCCATGTTGTCGGGATACGAAGAAGTTCGACAGTTGCTCGGATCGCGGGATGCAGCGGAAAATGTTGCAGAAGCGCTGTTGGAGGCGTAGCGGCCTTCTTCATAGAAAAGCGTGATTTATGCTAGAGGAATAAATAGATGATGCCTTATCCCAACCTCCATACGGTTATTCTCGCCAGTGCCTCGCCGCGTCGACGAGAACTGCTGAAAACATTAAACATTGATTTTTTAACTCAGGTTGCCGAAATCGACGAGACGCCGCAGGTCGACGAAGCGCCGAAAGTGTTTGCGGAGCGGATGGCCGTAGAAAAAGCGGCGGCCGTGGATGCTGATCCGGAGACCACGGTCATTGCAGCAGACACGATTGTGGTGGCGGATAATCTGATTTTGGGGAAACCCGCTGATGAGGCCCACGCGGTTGAAATGCTCACGAGTCTTTCGGGTAAAACGCACGAAGTCATCACGGCCGTATGTGTTAAAAGGGGCTCCAAATGTCGGGTTATATCCGTCTCAACGGAGGTTGTTTTCCGAACACTTACGCAGGATGAGATGCATGCGTATGTCGCGTCCGGCTGTCCGATGGATAAGGCGGGGGCCTATGCCATTCAAGGCGGTGCAGCCCATATGGTTCGAGCAATTAACGGATCATATACCAACGTGGTTGGGCTTCCGCTTTGTGAACTGCACGAAATTCTTCTTTCGTTTTGATTTCAAAATCGTTTTCTGGGAAAAGCAGTCGTCATTCCAGCAGAGGGCTGCGTTTCGCACCCAATGGTTTTAGGGAATGAGCGCCATATTGGGAAAAAAGTTGGAGCATCAAGGAGGGCGATCATAGCGGCGGGAAATCAAAGTGGGTTTCGAAGAGATGGACCAGCCTTTTTGCTTCGGTCTCTTCATCGGGACCGCTGACTGTAATGGTTACCTCGGTGCCTTTTTCGAGTCCAAGCATAATAAGCTCCAGCGCCGATTTCAGACTACATGTCCCCGTTTGGGCCTCGACGTGGATTTCGCCCTCATAGGCGCAACCTTCTGTCACCAACACCGCTGAAGGGCGACAGTGAATTCCGGCTTCATTTTGCACTACAGCTTTTGTCTTAACCATGTCTCCCCTCAAAAACGCATTAAAACCGGCCCCTGATTAGGAATCCCGGATATTACAGTCGAGCAACGAAGCAATAAAAATGCCACTTCCTGAAAAACTTTTCCAACCCAACGAGTGTCGGCGTATTCTCCTGTTGCGGCAGTAACGATACCCCTCTGCACCTCCACACGGAACCCCGATTGTTCGAGAACAAACTGCGGTGTTGCGCCCCAGATCCAATCCGCCGAATTCTGCCTCCGAAGCATCGGCTCCAGTGCCGCCGGCTCCAGATCAGCGTCACTATTGTGAATCAGATGGTCACCACCATACTCCGCACGGAACTCCTCTTCCAATGCTAAAATGAGTTCGCCTCGATCCAGCTGAAGATTCATCACCTGCGCAGGAACCGACGCAACGGCATGCGTTTCAATGCCTTCCAACATGGAGCCGAGATAACGGTTGAGTCGATTCAGATCGGTTTGGAGCAGCAATGTCCCGTGATGCAGTGCGTGGTCTTTTCGAAAACAAAAGGCGTTTCCCGAAAACTTCAGTCCGTCCACACTCAGATTGCTCTTTCCCGTCTTCTCTGCACGGATGCCGAAACGCTCCAACGCCCGCAAAACAATGCGATAGACCTGCTCCTCGCGATACGAGCGCCGATCCACAATCACGCAGTAGTTTAGATTTCCCGCGTCATGATACACCGCTCCGCCGCCGGAAATGCGTCGTGCTGCCGGAACCTCCTCGGCGCGCATCAAATCCAGCCGACACTCCCGCCACGGATTCTGATTCTTTCCCATCACCACCGCGCAGTCACTCTGCCAAAAAAACAGGACGGGCCCCGAGCTCCGTTCCATCAAATATTCTTCAATGGCGAGGTTCCGATAGACATCCATAGAATCAGAGTTAACAATCAGCACAACACGTCTCCAAACCGTTGCCCTCGAAATATGCCGGAAATCCGCAGCAAATCCATTCAGAACTCCAACCTTTTGTACAATCCAAAATTATGGGTTCACACTGTTGAGAATGCATTTTGATGAAGGAATGGAGGCGGAATCGCCGAAGCACTTCAGAACGAAACGGCTGGCTTCTGGAGCGAGCCGTATCCAACCATGCTGGAGAAATGAGAGGCCAACAACTGCCCGCATTTTTGGTCGATCCGCCCCGAAAATGAGGATGGGCGTTCATTTTAACGCTCAAGCTCCGCGCAGGAGAATTTCATCGGCACAGCCGGCCATGCGGTCTTTGAGCTGATGAAGGCGGGCGGAGGTGGTGCGTGGCAGCGTGCGGAAGCGTACGCCGGGCAGGTCATCGCGGGGGATAAAGGCCTGAAGGACATAGCGTTTGGAGCCGCGAATGGATTCGGCGGCTTCGTCCATCAGCGCATCCGTGTGCACCGATTCAATAACCGTAGTGCGGAATTCATATTCCTTGGCCTGCGTGCGGATCAGATCGATGGAGCGCTGGATTTTGTCGGTGTCGGCGAAGCCGACGAGGTCGGAATAGCCGGAGAGGCCGGTTTTGATGTCCATGGCTACATAGTCGACGAGCGGGATGCATTCGGCGAGGCGATCGGGATTGGCCCCATTAGTGTCGAGCTTGACGGCAAAGCCGAAGCGCTCTTTAAAGAAGCGGATGAGGTCGACCAGATCGTCGGAGCAGGTGGGCTCACCGCCGGTAATGACGACGCCGTTCACCCAGTTATTTTTAAAGCGCGTGGCCGCCTCCGCCAACTGTTCCCACGAGAGCGCGGCTTGTTGTCGTCCCATGAGCGTCGCGTTATGACAGAAACCGCAGCGGAAGTTGCATCCACTGGTGAAAAACACGGCGGCAAAGCGGCCGGGATAGTCCACCATCGACGGCTTTTCCAGATAGGCATAAACGCTCATGGTTAAACGGAGGGTTAAAGCGGCCCGCCTGAGCGGGCCGAAGTTATTTAGGCGACAGATTCTGTCGCTTCGTCGAGGATGTTCTTAATCATCTTCGGCGAAATAACGCCCTTTCCGACGTCTGAATAGTCGGTCTGGAGTCCAAGGAACTGATAAAGTTTGGACTTTTTCAGCACCGGATCTACAGCACCGGGTTCCTTGTTGGTGAGCGGAATATAGGATTCGAGCATTTCATTCCACACGGTAACGAGAACGGCGGGAATCCGCGAAGGGTTAATGCATCCAGCCTCTGCAAAAGCAACCAGTCCATCGATGGTTTCGACGTCGCAGTACAGCTTTTCAAAGTCCGCATATTCCTCCTTGGTGAGGAGCTTATCGATTCGTTGGTTGAGGGTATGACATTTATCGCAGCCCTCTTTCCCGAACACCCTGATCTGATATTTAGTCGTCATGGTTAAGCCTCCGCAGTTGCAAGGGTGGGTTCTGCGTCAGCGGTGGTAATGTTATAACGTCCGGCATGACGGGCGAGCAATTCACCGTAGCGTTTGGATTTGTTCCAGTTCTGAATTTTACTGAAGTATCCAACCACGCGGGTTTCCCCGACTACGTCGGTCGATCCGCACTCGGGGCACTGTTCAAGCAGGCCGCGGGTCTGGTGGTGGCAGTTGTCGCAGAAGGTGAATTCCGGAGAAACACAAACCTGTGCGGACTGCGTGCGGTGGAAGACTTCGGTCATCAGATGCGCGATGGCGTCGGCATCGGGCCGCTCCTCGCCGATAAAGCAGTGGGTAATCGCGCCGGATTCAATCAGGCTGTGATACTTGGACTGCTCGGTAATACGCTCAACCAGCGAAACGTCGGCCTCAGCGGCCAGATGGATCGAGTTGGTGTAATATTCCGCGTCGGCGGGGCCTTTAACGATCTCTTTCGACTCTTCGGGGAAATAGATCATATCGGACTTGGCCAGGCGGCGTGCGGCGGATTCCGCAGGCGATTCTTCCAAGGTAAACTTGAGATGATACTTTTTCGCCAACTTCTTCGCTTTAAGATACATATGGGCAACCACCTTGATGCCGAAACGCCGGGCTTCTTCGCTCTCATGCAGTTCCTGGCCAATGAGGAATTTGACGGCATCGTTCACGCCGATCAGCCCCAGAATGTAGGTGCAGTTTTCGAGGTCAACATATGGTTTTCCATCGTTGGCGATCTTGCCGATCTGCCAGAGTGGATGGCCGGGGCCGCTGAGCATTTCTGCGGTTTTGGCTTTTTTCTGCAGGTGAGCATCCACGGCCAGCTCCATGGTTTTATCGAGTTCATTGAAGAAGTTCTTCAGAATGTCGCCGCCACTGCGCGCTGCGCGGTATGAGGCTTGTGGAATGTTGATCGTCACGTTCTGGAATCCGCAGAAGCGCATACTTTCCGGGTGCTTGAGCATTCGGTTGTCGCTGATCGTGGTGCGCAGGCGGCAGCAGGCGGAGAGCGTGACTTCGTCGCGGTCAAAGATGAAGTAGGTAGAGCCGTTTTTACTGGCGAGATCGCAGGCTTCTCTGTAGATCTCGAACTGAACCGGATCTTGGAAGGTTTCATCGGAAACGTGGAAGTCGCACTTGGGGAACTCAAAGATACGTCCGTGGGCATCCCCTTCAGCAAAAACCTGGAGAAGTGCGCGGCAGAACTGCTGCGCTTCCTGGGTGTAGTCGCCGTAGGTCACAATGGCTTCGCCGTTTTCTTCGAGCATGGCCTGTACTTCAGGATCGTAAATGGTGCCGTCGTTTTCGTCCGACAATTCACGCAGAACCAGCCGTTTGCCCAGCACAGGATCGTTGTAAAGCAGGTCCATCAACTTGTATCCGGCGGCGTCGGTGTCATCGCGCAGAAATTCTTCGAGTTCCACAATGGATCCGTTTTTCAGTCGGAGCTGGTAATGGCCGCCTGGGCCGATCGCCGGGACCGATTTGAGATAGCTCGGAACGCCGGTGTGAATGTTAAAGTCGAGGAACAGCGTCTGTCCACCGCGTGAGAACGCGTTTTGGGAGCCGTTAAAGATGAGTTCCTGCGCAATCTGGTGCAGATCCGCATCGGACATGCCGACGAGGAACGGAGCATACAGAATATTGATGTAAGCAATGCCGAGTGCGCCCGCATAGTTGGCCTGCATTGACGCCAGGAAAGTGTTGAGGTGGCCGGTCAGCACCGATGCGGAGCGCGCCGGACTCGAAGAGGTATTGAGGTTAATCAATCCGTTCAGACCATATTTTTTCACATATTCAATCGAGTGCGAGGAACAGTAAACGCGGGTTGGATAACCTAGGTCATGTACGTGAACGGCACCGGTGTCGTGTGCGCGTTTTACTTCGGGGCTGAAAATGTTTTCGAGCGCCCACTGCTTCAGTACCAACTCAGCAATCCCAAGGTTTACCGCTTCCGGATTGTTGTTCACGATGTTCGAGTTTTCGGTCGATTTGGAGAACATCAGGTTTTCGAGATAATCCTTTGAAACACGGTAGAGCGAAAGGTCGCGGAGCTGCTGCGAAAATCCGCGCTCCATCAGTTCATTGTTCACCAGCTCGCGGATGAGGGTGGTGTTGATGACGCTCATGTCGCTGGCAATAATGCGATTTTCCACCGATTTTGCGACGTTAATGGCGAGTTCTACAGAGAGGTCGGTTTTGTCGAGAATCTGCTTAACGATGCGCTTGCGGTCCCACGGCAGGTTAACGTTGTTGGAGGAAGACTCGACCAGCAGCAGGCTGGCATCGGTTACATCTACTTTTCCCTTGGCGTCGGTGCCGCGCACACGAATGTTGCGGCGGGCAATTTCGCGCTGCTTACGATAGCGCTTGTATGCGGCCACCACGAGCGTTTCACCCTGTTCGGCCAAGACGATTTCCACAAGATCCTGCACATCTTCAATGCGCGGAATACGTTTCCCGTTGCTGTCGGGATGAACATAAAACTCACTTTGCGGTGTGTTCAGCTGCTTAAGCACGTTGTCGGTCACCTTTGATGCCAACCCTTCGTTCTTAGGAACCTGCTGTTTGCGGGCGACTTCGTCGACCGCGCGGTCAATGGCCAGCTCAATTTTTTGCCAGCTGAATGGGACTACGAGTCCCGAGCGTTTTTGAAAACCGTCGAATGCGGTTTGGGTCTTCCCTGCCGACATGTTTCCCCCTTTTACATTAATGCTTTACGTTGATTTTTGAATATGAAGTGTGGGAGAAGGTACTCCATAGGAAGTGTTGGGGTCAAGAACAAGACACAATATATTGTGGTTTTTGTAAATAACGCCGTAACCACAGGGGTTTGCGCATAATGGGACCAAAAGCGTCCGGAGGAGACGCTTTGTTTTTGTTTTTGGACCTCGATTTTGCGGAAAATTATGCCGGCAAAGCCCAAACGAGGAGCAGCGGGATCGTTACGACGGCGGCGAGATGGGTGATCAGCAGGGTGGTGGCGACAAAATCAGAATCGCCGCCAAAGCGTTCGCTGAAAATGAGGCTGGCCACAGCGGCCGGCATTACTGCCACAACACAGAGAATGCCGTAGGCGGTCGGATCCATCGGAATCTGTTTGAGCAGCAGGATAAAGACGACAGGAGTCACTACCAGCCGCAGGGCCGAAACAATCCAAACGTGGGGGTCAAAGGCAGCACGCAGATTGAGCGCGGCAATTCGGCTGCCCGAAACAATCATCGATACGGCTATTGTGGCTTTGCCGATAGTTTCGGTTGCAAAATAAAAGAGACCCAGAATGCGCTGCACGGTGTGGGCCGGGAGTCCGGCTTCGGGCAGATGCAGCGGAGCGAGATCGCGTACGCAGACCCAGCCCAGCGAAAAAATGAGCGCCAGCAGGGGCGGCCCAAACATCATGCGGATGCCTTCGGAAAGTTTGCTGGAGCGGTTGAAGAGGAATACGCCGACGGTCCAGATGGTCAGCTCAAAACCCATCGAGGCAAAAACGAGCAGTGCCACGCCCTTTTCCTGCCAGAGGAGCATCACCAGCGGGAGCGGAAGAAAGAGATAGTTGTTAATGGTGTTTTGGAAGAGAAAGGCGCTCGCCCGCTGTTGGTCCACATTTTTCATCAGGCGCAGCGAAATCAGCCCGAGAACGAGTCCGGTTCCGGCAATGGCGATCGCCATCAGGGGCATCTTCCAGTTTTCAGCCAGCTTCTGAACATTCAGGCTGGTGACCGACGAAAAGATAAGGCAGGGATAAATGATCGAAATCAGCACGCGCACCATTTCGGCGGTGCCCGTTTCGCTCACGATTCCGCGTTTGCGGGCGGCAAAGCCGATGCCCATCAGCACGATAACAAAAAAAACCTGCAATGCATAATCCATAGTGTCCGTCTCCAAGTCCGCCGTCATGGAACACCGAATCCCGCCCGGAAGGGAAGAAACAACTTCAACTTTTAATTAATCAAACTGTGTGGGCAGCGATGGATCCAGCAGGTGGCGCTGCATGAGTTCGATGTGCATGGGGAGGGTGCGGTGCTCGGAGAGCGGGGGCAGTTCGTCCAGAGAGAAAAAGCGGGCCTCGAGAATATCGTGGCAAAGGGCGTCTGCCTCGCCAATGATTTCACAGAGAAACATGAGCTTGTAGATATGGAAAGGGCTGGCTTCGCCTTGATAATGCTGGTCGCGGTCGAGTACGGCGGCAAGTTTGGTGCAGCGGACGTTGTGGCCGGTTTCTTCTTTGACTTCACGGATCACGGCTTCGGCGGGGCAGTCGTTCACATCGGCCCAGCCGCCCGGGAGGCTCCAGAGGCCGTCGCTCGCTTCGCGTGCGAGCAAAACTTTTCCGTCGAGGAAGACGGCACCGCGCACATCGACTTTGGGAGTGGCGTAGCCGGATTCTTTCGCAAAGATGCGAAGCCATTCTTCGGTGGGCAGGGTTGAGACTTCGGCCATCATTTCAGCGGCGAGTTCGTGCAGTTCGGCGTAGCGTTCGCGGTCATATTCATTCTCCGCATATTCGAGTCCGATCTGCGCAATCGATTTTATCTTGCGCGCCCATTTTGCATAGTTCTGCTCCATATTTCTCTCTCCAGTTCCAATATTGCTTTTTCCGTAATTGTGCGACGAGCAAACAAACAGGATTCCGAACGATAGGAGGATCTGGTTACCTGCCGGGCGCTTGGGTCAAATCTGCGCCAATAGGTTGCGGGAAACTCCTGCCGTTGATCATTCCATGCAACGCCGTAAAATGGCTCCACGAAACATTGCCAGAAAGTCGACTCCGGTTGTTCAAATCCGTCGGACACGCTCTTCCGGGACATTGGTTCTAATCGGTCGTGCGGAAAATCAAGTGGTTTCTTAATTCCTAGCGCCATCAATAACGCAGCGGATCCTCTCCAGCACCTCCCCGAGAATCTCAACCCTGATGGGCTTCGGAAGAAAGTCGTTCATGCCGGCATCATAAACCGCCGCCCGCTCCTCATCCAGAACCCCGGCGGTCAGCGCAATAATCCACGGCTTGTCCTTGCTCCCTGTTTGCTGACGGATCTGGCGACTGGCCTCCAGGCCATCCATGCCGGGCATCTGGATATCCATCAGGACAACATCGTATTCGAAATCGATGAATGCCGCAACGGCGTCCTCCCCGTCGGGAACAATCACAACGTTGTTGTATCCAAGCCGCTCCAGCATCATCTTAACGACCCGCCGGTTGACGCCGTTGTCCTCGGCCACAAGGATGCGCAGATCGTATTCCTTGCGGACCTGGACCGTTTTCGTGTCCGAATCCGCCGGAACCTTTTCCGGCAAAGTGTCGGAAGAAAATGTGGTGACGAGCTGCTTGCGCAAATATTCCTGCTTAACCGGCTTGGAGAGCCAAGCATCGATGGTCGGATCGGAACCATAGTTTTCGTA
>JAAYDL010000226.1 GCA_012729265.1 Lentisphaerota bacterium | reverse complement strand
AAATAGGCCGCCGGCGAGTGGAACATTTCGGGCCGACGGGCATAGTACAGCGGAATGTGCAGGATGATCCGCAGATAGACCATCGCTTTGCCGAATCCGGTGATGAAACGGGATGATGTAGAGGTTGTTTTCATTGCTCGGTGCTTATTCAGTTGAAGAGTTTTTGTTTAATGAAATTATCGTGAAAACTCCCAAAACGGTTCCCAGAGGGATGAATAGTAGGCACTCGATTGCAGCAACAATCATACAGAATGTACGCGCTTTCCTTTTTCTGAGATATGTGCCTGCCAGAAAAAGGGCTATGGCGCCAATCCACCATAGAATATACAATGCCGATATCCCAAAGATCGCGCCCCAACTATCGAGTGATTCTGATGGATTTGGAACCCGATTCGGGTCTTTCATTATTTCGGCAGAACCAAATGTGAGGGCGGTTATAAATGGAAATGCCAAAATACCGACGACAGCGAAACAGCCAGCACATACATAGTGAAGCACGGATATCAATTTTAGGTTGTTCTTGTTTTTCATTATTTCTCCTGCGATCTAAGGTTTGACAGGTGTAGCACCAGGTGCTATGTTCTGGGCATGAAAGATTTGATGACACGCCGGTTCTTCAAGTGGGTATCTACGCAGCCTGTGAGCAAAACAGAGCTCAAAACTGCGCTGGAGGAACTGAAAGGCGGAGTTTTTGAGGCCAGTTTGGGCGGAAACATCTACAAGAAAAGAATCCGATTCCAAGGGAGGGGTAAGAGTGGAAGTGGGCGTACGATTATCTGCTATAAAAGGGGCGGGCGAGCGATTTTTATCCATGGCTTCGCCAAGAATGAAAAGGATAATTTGAGTGCTAGGGAACTTATGGCTCTCAAGGAGTTTTCCAACATACTGACCGGGCTGACGAATGCCCAGTTTGAAAAGGCCATCGCCAACGGCGATTTTAAGGAGGTGTAAAAATGAGAAGTTCACTTGCAAAATCCATCACTGAAACGGTTTCCGATCTTCACAAAAGCGGGATCGTTGACGAGATCACCATGAAAAACATTGAAACGCTCTGCATTCCGGATGTTCATGATTATACGCCGGAGAAAATAATTTCGATACGCAAAGAAAATCATCTCAGCCAGGCCGCGCTTGCCGCCGTCCTGAACATCAGTACCTCCACCGTGCAAAAATGGGAGCGGGGCATTAAGAAGCCGGCTGGTGCCGCGAAAAAGCTGCTTGATCTGGTGGAGCGCAAAGGCATCGAAGTGCTTGTTTAAATTGCGGCGGGATATCATGAGCGCGCATCCTTGTAGAGGTTGAAGAGGAAGCCGATGAAGATGTAGCTGGCGGAAAAGAGGTAGAGCGCGAGTGTGCCGTTGAAGATCGCGATCAGCGCGATCTGTCCCGCCGCGCAGGCGCGTATGTTCATGGCGAGGCTGAAGTAGGTGCTCTCGCCGGTCGGGTTGCGGAAGAAGAGTATGGCGGTCCACACTTGCAGCAGCGTCGCCATGGTGCCGCAGAAGATAAAGTCGCGCGGGTAGAGAATGGAGTTGAACGGAATCCATTCCATCCGCAAGCAGAGCAGGAAGAAACCGAGCGGCAGCAGGGCGCCGACGAGGCCGGCGTAGCGGGCGGCGCGCGGGCCGTGCCGAACGATGAAGGTTTTAACGCCAGCCCGCTTGTCGCCGCGGTAGTCTTTGAAATAGGTGTAGAAGGTCATGAGCCCGTTCATTAACGCCACAAGGACGAGGACGCAGATGCGGTTGGAATTGAAGAGCGGCGTCGGCGTCGGCCCGGCGGCGAGAAATCCGTACGCGGTGCACATAGCAATCGAGAGACCAAAGATGACGTTGCCCATCAGCGACCACGTCTTGGCGTGGCCGTAGAGAATGTTGAGCCCCACGCCGAGAACCACCGGGATGACGGAGAGTGGATTCAGAAACCAACTGACCGCCACCACGCCCGCCATCAGTACGCCCGAAACCGCCAGCGCCGGAATGGGGCTGAGCTCTCCCGTCACCATCGGTCGATGGGGGGCATTGATGCGGTCTTCGGGCAGGCCTTGATAGTCGTTGATAATCTGATTAATGCCCCAGCTGAGAAACAGCATCGCCAGCAGCAGAATATTGCGCGGCTGACTGGTCTGGTCCGGCTCGCAAAAGGTGTAGAAGGAGACGCCGATCCAGCCGGCGATGCCAGTAATGAACGCATAATACAGCCGCATCGATTTGATGTAGGCCCTAGTGAATATGAATAGTTTGGTGAATGATGTAGTCATAAGTTATCAGTCATTGTGGATTTTTGGCGTCTTGATGTAAATCGGATGTTGAATAAAAGCCGCAGAGTTTGAGGGATAAGAAAAACATAATTTGACCCGGGAATCAGCGTGGAGAGAAGCAGGTCAAGTCTGCTTCAAACGCCGTGCGTGTAAGCCGGAGCGGGTGGCCTTTTTCTGCGGCGCCCAGCTGATTCCCGGGTCGGGAAAGTTGGTTTTT
>JAAYDL010000225.1 GCA_012729265.1 Lentisphaerota bacterium | reverse complement strand
TCATCGGTATCAAAACTCGGCAGCCGTTTGGACCAGGTATTCGGAATGGTTTCGGTGCCTTCGATCGTATAAAGGAAATATTCGCTCAACCCTTCTTTCTCGATCTCCTTGATATCGAAAGCGAGACCTTCCCTTTTTTCATAGTCCCACCCACCATTAAATTGATCCATATCTTCATCCTCATTCAGGACAGTAACTTTTGCTTTAATAATTGAGGGCGGTCTGTATCTGCTGTAGGCAGGGCGTTGTGCGAGTTCAGCGATTTGATCGACGAGATGCACTTCGCCGACGATGAGGCGGGTTTGGGCGTTTTCATAGTCCTCTCCGCTGTTGTTGGTGACGCGCACATAGCCTTGAAGGCGCAGCTTGGATTCATCGGGGGAGAGCGTGCCCATGTAGAAGGCGCGCCAGGAGAGCCCGCTGGTCAGATAACTGATCTCCACCGGCGATTCGCCCTTCATGGAACTATTGACATTCCACAGTCCGAGGTTCTGAACGCGCGGCGGGAAAACGAGGTCCTGAATAGTAATCTTGTCCGCGTTGGCTTTCGGGATCATTTCCAAGCTGGTCGGATCGATCAGCGTGTTGGCCCAAGAAAACTGAAGCTTGTTCATGCCCTCCTTAAGGGTGAGGTCGCGCTGTTCGCGCACCAGCGTTAAATCGGCCGAGTTATAGATCGTCAGCTGTACGGTGTCGCGCGTCGGCACCGTCGCTAGATCCATCTTGGCCTGCGCCGTGCTGCAGAGCGCGGTGAGGATGGTCAACGTTGTAGAGTTGGCTCTGTGAGCCAACCATCGCCTCACAGAGGCGACGCTACAACACTTTCTATTTAATCCTGTACGTTTCATGTTTATCTCCCATTTGCGTGATTGTTCTTCACGCCTCAATCGTCACCCGTCACTTCTCGTTCCGTGGTGCACGGTCAGTTCGTAGTTGATCTCCTTTTTACTGCGCGGCTCGAGCCGGACGGTAAAGCGGACGCGGGTTGCATCGTATTTTTCGTAAGGCGTGTCGGTGCTGATTTCCCAGTCGGTCGAATTGGTTGAACGTGTAATTTCAATTTCCACCGGCAGATCGCGGGTGTTGGTAATCTCCAACTTCCAATCCGTAATTTCATCCCAACCCGAAATGTCGCCTTTACGGGGGGATGGTGCGAATATGTTTAATTCGTTAGAATCGGGTTGGTTGTCGCTTGTGTAAAACTCATAGTTTTCAGTGCGGGTGCGCATCAGCTTGGGCTCGACGGTCACCTTTTGCGCCGCGCCGAGTTCGAGTTCCACCACTTCGCCGACGGGAATGTATTTAATGTCGGTGGCGCCGACGTAGCTAAGATTGTAGACGAAGCTTCCAGCTTCGTTGTGCACATTCGGCTGCTGTTGGGGCATAACGAAGCTGGAAGCTTCGTCTACATTTCGGAACACCCGCACAGTGCCGTTCGGCAGTGGATCTTCGCCGAGCTTGCAGGCTTCGGTATTGGCAAAAGAGAGGAAACGCATCGTCGAATTGCCCCAGCGCTGCTCGTCATATTTATAGAGATTGGTAACGCCGATCTCCTGCACGTCGAACGACGGCAGCCGCTTGCCCCATCCATCGGGAATCGTTTCGCGCCCTTCAATGGTGTAGAGCTGGTATTCACTCAATGCCTGCTTGAGGATTTCCTTCTGTTCTAAATACCCATCCATACTCCCAAACAAGGCATCACCGTCAAGGTAACTCCATGCTTCTTCGTTCTTGTCCCCACCATTATCATAGACAACGTGCGAGGAGTCCAACCACTCATTGTTTACGGGAGAACCGTAGGCGTACTGGCGGCGGGCGAGTTCGGCGATTTTTTCCTCAAGATTGATCTGGCCGACGACGAGGCGGGTTTCGGCATTTTCATAATCTTCGCCGCTGCCGTTGTCGACGCGGACATAGGCCTTGAGCTTCATCTCCTGCTCATCCGGCGCGAGGGTGGCTTCGTAAAAGGCGTTCCACTTGAGGCCGGAGGTGAAGTAAGTCAGTTCAAAGTCGGCCTCGCCGTCGAATTCAGAAAAGATCGTCCAGCGCGCGAGTTCGTTAAGGCGCGGCGGATAGACGAGCTGGGTGATCTCGATCTGGTCGGCGTGGGTTTTGGGTTCCAGCGCAAGCGAGGTGGGATCGATCAGCGTGTTGCTCCACATAAACTGGAGCCAGTTCCAGCCGCGCTTGAGCGTGAGTTTGCGTTTTTCGCGCACCAGTGTGAGGTCTTCTTCGTTGTAGATCGTCAGCTGTACGTCGTCGCGGCGCGGCAGCACATTGAGCTCAATGTTGCTCGCGGGGGCGAACGGCTTTTCAGCGCGCAGTTCGGCGAGAGTAGGTTGGGGAGGATTAACCACGGAAGACACTGAATACACGGAAGAATCGGCAATTTTGGTGTTCGAGCGGCTTGGTGAACGATTCCCTCTCTGGAATATTCCGAAAATGATCGCGATGCTCGCGGCAGCGGCGAAAATGACGAAAGCGGGGCGCTTGAATGTAGACGAAGCATCCTGCTTCGTTGTGCTCGCTGAAGGTGCACGGCGAAGCTGGCGCGAAGCCATTCTGGAGCTTGCGACAGAGAACCTTCGTCTACGTTGATGCAAAACCGAGGTAACGAGGTTTTCCGAAACCACGGGTTGCTCTTTCAGCAGGTCGAGCAGGGCAAACTGGCGGCCAACGGCTTCGAGCTCGGCCCGGCAGTCGGAGCAGGTTTCGAGGTGAGCGGCAATTCTTGCGGTTTCCTGCTCGTCAAGCAGGCCGAAGCGGTATTCGCGGAGCTGGTCGGTATCGAAATGCATTACAGAACCCCTCCCTTCGGCAGCAGTGTTGATAGTTTTTTAAGGGCGCGCGACATGTGCGTTTTGACGGTGCCCAGCGAGCAATCCATGATTTCCGCAACCTCCGCGTAGGTGTGGCCTTGGTAGTAGGCCAGCACCAACGCGGCGCGTTGCTGGGGAGGAAGGGTTTCAATAGCGGCGTGCACGGTTTCTTTCAGCTCGTTGTGTGCGGCGTCGTCGGAGGGGTCCGGTGCGTCGGGCTGGAGCAGTTCGTGGCCTTCGATCGGTTCGGTCTGCGGGCGGCGCGAATTGCGGCGCAGGGTGTCGATCGCGGTATGGGTGGCGATGGCGTAGATCCAATTGCGGAAAGTGGCACCTGACTGGTACGTGTGGGCCTTGCGGTGCACCCGCAGGAAGGTTTCCTGGAAGCAGTCTTCCGCCATTTCGCTGTTGTTGACCATACGCATAAGATATCCGTAAAGCAGGTTTTGATATCGACAAACCAGCTGGGGGAAAGCGGACCCGTCGCCGTCCCGATATGCTTCCATGAGAAGTTCGTCTGTCCGCTCCATCGATATTTGCCTGTTCCTTTATTCGCCTATACGTCCAACAACTAGAGACAGTTTACACGAAATGTGAAAAAAATCATCTGGAATCCGCACGAGTTTGGAAATTCGAATTTCCCCTGATCTGTAAGATCAGGATCGGGGGAAGGGGGAAAGCAACTTACCCTGCGCGGGACGCGCTGCGTCTACCACTGATCAATAAGGTCGTTGAGCATGTATTTTGCAAGCTCGGCGGCCGCGCTCGGAAGGGCATCGCGTTTAGCGGAGGTGAGGTCGGACTGAAAGGGGACCTGTGTTTCGCCGTAGGATTGCGAGCTCGATACGGTTTTGCCGTCGGCAGTTCGTATAAGGCCCGCATCGGCATGGAGGGTCAGACGGTATAGGTCCGGAGTGGCGCTGCGGCGATCGTGATAAGCGATAGGGATGAGTTGGTAGCTCTGGAGATTGACCTCGATGAGGCCGTCGGGCTGATCGGCTAGGTCGACGAGTTTAAGGCGTCCATCAAACTGAATACGCTCACGCAGGGCGTGGGTTACCGCTTGCTCAAGCGCCGTTTCACCGGTTTTATTCACGATGGCTTTGAGTGCAACCGTCTGAATGCCTTCGGGGCGACCGCCGCCGAGTTGATAGCCCATGCAGCCGCTCAGCATAAGGAAGGCGGCCGCGCCGAAAAATGCCTGGATACTCTTTTTCATCTGGAAATCCTGTAATGCGCAGAGGTTCGCCCAGAAAAAGGAATTTGTCAAAGCTTGATTCCGGCGGGAGCCCTGCTTAGTGTCTCGGCATGTTTTTCAACCCCAACTGAGAGGAAACGATGAAAAAAGTACTGATTCCGACCAAACTGAATGCTGTGGCGCGCGAAGCCCTCAACCAACATGGAAACTATCTCGTTGTTCAGGATGATTCCGCCGATCTGGCTGCACTGGCATCCCAGCATCCCGATACCTATGCGTTGATTGTTCGGTCGGAAAAAGTTACGGCCGAAATTATTGATGCGCTGCCTTCGCTCAAGGTGGTGATCCGCGCCGGGGCGGGATACAACACGATCGACACCAAGTATGCGCGTGCACGGAACGTGGACGTGATGAATACGCCGGGCGCCAACGCCAACGCCGTCGCCGAAGAGGTGATTGCGCTGATGCTGGCCGATGCGCGCCATGTGGTTCCGGCCGATGCCTCCACCCGCGCCGGGAAATGGGAAAAGAAAAATTACATGGGCAAGGAGATCACGGGAAAGACCGTCGGGATCGTCGGGTTCGGCGCCATCGGGCAGCTGGTCGCCAAGCGGCTTTCCGGGTTCGATGTGAAGATCCTGGCGTTCGACCCCTTTCTTTCCGAGGAGCGCGCCCGCGACCTCAAAGCGGAGTCGGCCGAGCTGACGGAGATCTTCGAGAAGTGCGACTATGTTTCGTTGCATATGCCGGAAAACGACGAAACCCGCGGCATCATTAACAAGTCGCTGCTGGCCCGGATGAAGAACGGAGCGACCCTGATCAACTGCGCCCGCGCCGGCATTATCAACGAAGGTGATCTGCGTGCGCTGAAGGCGGATAAAGGGCTGCGCTACCTCAACGATGTCTATCCGAAGGATGAGGCCGGCGAAAAACCGATTGCGGATATTGCGGATATCATGCTGCCGCATCTGGGGGCGAGCACGGTTGAGGCGAACTATAATGCGGCATTGCGCTCGGCCACGCAGCTGATCGGATACGATGATAAAGGCATCGCTTCTTATGTAGTGAATCGCGATGTGCCGGAAGGTCTCGACAAAGCCTACAGCGAGCTGGCGTTTGCTCTGTCGTACCTCTGCCGCAGTATTGCCGGCGGGAACAAGCAGATGAAGTTGATCGAAACCAGTTTCTATGGCGATCTCGCCACGTTCGGCGATTGGCTGCTGGTGCAGATCGTGGCGGCGCTGAGCGACGATTTCGACCGCTCGCTCGGCTACGACGCGGCGTTGGACTACCTGAAGGAGATGGGGGTGGAGTATTTTAACCGCCAGACCGATGCCAGCAAGGGATACGGCAACTCGATCACCGTGGATGTAACCACGTCCGTCGATGCCGCGACGTTCCGCCGCATCAGCGTGCGCGGCACCGTCGCTGAGGGAAACATGATGATTTCGCGCATCAACGATTTCGACAAACTCTACTTCGAGCCGGTCGGAACGGCCGTGCTTTTCATCTACAAGGACCGTCCCGGCGTGATCGGGCAGATCGGCAACGCTCTGGCCGAAGCGGGGATCAATATCGACGACATGCGGAACCCGCATGATCCAGCCGGAACGTATTCGCTGGCGTTGATGAAGGTGAACAGCAAGGTTAATCCTGAGTTGATTGCAGCCATTGGTGAAAAAATTGATGCACTGCATGCCTCCTGCGTAAACTTCTAACGCGTCTGCCGCGGCAAAAACGAAAGGCTCCAATGGCTGAAAATCCGGAACGACCGACGCTGTTGGAGCTTTTCTTTGTTTTTATGCGCGTCAGTGCATTCACCATCGGCGGCGGCTTTGTCATGTTTCCCCTGATGAAGCGCGAGGTGGTGGATGACAAAGAATGGATTTCCGACGAAGAGATGGTCGACTATTATGCGCTCGGCCAATCGGTTCCCGGCGTCATTGCAATGAACACCGCAACGCTGATCGGCTACCGTAAGCGCGGAGTGCCGGGGGCGTTGGCTGCGGCGATCGGAATGGCCGCTCCGTCGGTGGTGGTGATTCTTCTGGTTGCCGCGTTTTTGGCTCCGTATTTTGACTCTCCGCTGGTGCAGAAAGCCTTCAGCGGGATCCGTGCTGCGGTGGTCGCCCTGATTGTGATGGCGCTCTATAAGATGGCGGGAACGTCGGTCAACTCAG